>NZ_CAJGBM010000016.1:0-74935 GCF_904426495.1 Pseudomonas sp. OF001 | reverse complement strand
TTTTTTCGACGGAATGGCTGCAGGCTACAACGTCGTAGCCTGGCCAGAAAGCAGCAAGATCAATAGGATGCACGGTGACAGCAGGGGGCAGGCGTTGGTGTGTTTGGCGACTGCCAATTTACCTGCTTCCCTGTCTGTCAATCCGCTCTTCCCCACGATCCCGCGAAGAACCTTTTTATTTGCCGGCAAGTTCAGCCGAACTTGCAGCGTAGGCGGGCGACTGTATATAGTCCGCCCCGTGCCGCTGGCGGCACATCGACGCGCTACCGCCCGGATGGCGAAATCGGTAGACGCAGGAGACTTAAAATCTCTCGGCCGCAAGGTCATGCCGGTTCGAGTCCGGCTCCGGGCACCATACAAGTCGTTCTGTCTCTGCAAGGCAGTGCGACAAACCGAGGAACCGGCCCTTGCGGCCGGTTTTTTGTTGTCCGGGCTCGCTGGCTTGAGCCTGGATATCCAGCGGCGATGCCGTCAATGGTCGTCTTTGGTTTTCGCAGTCAGGGGCACGCCCATGAGCAATGGACAACAACAACCGCGCTGGACCTCGAGTCGGATCAGGGATGGCATCGAGGAAATCCACATCCGCAAGTGGAACTTCTTCATCGACTACATCCAGGAAGCCTTCTCGCCGGGTTGCGGCTGGGTCCATCGTGGGCATCGCAAGGACTACTACAAGCTCGAGTCGACCATCGATCGCAAGATCGCCGACAAGTCCAAGACCGAAGAGCTGCGCCGCCAGCAGCTGGAGCGCTTCAAGATGGCGATCCGTGGCAAGCGTGGCGCCAACCCGCCGCAGTACGAGGAGCCCCTGGAGTGGTGGGCGCTCGGCCAGCACTTCGAGCTGCTGACGCCGTTGCTGGACTGGACGCACTCGCCCTATACCGCGGCTTTCTTCGCCTTCGCCAATACCGGCAAGGACGACACCCGCAAGCGCATCATCGTGTCGCTGAACAAGAACGAGGTGGAGGGCTGCCCGGGGCTTGCGCGTACGGTGCGCTTCTATACGCCCAACTCCGACGAGAATGCGCGGGTGATCGGCCAGAACGGCCTGTTCTCTTACTCGGAGTCCGGCGAGGAGCTGGAGTCGCTGATCGCCGAGGCGTTCGCCGGCTCGAAGAAGGCGGTACTGAAGAAGGTCTACCTGCCCAACGCCGAGCGCATCAGCGTGCTGCGCGGCCTCGAGCAGATGAACATCAACCATCTGACCCTGTTCCCCGACCTCAGCGGCGCCAGCAACTACGCCAACATGCAGTTCGAGCTCTACTCGCGGGCCGGCGAGGTCGAGGCCGCCGAGCGCCAGGCCGGCTGAACTCCTTCAGCGCCGGTGCACCGACTGTCCCGCGGCGAAGGTCTCGCGCACCGCGCGGTCGTCGCCGAGGATGGTCAGGGCGAACAGGGTTTCCGCGAGGCTGCGCGACTGCGCCAGGCGGTGCTCGAGCAGCGGGGTGGCCTTGAGGTCGAGGACCACGAAGTCGGCGTCCTTGCCCGGCAGCAGGTTGCCGATCCGCTCGTCCAAATAGAGCGCGCGGGCGCCGCCGAGGGTGGCCAGGTACAGCGCCCTGAATGGATCGAGCCGCTGGCCCTGCAGCTGCAGCACCTTGTAGGCCTCGTTGAGGGTGGCTAGCGCCGAGAAGCTGGTGCCGGCGCCGATGTCGGTGCCCAGGCCGACGCGCACGCCGTGGGCGTCCATCCGCGCCAGGTCGAACAGGCCGCTGCCGAGGAACAGGTTGGAGGTCGGGCAGAAGGCCACCGCCGAGCCGCTTTCGCCCAGGCGCCGGCATTCGGCGTCGCATAGGTGGATGGCGTGGGCGAACACTGAGCGCGCGCCGAGCAGGCCGTGGTGGTCGTAGACGTCCAGGTAGCCGCTGCGCTCGGGGAACAGCTCCTTCACCCATGCGATCTCCGCATGGTTCTCGGCCAGGTGGGTGTGCAGGTAGAGCCCCGGGTACTCGCGCAGCAGGCGGGCGGCCAGATCGAGCTGCTCGGGCGTGCTGGTGGCGGCGAAGCGCGGGGTCACCGCGTAGTGCAGGCGGCCGCGGCCGTGCCAGCGCTCGATCAGCGTCTTGCTCTCGTCGTAGCCGGAGGCGGCGCTGTCGCTCAGCTCCTCAGGGGCGTTGCGGTCCATCAGCACCTTGCCGGCGATCATGCGCAGGCCGAGCCGCTCGGCCTCTGCGAAGAAGGCGTCCACCGACTGCGGGTGCACGGTGCAGAACACCAGCGCGGTGGTGGTGCCGTTGCGCAGCAGCTCCCGGAGAAAGAACGCCGCCTGCTCGCGGGCGTGCGCCGGGTCGGCGAAGCGCGCCTCGGCGGGGAAGGTGTAGGTCTGCAGCCAGTCGAGCAGCTGGGCGCCGTAGGAGCCGATCACCCCGACCTGCGGGAAGTGGATGTGGGTGTCGACGAAGCCGGGGACGATCAGCGCGTCGCGGTATTCGCTGACTTCCACGCCTGCCGGCAGGCCAGGCAGGAGTTCGGCCGCATTGCCGATTGCCTTCACCCGACCATCCTCGACGACCAGCAGGCCGTCCGCGAAGTACTCGCAGGCGGCGCCGCCGACCTCGTGCGGGTCGGCCAGGCAGTGCAGCAGGGCGGCGCGGTAGGCGTGCATGGTGTGGTCCTTCAGCGGTGGCACTACGCTCATGATGGTGGCCGGGGCGTCGCATGGGAACCCCGTTGCCCGGATTGACGTCAGCGGGGCTGCTGCGTATACAGGCCGCCCCTCAATATCGGGATGCACAGGAGCGATCATGCAGGACGATTTCGACGCGGACGGCTACGAGCCGGAGCACGACCAGTACCTCGACAACGACGAGGAGTCCTCGCCGCTGTTCGCCGACGAAGGCGATTTCGACGATGAGGAGGACGCGTCCGGCGACCGCGACGAGCTGGACCCCGACGACGAGGAAGTGTCGGACGAGGACTACGACAGTCCGCACTGGGACGATCTGTAGGGCGCTCCCGCGCTACACGGGATGCTCCTCGGCCCGCGTCGTCGCCCTGAGTTCACTGCACGGATCGCCGTTGTAGCTGGCGATGATCTCGCCGGCCACGGCGATGGCGATCTCCATCGGCAGCTTGCCCTTCACCTGGGGCAGGCCGATCGGGCAGCGCAGCCGCGCGAGCGGCCCGGCGGCGATGCCGCGCTCGCGCAGACGGTGCTCGAAGCGGGCGCGCTTGGTCTGCGAGCCGATCAGGCCGCACCAGGCGAAGTCGCCGCGGCGCAGGATGGCTTCGGTCAGCTGCAGGTCGAGGGCGTGGTCGTGGGTCATGACGATGAAGTGGCTGCCGGGCGGCATGCGCTCGACCTCCTCGAGCGGTTCGTCGTTGACCACCCTTGCCACTCCGGGCGGGATCTCGGCGGGGAACTCGCTTTCGCGCGCATCGACCCAGCGCAGCTGGCAGGGCAGGGCGGCGAGCAGCGGGGCGAGGGCGCGGCCGACGTGGCCGGCGCCGAACAGGGCGATGCGCGCCTGCGGCCGGCCGAGCGGCTCGAACAGCAGCACGGTGGCGCCGCCGCAGCACTGGCCGAGGCTGGCGCCGAGGCTGAAGCGCTCCAGCTGCGGCGCCTGCGCGCCGCGCTCCAGCATGTCGCGGGCGATCTGCATGGCGCGGTATTCCAGGTGCCCGCCGCCGATGCTGTCCCAGGCGCGCCCGCCGGATACCAGCATCTTCGCTCCGGCGCTGCGCGGGGTGGAGCCGCGTTCCTCGATGACGGTCACCAGCACGCACGGCTCGCCGCGCCGGTGCAGCTCGGCGAGGGCGTCGATCCAGCCGTTCATGGGCGTGCCTCCCTGAGCTTGTCGATGGCCCACAGCACCCGTTCCGGCGTGGCCGGGGCGTCCAGCTCGGCGTGCAGGCGGTAGTCGGCGAGGCTGGCGATGGCGTCCTTGATCGCGCACCACACCGAGATGGCCAGCATGAACGGCGGCTCGCCGACCGCCTTGGAGTGGAACACGGTGTCCTCGGGGTTGCGGCGGTTCTCCACCAGCTTCACCCGCAGGTCGGCCGGCACGTCGCCGGCGGTGGGGATCTTGTAGGTGGATGGGCCGGCGGTGAGCAGGCGGCCGCGCTCGTCCCACACCAGTTCCTCGCAGGTCAGCCAGCCCATGCCCTGGACGAAGCCGCCCTCGACCTGGCCGATGTCGATGGCCGGGTTCAGCGAGGCGCCGACGTCGTGGAGGATGTCGGCGCGCAGCAGGCGGTGCTCACCGGTCAGGGTGTCGATGACCACCTCGGCGCAGGCCACGCCGAAGGCGAAGTAGTAGAAGGGGCGGCCGCGCGCCTGCTCGCGGTCGTAGTGGATCTTCGGCGTGCGGTAGAAGCCGGTCGCCGACAGCGACACCTGGCCCATGTGCGCCGCCCTGGCCAGTTCGGCGAAGTCGAGCCACTGCGCGCCGACGCGCACCCGCCCGCCCGCGAACTCGATGGCCTCCTCAGGCTCCTGCCAGTGCCTGGCGGCGAATTCCACCAGGCGCTGGCGGATGGTCAGCGCCGCGGCCTGGGCCGCCTTGCCGTTGAGGTCGGCGCCGCTGGAGGCGGCGGTGGCCGAGGTGTTGGGCACCTTGGCGGTGCTGGTGGCGCTGATCTGGATGCGCCCGATCTCGACCTGGAACACCTCGGCGACCACCTGGGCGACCTTGGTGTTGAGGCCCTGGCCCATCTCGGTGCCGCCGTGGTTGAGGTGGATGCTGCCATCGGTGTAGACGTGGATCAGCGCGCCGGCCTGGTTGAGGAAGCTGTTGGTGAAGCTGATGCCGAACTTCACCGGGGTCAGCGCCAGGCCCTTCTTCAGCACCGGACTCTGCGCGTTGAAGGCGCGGATTTCGGCGCGGCGGCGGGCGTACTCGCAGCTCGCCTCCAGCTCCGCGGTCATTTCATGGAGCACGTTGTGCTCGACGGTCTGGTGGTAGTGGGTGACGTTGCGCGTATCCGTACCGTAGTAGTTGCGCTTGCGCACCTCCAGCGGATCGAGACCGAACTGGCGGGCGATGCGCTCGATGATCTCCTCGATGACCAGCATGCCCTGCGGGCCGCCGAAGCCGCGGAAGGCGGTGTTGGAGGCATGGTTGCTGCGGCAGCGATGGCCGGTCACCCGGGCATCGCCCAGGTAGTAGGCGTTGTCGGCGTGGAACATGGCGCGGTCGACGATGGCGCTGGACAGGTCCGGCGAGTAGCCGCAGTCGGCGGCCAGCTCGATACGCACGCCGTGCAGGCGGCCATCGGCGTCGAAGCCGACCTCGTAGTCGCTGAGGAAGGGGTGGCGCTTGCCGGTCATCAGCATGTCCTCGCGGCGCGGCAGGCGCATCTTGGTCGGCCGCCCGGTGAGGCGGGCGATCACCGCGCACAGGCAGGCCGGGCCGGCGGCCTGGGTCTCCTTGCCGCCGAAGCCGCCACCCATGCGCCGGGTGTCCACCTCGACCTTGTGCAGCGCCACGCCGAGCACTTTGGCGACCAGCTTCTGGATCTCGCTGGGGTTCTGCGTCGAACTGTGGACCAGCATGCCGCCATCCTCGGTCGGCAGCACGGCGCAGGCCTGGGTTTCCAGGTAGAAGTGCTCCTGGCCGCCGCTGCGCAGGCGCCCCGCGAGGCGATGGTGCGCATTGGCCAGCGCCGCCTCCACGTCGCCGCGCTGCTGGACGTGGCTGGGCGCGACGAACTGCTGACGGCGCAGGGCCTCCTCGATATCCAGCAGCGGCTCCAGATCCTCGTAGTCGATCAGCGCCAGGGCGGCGGCCGCGCGCGCCGCGTCCAGGCTGTCGGCGGCCACCGCCAGCACCGGCTGGCCGACGTACTGGACCACGCCGTCGGCCAGCAGCGGATCGCCCGGCAGCACCGGGCCGATGTCCAGCGCGCCCGGCACGTCGGCGCTGGTGATGACGCAGGCCACGCCGGGGATGCCGTAGCAGGGGGCGGTGTCGATGCCGAGGATGCGCGCGTGCGGCCGGTCGGAGAGGAGCGCGTAGACGTGCAGCTGGTTGGGGAACTCCAGGCGGTTGTCGACGTACTGCGCCGCGCCGCTGACGTGGCGGGCGGCGCTCTCGTGGGGCACCGGCTGGCCGACGCCGCTGTGCAGGGCGGAGCGGAACTCGGCTTGCGGGTCGAAGGTGCGAGGGTCAGACATGGTCGGTCACCCGGGTCGGCAGGTCGGGCTGGCTGGTCTCGATCCAGGCCTTGCGCAGCAGGTTCTGCGCCACGCGCAGGCGGTAGGCGCGGCTGGCACGCAGGTCGTCGAGCGGATCGAAGTCCTGCTCCAGCGCGCTGGCGGCGCGCTTCACGGCCGTCTCGCTCCACGGATGGCCGAGCAGCGCCTGCTCGCATTGCGTGGCGCGTTTGGGGATCGCCGCCATGCCGCCGCAGGCGATGCGCGCCTCGCGCACCAGGCCGTCGTCGATCTGCAGGTGGACGGCGGCGCACACCGCGGAGATGTCGTCGTCGAGCCGTTTCGACACCTTCCAGGCGCGGAACAGCTGGCCCGGCTGCGGGCGCGGCACCAGGATGCGCTCGATGAACTCGCCGGGCTGCAGCGCGGTGACCCGGTAGCCGAGGAAGAAGTCCTCCAGGGGGAGCATCCGCCGCCGCTGGCCCTGGCGCAGCAGCAGGCTGGCGCCGAGGGCGATCAGCAGCGGCGCGCAATCGCCGATCGGCGAGGCGTTGCCGAGGTTGCCGCCGAGGGTGGCCTGGTTGCGGATCTGCGTCGAGGCGAAGCGGCCGAGCAGGGCGCCGAAGTCCGGATAGTCGGCGGCCAGCAGCGGCGCGCAGTCGGTAAGCGGCACTGTTGCGCCGATATCGAGGGCGGCCTCGTCGACGACGAGAGTCTTCAGCTCCTCGACCTGGCCGAGGTGGATGGTGAGCGGCAGGCGGCGGTGCTGCTGGGTGATCTCCAGCACCAGGTCGGTGCCGCCGGCCAGCAGGCGCGCCTCGGGGTTGGCTGCGTACAGCGCGGCCAGTTCGTCGAGATCGCGCGGCAGCCGGCAGCGCGCGCCGTCGCCCTCCAGTTCGGGCGTATCCTGCGCGCCGATGGCCGCCAGTTGGGCGAGGATGTCCGCCTCGTGGGCGCTGAACTGGTCCGCGCCGCCCTGGCCCAAGGCCTGCTCGGCGGCGGCCAGGATCGGCCGGTAGCCGGTGCAGCGGCACAGGTTGCCGGCCAGCGCCGCGCAGGCCGCTTCGCGCTCGAAGCCGGCGGCGTTCTTGTACTGGGCGAACAGCGACATGACGATGCCGGGGGTGCAGAAACCGCACTGCGAGGCGTGGCAGTCGACCATCGCCCGCTGCACCGGGTGCAGGTGCTCGCCCTGCTGCAGGTCCTCGACGGTCAGCAGCTGCCTGCCGTGCAGGCTGGAAAGCAGGGTGATGCAGGCGTTGATCGCCCGGTAGCGCAGGCGTTCGAAGCCGGTGTCGTCCACCACCCGCTCGCCGACCACCACGCTGCAGGCGCCGCAGTCGCCCGAGGCGCAGCCTTCCTTGCTGCCGGTGCGCCGGCGCTGTTCGCGCAGCCAGCGCAACACCGTGAGGTTCGGGTCGAGCCGCTCGATGCGGCACGGTTCGCGGTTGAGCAGGAACTGGATCAAGAACACCTCCCCAGGCTCTTGTCGTGTCCGGACGGGAGCGTCCCGACGGGAATAGGCCTTTCCCTTACTTTCGCTCGAATAACGCCGCCTGTCAGGTATCGGCTGCAGAGAGATGCCGGCCGGAGAGCGGGGGCATGAGCGCATCGGGATGAGTCGCTTGTAACGTAATCGTTACGCGGCGAGCTGTGGGAGGCTGATTCGGCGCAGCTTCCCGGATCTGTAAGGAAAAGCTGCCACTTTGCCCGGCTGGCGCCGCCTCCGTGGCCGCAGACGGCTCTTGTCCGCGCCGCGCACACAGGGTGATATGCGCCCATCGCCGCGTGCGGCAGAACAACAACAAGTGGAGGCGCCATGAACGCTCTCACCCCGATCCGGCATTCCCCCCGCGTCGCGAATGTGACCCCAGCGGCCAGTCGCGCATCCCCTATGGCGCCGAGCGTGCCTCGCCCTCCACGGCCTTGTGCCTGAGCGGAGGTGCAGTCCGATCCATCCCGATCCTCGATACCTAAGGTGTATCCGCCTTGCCAATGCCGCCACACCACAAGCGTGGCGGGTGATTTCTCGTCACGATAAAAACAAGCAGGTGACGCATGTCCCGTGAAAAACCGAAGAACCTCTGGCAATCCCGCTGGGGCTTCATCCTCGCTGCAACCGGCTCGGCCGTAGGCCTGGGCAACATCTGGAAATTCCCCTACATCACCGGCGAATACGGCGGTGGCGCCTTCGTGCTGATGTACCTGGCGTGCATCCTCGCCATCGGCATCCCGGTGATGATGACCGAGATCGCCCTCGGCCGCCGTGGTCGCGGCAGTCCCATCGATGCCATCGCCCGCGTGGCCCGCGAGAACGGCAGCCATCCGCTGTGGAAGGCGGTCGGCGGCATGGCCATGCTCTGCGGCTTCATGATCCTCTGCTTCTACGTGGTGGTGGCCGGCTGGGCCTTCGCCTACACGTGGAAGATGGTCGACGGCTCCCTGGCCGCCACCAGCGTCGATGCGCTGGCCGGCGTGTTCGAGGCGCACAACGCCAATCCCTGGCAGCTGGGCGGCTGGAGCATCGTGGTGTCCCTGCTGACCATCTGGATCGTCGGCAAGGGCGTGCAGGCCGGCGTCGAGAAGGCCTTCCGCTGGATGATGCCGGGCCTGGCGGTGATGCTGCTGGTGCTGGTCGGCTACTCCTGGACCAGCGGCAGCTTCAGCCAGGGCTTCGACTTCCTGTTCACCTTCGACGCCTCGAAGATCACCGGCGAAGCACTGCTGGCCGCCCTGGGCCACGCCTTCTTCACCCTCAGCCTGGCTTCCGGCGCGATCCTGACCTACGGCTCCTACCTGCCGGACGGCCAGTCCATCACCCGTACCTCCATCGTCGTCGCCATCGCCGACACCTGCGTGGCGCTGCTCGCCGGCCTGGCGATCTTCCCGGTGATCTTCGCCAACGGCATGAGCCCGAGCGCCGGTCCCGGCCTGATCTTCATGAGCCTGCCGCTGGCCTTCCAGCAGATGCCGCTGGGCACCGTGTTCGGCGTGCTGTTCTTCGCCATGGTCTCGGTCGCCGCGCTGACCTCGGCCATCTCGATGATCGAGGCGGTGGTCGCCTACCTCAACGAGAAGCACGGCATCAGTCGCGGTCGCGCCGCCATCGGCTCGGGCGTGGTGCTGCTGGTGATCAGCCTGCTGGCCATGCTGTCGTTCAACGTCGGCGCCGAGTGGAAGCTGTTCGGCACCACCCTGTTCGACGGCCTGGACTACGTGACCTCGCGCTGGATGATGCCCCTGGGCGGCATCCTGATGGTGATCCTTGCCGGCTACTGCCTGCGCAGCGACATCATGCGCGACGAGCTGCAGCTGCCCAATGCCGGCTACGCCCTGTGGCTGTTCATGGTGCGCTACGTCAGCCCGGTGATGATCGTCATGGTGTTCCTGCACGCCCTCGGCTGGCTGGGCTTCGACCCGCTGGAGCGCTGGTACTGGATCGCCGGCGCCATCGGTGCCCTGGCCGTGCTCGGCGAGGCGTTCGTGCCGCGCGTGCGCCTGGAGCTCGCCGCGCGCTGAGCCTGCGCCCCTTCGTGGTAACCCCGGAACCCGGCCTCGTGCCGGGTTCTGTCATTTCCGGGGCGCCGCTATACTGCGCGCCCCTTGCGCCGGTCGTGGCAAAACGACCGCGCTCGACCATGCTTGTAGCCGGCAGGCGCAGGCAACCCGTTCACCCGACGTGAATCACTCCGGCGCGTCGGCCCACGAGGCCGTTGCGGCGCCGATCTCCATCCTGAGGGACGCCAGACCATGGACACCCACCCGCATTCGGGCGAGCTGCAGCGCAGCCTGAAAAACCGCCACATCCAGCTGATCGCCCTGGGCGGCGCCATCGGCACCGGCCTGTTCCTCGGCTCGGCCGGGGTCCTGCAGACCGCCGGGCCGTCGATGATCCTCGGCTACGCCATCGCCGGCTTCATCGCCTTCCTGATCATGCGCCAGCTCGGCGAGATGATCGTCGAGGAGCCGGTGGCCGGCTCGTTCAGCCACTTCGCCCACAAGTACTGGGGCGGCTACGCCGGCTTCCTCTCCGGCTGGAACTACTGGGTGCTGTACATCCTGGTGGGCATGGCCGAGCTGACCGCGGTGGGCAAGTACATCCAGTTCTGGTGGCCGGAGGTGCCGACCTGGGCCACGGCGGCGGCGTTCTTCGTGCTGATCAACGCGATCAACCTGACCAACGTGAAGATGTTCGGCGAGGCCGAGTTCTGGTTCGCCATCATCAAGGTGGTGGCGATCATCGGCATGATCGTCCTCGGCCTGTACCTGCTGCTGAGCGGCGCCGGCGGCGAGCAGGCCGCGGTCAGCAACCTGTGGGCGCACGGCGGTTTCTTCCCCAACGGCGTCGGCGGCCTGGTGATGGCGCTGGCCTTCATCATGTTCTCCTTCGGCGGCCTGGAGCTGGTCGGCATCACCGCCGCCGAGGCGGCCGAGCCGCGCAAGGTGATTCCCAAGGCGATCAACCAGGTGGTCTACCGCATCCTGATCTTCTACGTCGGTGCGCTGACCGTGCTGCTCTGCCTGTATCCCTGGGATGCGCTGCTGCAGACCCTCAGCGCCGCCGGCGATCCCTACAGCAGCAGTCCGTTCGTGAAGATCTTCGCGCTGATCGGCAGCGATGCGGCGGCGAACATCCTCAACTTCGTGGTGCTGACCGCGGCGCTGTCGGTGTACAACAGCGGCGTCTACTGCAACAGCCGGATGCTCTACGGCCTGGCCGAGCAGGGCGATGCCCCGCGGGTGTTCATGCGCCTCAACAGGCGCGGCGTGCCGGTGCTGGCCATCGCCGTGTCGGCGCTGATCACCCTGCTGTGCGTGCTGGTCAACTACCTGCTGCCCAAGGGCGCGCTGGAGATCCTGATGTCGCTGGTGGTGGCGGCGCTGGTGATCAACTGGGCGATGATCAGCTACTCGCACCTCAAGTTCCGCGCCAGCAAGGTACGCGAAGGCGTGCAGCCGGGCTTCCCGGCATTCTGGTATCCGTTTGCCAACTACCTGTGCCTGGCCTTCGTGCTGCTGATCCTGGGGGTGATGCTGCAGATCCCGGGGATCAACCTGTCGGTCTACGCCATCCCGGTGTGGCTGCTGCTGATCTGGGGCGGCTATCGCCTGAAGCTGGCGCTGGCGCGCCGCTGAGGTGGAGGGGAAAGCGAAACGGGGCGCCTGTGGGCGCCCCGTTTCGTTACGAGAGGCAGAACCTGTTCACGATCTCGCGAGCTAGAGCCAGGCAAGGCGAACTCGGTCGAGGAAGCGGAGTTTGCTGGGTGCAAATGAGCATTCCGAGACCGAGTTCAACGCAGCATGGCCGACGCGCAGCAGATCGTGGGCAGGTTCTCAGCAGACGCGGGCGATGGCCGCGGCAAGCTCGCCCAGGCGCTGCTCGTCGAGGCCGGCGACGTTGGCGCGGCCGCTGCCGACCATGTACACGCTGGACTCCTCGCGCAGGCGGCGTACCTGCTCGGGGCTGAGGCCGGTGTAGGAGAACATGCCGCGCTGCACGGCGATGTGGGCGAAGCGCTCGGCCAGGCCGAACGGCTGCAGGGCCTCGACCAGGCCGTGGCGCAGGCGCAGCACGCGCTCGCGCATGGCGTCCAGCTCGGTCTGCCACTGCAGCGACAGCACCGGGTCGCCGAGGATCGCGGCGACCACCGCGGCGCCGTGGGCCGGCGGGGTCGACCACAGGTTGCGGGCCAGCGAGGCCAGCTGGCTGCGCACGTCGAGCAGCTTGTCGTGATCGGCGGCGCAGACGATCAGCGCGCCGGTGCGCTCGCGGTACAGGCCGAAGTTCTTCGAGCAGGAGCTGGTGATCAAGAGTTCCGGCAGCTCGGCGGCGAACAGGCGCACCGCCCAGGCGTCCTCCTCCAGACCGTCGCCGAAGCCCTGGTAGGCGAAGTCGATCAGCGGCAGCAGCTCGCGGCGGCGCACCACGTCGAGCACCCGGTACCAGTCGTCGCGCGACAGGTCGAAGCCGGTGGGGTTGTGGCAGCAGGCGTGCAGCAGCACCACGTCGCCACTCGGCACCTGCTCCAGGGCCGCCAGCATCCCTTCGACGTCGAGGCGGTTGTCGGCGCCGACGTAGGGATAGTGGTGCACCGCCAGGCCGGCCTCGGCGAAGATGGTTTCGTGGATCGGCCAGGTCGGGTCGCTCAGCCAGATGCCACGCCCCGGCAGGCAGTGGTAGAGGAAGTCCGCGGTCAGGCGCAGGGCGCCGGTGCCGCCCGGGGTCTGGGTGGTGCCGGCGCGTTGACCGCCGCGTTGACCGGCCAGCAGCGGAGAGTCCTGGCCGAGCACCAGGCGCAGCAGCAGCTCGCCGAACTCGGCGTCGCCGTGGCCGCTGGTGTAGCCCTTGGTGGTCTCGCTGGACAGCAGGCGCTGCTCGGCCAGCTTGACCGCCGCCATGATCGGCGTGCGGCCCTGGGCGTCCTTGTACACGCCGACGCCGAGGTCGAGCTTGGCCGGGCTGGGATCGGCGCGGAAGGCCTCCATCAGGCCGAGGATCGGATCACCGGGCACGCGGGCGACGGACTGGAAGTGACTCATGGATGTTCCTCTGCAGTGGGCCGGCGGTGCGGCCTCTTCTTGGCGTTGTCGGCGCCATGGATACCGCAAGGAGCGGGCATGCGCAGCCGGGGCAGGGGCGGGCGCCGGGCGTGGCAGCGGCGCGTCTGTAATGCCGGCGTTACGGAGCGGGGCTATTGCCCGCCGCTGGCGGCCTTCAGGGGCTTTCATCCGTCCGGCTTGTCACATATTCTTGACGCAAGAATGCGCCGCCAGGCGCTCACCGTCCCGACAACAAGCACAAACCGGGCTTTTCCATGCGTCTCAAGGTTCACTGCCAGAACCGCGTAGGCATCCTGCGCGACATCCTCGACCTGCTGGTCGACTACGGCGTCAACGTCGCCCGCGGCGAGGTGGGCGGCGAGCAGGGCAACGCCATCTACCTGCTCTGTCCCAACCTGATCAACCTGCAGTTCCAGTCCCTGCGTCCCAAGCTCGAGGCCATTCCCGGGGTGTTCGGCATCCAGCGGGTCGGCCTGATGCCCAGCGAGCGGCGCAACCTGGAGCTCAATGCGCTGCTCGGCGCCCTCGAGTTCCCGGTGCTGTCGGTGGACATGGCTGGGCAGATCGTCGCTGCCAACCGCGCTGCCGCCCAGTTGCTCGGCGTGCGCGTCGACGAGGTGCCGGGCATCGCCCTGGCGCGCTACGCTGAGGACTTCGATCTGCCGGCGCTGGTGCGCGCCAACAAGGCGCGGATCAACGGCCTGCGGGTCAAGGTCAGGGGCGACGTGTTCCTCGCCGACATCGCCCCGCTGCAGGCCGAGGGCGAGGACAGCGAGGCGTTGGCCGGCGCGGTGCTCACCCTGCAGCGCGCCGACCGCATCGGCGAGCACATCTACAACGTGCGCCGCCAGGAACTGCGCGGCTTCGACAGCATCTTCCAGAGTTCGAAGGTGCTCGCCGCGGTGGTCCGCGAGGCGCGGCGCATGGCGCCGCTGGATGCGCCGCTGCTGATCGAGGGCGAGACCGGCACCGGCAAGGAGCTGCTGGCGCGCGCCTGCCATCTGGCCAGCCCGCGCGGCAAGGCGCCGTTCATGGCGCTCAACTGCGCCGGCCTGCCGGAGTCGATGGCCGAGACCGAGCTGTTCGGCTACGGCCCCGGCGCCTTCGAGGGCGCCCGCCCCGAGGGCAAGCTGGGCCTGCTGGAGCTGACCGCCGGCGGCACCCTGTTCCTCGACGGCGTCGGCGAGATGAGCCCGCGCCTGCAGGGCAAGCTGCTGCGCTTCCTGCAGGACGGCGGCTTCCGCCGGGTCGGCAGCGACGAGGAGGTCTACCTGGACGTGCGGGTGATCTGCTCGACCCAGCAGGATCTCTCGGCGCTGTGCGCGCGCGGCGAGTTCCGCAGCGACCTCTACCACCGCCTCAACGTGCTGTCGCTGCTGATCCCGCCGCTGCGCGAGTGCCTGGACGGCCTCGATGCGCTGGCCGCGCACTTCATCGACCAGGCCAGCCGGCAGATCGGCTGCCCGCTGCCGCAGCTCGCTCCGCGCGCCCTGGAGCGCCTGCGCCACTACCACTGGCCGGGCAACGTGCGCCAGCTGGAGAACGTGCTGTTCCAGGCGGTGTCACTGTCCGACGGCAAGCTGATCAGGCCCGAGCACATCCGCCTGCCCGACTACGATGCGCCGCAGCCGCTGGGCGCCTTCAGCCTGGACGGCGGCCTCGACGATATCGTCGGGCGCTTCGAGAAGGCCGTGTTGGAAAGCCTGTACCGCGACCACCCGAGCAGCCGCCAGCTCGGCAAGCGCCTCGGCGTGTCGCACACCACCATCGCCAACAAGCTGCGCCAGTACGGCATCGGCGCGGAGAAGAGCTGAGCCTTGCCCTTGCAGGTCGCCGGCGCTGGGCTAGCTTGAGTCGAGGCCGGTCGAGGTTGGGGGGAGAGCCATGAAGACGCTGTTCCTGGTGCGTCACGCCAAGTCGAGCTGGGACGACCCCAGCCTGGACGATCGCGAACGTCCGCTGGCCGAGCGCGGCTGGCGCGATCTGGCGAAGATGGCCAGGCGTCTGGCCAGGCGCGAGGTGCTGCCCGACCTGATCCTTTCCAGCCCGGCGCTGCGCGCGCGGACCACGGCCGAGGCCCTGGCCAGGGCGCTCGGCTATCGGCGCGGCGACATCCGCCTGGACGAGCGGCTGTATGCCTGCCCGGCCGACGACCTGCTCGCCGTCATCCACGGCCTCGACGACCGCTGCAAGCGGGTGATGCTGGTCGGCCATAACCCCGAGCTGGCCGAGCTGGCCCAGCGCCTGGCCGAGGAGATTGCCCGGCTGCCGACCTGTGCCGTCGTCGAATTGCGCTTCGATACCAAGGCATGGCTGGACGTCGGCCACTGCGAGCCGGCGAAGGTGCGGATCGACTATCCGAAGAAGGACAAGGCGTAGGGGCTCAGGGCTTGCCGGCCGGCGCCGGTGACGGCGTTGCCGGCCTGACGGGAGCCGTGCTGGCGCGCAGTGCCTGCGCCACCTTGCGCTGCATCGCATAGCCCGGCGCCTCGACGCTGTCGTAGTCGCGGGTATAGCGCCGGGCGAACTCGGCCACGCCCCATTGCAGGTACTGCTCGACGTGCTTGAGCTCGTGCGCCCAGAGCGCGACGTTGTCCTGGGCGTCCTTCTCGCTGCGGAACACGATGATGTCGATCAGGGTCACCGCTTCCACGTCAGGGTTCTGCAACATGGTGTTGGCCGCGTTGAACTCGGTGTCGTCGCCGACCTTGTAGCGGGCGATCTCCAGCACCTGCATGTCGAAGTAGGGTTCCAGCTGGGCGCGGATATGCAGCGGGATCGGCTGCAGGTTGCCGGCGGCCGCAGTGTTGCGCGACTCCACCAGCCAGGTTTCCAGCCCCGCGGCGGCCATCTGGCCGACGCCGTCGTAGAGCTCGCCCATGTCCTCCTTGCTGCCGGGAGCGCAGAAGCAGGTGAGCACGCAGAGCTCGTGTTGCCCGGCCGGGCATGCCAGCCCGGCAGAGGCGCTGCCGGCTGTCAGGAGCAGGGTGGGGATGAGCAGGTGGCGCAGGAGGACGGCAGGCAAGGGACACTCTCGAGGATGGTCGCGGTCGGCGGCGCGGCTTTGGCCAGCGCTGCGCCCATTGTGCTACGAGCGGTTTGACCGTGGCGACGCAGGTTGGTTGCGGCCGCATGTCCGCAGGGCAGGTGCTGGCGGCTACGGACGTGTCACCGTCAGCGTGAACCAGACGTCCTGCACGGTCTTTTCCTCGGTGATCATGGTGATGCAGTAGTCTCCGGGCTCGACGGGCAGGGACCATTGCGTGCCGAAGCCCAGCCGCACGAAGCGCTTGCCGGTGTTGTCGCCCGCGCAGCTGCCATCGATGCTCACCGCGGCGAAGCGCATGGGCGGCCTGATCTCGGACAGGGCGATGTCGAGCATGCCGGCACGCTGAACGGGAATGTTGATGTTGTAGCCGATCACCCCGAAGCCGCGTGTGCCGGGAAAGCACCAGGGGATCGAGCGTGCGCGCGGTGCATCGGCGGCAAACAGCACCAGCCCGTGTGCGCTTGGATAGGAGGTTCTCAGCCGCTCGCACGCCGAGGACGGGTCGATGACCTGCACGGGCTGCTGGACGTTGCACGAGGCTGCGCCAAGCAGCAGGGCGAGCAACGTCAGGCGGGGGAGCGTGGTCAGCGGTGTCATCGGCGTGCCTCATGTCCGTTGGCGCCAGGCCAAGTATGGACAGACAGCGGGAAGCTTTCCCGGGAAGCAAAAAAACCGCCCGTACCTTGCGGTACGGGCGGCAAACCGGGCACCGCCGACAAAGAATGTGCCCGGACCACTTTGCCTCAAGCGGGATTCTGTTCGGCCCTCGCCGGCTGGATGTGCACCACCTGCACCGGCACCGCCTCGACCGCCGCCGCTTTGGGAGCCTGCGGCTTGGCGTAGCGCTGCGGGGCGAAGGCGTGCAGCAGCTGCGCCTCGCGGGTCCTGACGCGCTCGACGCTGGCCAGCTTGACGTGGCCGTAGCCGCGGATCTCCTCGGCCAGCGCGGCGATGCGCACGGCGGCGTCGAGGTTGTCGGCCTTCAGTTGCGGCAGCAGTTCGCGGATGCGCGCGGCGTACTCCTCGATCAGCCGGCGCTCCATGCGCCGCTCCTCGGTCTTGCCGAACAGGTCCAGCGCGCTGCCGCGCAGGCCCTTGGCCTTGGCCAGCAGCGGGAAGACCTTGGCAAGCCAGGGGCCGATAGTGATCTTGCGGGCGCGGCCGTCCGCGCCCGGGCGCGACAGCAGCGGCGGGGCCATGTGGAACTCCAGGCGGAAGTCGCCCTCGAACTGCGCCTCCAGCTGCTGGCGGAACGCCGGGTCGCTGTACAGGCGGGCCACCTCGTACTCGTCCTTGTAGGCCATCAGCTTGGCGTAGCCGCGCGCCACCACCGGGCTCAGGCGCAGCTTGGCGTCCTTGCCGAGCAGGGCGCGTTCGGCGCTCGCCACCTCGTCGACCAGTTGGCGGAAGCGGCGGGCGTAGGCGGCGTTCTGGTAGTCGGTGAGCAGCAGCTCGCGGTGGGCGACCAGCTCGTCGAAGTCCTCGATCAGGCGGAACTCCTCCACCTCGGCGCTGCGGCTGAGCAGCTGGCGCAGGCCCTGCGGGTTGGCGCGGGCGAGACGGCCGAGGCCGAAGGCGGCCAGGTTCATCGGCACGGCGACGCCGTTCAGCTCGATGGCGCGCTGCAGCGACTCCAGGCTCAGCGGGATCAGCCCGGCCTGCCAGGCGTAGCCCATCAGCAGGATGTTGGCGCCGATGCTGTCGCCCAGGGCGCGCTGGGCCAGGCTCTGTGCGTCGCACAGCTCCAGGCCGGCTTCGCCGACGGCGTGGCGGATCTTCTCCAGTAGCCCTTCGGTCTGCAGGTTGGCGTCCGGGTTCTGCACGAACTCGGCGGTGGGCAGCACGTGGCGGTTGGCGATCACCTTGGTGCGGCCGTGCTTGACGCTCTGCAGGGCGTCGCTGGAAGCGGCCACCACCAGGTCGCAGGCGAGCAGGGCGTCGGCCTGCTGGGTGTCGATGCGCACCTGGTTGAGGCGCTCCGGCACGTCGGCGAGGCGCACGAAGGACAGCACCGCGCCGCCCTTCTGGGCGAAGCCCATGAAGTCGAGCACGCTGGCCGACTTGAATTCCAGGTGGGCGGCCATGCTGATCAGCGCGCCGACGGTGACCACGCCGGTGCCGCCGACGCCGGTGACCAGCAGGTCATAGGGCGCGTTCCAGACGTGGGCGGCCGGACGCGGCAGGTTGTTCAGCAGTTCGGCCAGGGCGCGCTGGCCGGCCTCGGCCTGCAGGGCGCCGACGCCCTTGCGCACGCGGCCGCCCTTGACCGAGACGAAGCTCGGGCAGAAGCCGTTGACGCAGGAGTAGTCCTTGTTGCACGACGACTGGTCGAGCTGGCGCTTGCGGCCCAGCTCGGTTTCCAGCGGCACCAGCGACAGGCAGTTGGAGGCCACGCCGCAGTCGCCGCAGCCTTCGCAGACCGCCTGGTTGATGAACAGGCGGCGGTCCGGGTCGGGGAATTCGCCCTTCTTGCGGCGGCGGCGCTTCTCGGCGGCGCAGGTTTGCTCGTAGATCAGCACGGTGACGCCGGAGGTCTCGCGCAGCTCGCGCTGCACCTTGTCCAGGTCCTCGCGCGGGTGGAAGGCGGTGCTGGCCGGGAAGCGGTCGCGCACCGCGGCGTACTTGGCGATGTCGTCGCTGAGTACCACCACCTTGCGCGCGCCCTCGGCAGTGACCTGCTGGGCGATGGCGTCGACGGTGATGGTGCCGTCCACCGGCTGGCCGCCGGTCATGGCCACCGCGTCGTTGAACAGGATCTTGTAGGTGATGTTGGCCTTGGCGGCGATCGACTGGCGGATCGCCAGGTAGCCGGAGTGGTAGTAGGTGCCGTCGCCGAGGTTCTGGAACACGTGCGGCACCTGGGTGAAGCGCGAGTGCGCCGCCCAGTCGACGCCTTCGCCGCCCATCTGGATCAGGCCGCTGGTTTCGCGGTCCATCCAGTTGGCCATGAAGTGGCAGCCGATGCCGGCCAGCGCGCGCGAGCCTTCCGGCACCTTGGTCGAGCTGTTGTGCGGGCAGCCGGAGCAGAAGTAGGGCGAGCGGCGCACGGCGTCGGCCAGGTTGCTGAGCTGCGACGGCGCGGTGAAGTCGCGGACCAGGTGGCGGCGGTCGAGGCCGGCGGTCTGGCGGGCCAGCCAGTCGGCCAGCACCGGCATGATGCGCGACGGGCGCAGTTCGCCGAGCGCGGAGAGCAGCGGCTTGCCGGCGGCATCCTGCTTGCCGAGCAGGCGCGGGCGCAGCTCGCTCGGCTGGTTGTACAGCAGCTCGCGCAGCTGGCGCTCGATCACCGGCGCCTTCTCCTCGATCACCAGCACCTCTTCCAGACCCTTGACGAAGTCCAGCGCGCGGTTCGGCTCGATGGGGAAGGACAGGCCGATCTTGTAGACGCGGATGCCGGCGCGGGCGAGGTCGTCTAGGGAGATGTCGAGGCGGCGCAGGCACTCGAGGAAGTCGAGGTGCGCCTTGCCGCAGGTGACGATGCCGAAGCGCGCCTGCTCGCAGGCGACGATGGTCTTGTCGATGCTGTTGCTCTTGGCGAAGGCGCGCACCGCGTCGAGCTTGTCGGCCTGGCGGGCTTCCAGCTGCAGCGAGGGCAGGTCCGGCCAGCGGTAGTGCAGGCCGCCGGTGGGAGGGGTGTAGTCCACCGGAGCGTCGAAGCGGGTCTGGATGCGGTCCAGGTCGACGGTCGAGCCGCTTTCCACCACCTCGGACAGCGCGGTGAAGCCGACCCAGGCGCCGGAGAAGCGCGACAGCGCCCAGCCGTACAGGCCGAACTCGAGGTATTCGGCGATGGTCGCCGGGGACACGGTCGGCACGCTCCAGGCCTGGAAGGCCAGGTCGCTCTGGTGCGGCATGGACGAGGATACGCAGCCGTGGTCGTCGCCGGCGACGATCAGCACGCCGCCGTTGGGCGAGGAGCCGTAGGCGTGGCCGTGCTTGAGGGCATCGCCGGCGCGGTCGACGCCCGGGCCCTTGCCGTACCAGTAGGCGAACACGCCGTCGACGGTGCGCGCGGGGTCGGACTCGACCTGCTGGGTGCCGAGCACCGCGGTGCCGCCGAGCTCTTCGTTGATCGCGGGGAGGAATTCGATCTGGTTGTCGGCCAGCAGGCGCTTGGCCTTCCACAGCGCCTGGTCGACCATGCCCAGCGGCGAGCCGCGGTAGCCGCTGATGAAGCCGGCGCTGTTGAGGCCGCGCGCGCGGTCGAGGGCGCGCTGCATCAGCGGCAGACGGACCAGCGCTTGGGTGCCGGTGAGGAAGATCTGCCCGCTGGTGGCTTCGAGGCTGTCGCTCAGGCGGTAGTCGCTGCGCAGCTGCACGGTGCTGGCGCGCTCGGTCGCATGGGTCATTGTTGTTGTCCTGCGAGGGGTTGTTCTGTGGGGAATAGTGTTCCCCAGCGCAGGCGGTTTTTTGTTTCTCTTTTTCCCTGCATGGCGGTAGATTCGAGAAAAAATGAATCGCCATATCGGTAAAAGGAGAATCCTATGCTCGACAAGTTCGCTCGCCAGCTGCTCCGCGAGTTGCAGCGCGACGCCCGGCAGACCATGCAGCAGCTCGCCGAGCGGGTCGGCCTGTCGACCACGCCCTGCTGGCGGCGCATCAAGGAACTGGAGGAGGAGGGGGTGATCCGCCGCTACACGGTGCTGGTGGATCGCGAGAAGGTCGGCCTGCAGAACTGCGTGTTCGCCGAGGTGGCGCTGAGCCGCCACGCCGGCGACGTCACTGCCGAGTTCGAGGCGGCGGTGGCCGCCACCCCGGAGATCGTCGCCTGCTACGCCACCACCGGCAAGGCCGACTACCTGATCAAGGTGGTCACCAGCGACATCAAGGCCTACGACGAGGTACTGCAGCAGCGCATCTTCCGCCTGCCCGGGGTGGCCAGCGTGCACACCAGCGTGGTGCTGCGCGAGGTGAAGAACGAGGTGAGCCTGCCGTTGTGAGGGGCAGGCCGCTGCGGCCGGATCGGTACGCGGCGCGTGCTACCACAGCCGATACGAGGCGTCCTCGTTCCCCTCTTCGGCTTGCGGCTGCGGAGGTTGCGCCTCCCGCTCGGGCGCGGCCAGCGCTGGCGGCTCCTCATCCCGCAGCGGCTGCATGGCGCGCTCGGCGAGGCTGCTCTCGATCTGTCCGGAGATGTGGTTGACCCCGGCCAGCACACCGGTCTCGGGGTTGTGCAGCAGATCGAGCCATTCCTCGTCGAAGGTGGCGTGCAGGTTCTGGCGCAGCTGGTTCTCCATTTCCGGACGCTGTTTTTCGCGCAGCATGGCGGTGAAGCCCGTCGTGCCCAAGGAAATCAGCATGCCTGCCACCCGTCCGACCGCTGCCGAGATGGCGCCTGCGACACTCCGGGTGGTGAGTTCGGTCACCAGCGTTTCACTGGTTTGCCGCGCCACGGAGGATATGCCGGCATCGGTCGTCCAGTCGCCGGAGCGTCCGGGCGTGCTGTGCAGGCGAGCGACCAGGGCCGCATAGGCCGGCTGGCCGTCGATGGGTTCGGCGCGGGCAAGCTGGTAGAGCGACGCGTTGTGGGCGGGGGGCGGTGCCAGCGCGATGGCGGGAATCTCCTGGAGGTGGCCGTCGAACTGGTCCAGGGGAACGCCGTAGCGTGGCGGCATGCCCTGCAGGTGTTCGCGGAGCAGGCGGATGTAGAGTTGCACCGTCTGTCCCGTGATCCAGTCGGGGTTGATCTCCCGGGCGACGGGGGCCAGCACGCGGTCGTGGTATTGCTCCTGCAGATAGGCAGCCAGACGCTCGACCGTCGGGTCCCTTTCTCCCCCGGCGTTCAGCTTGTACCAGGTCACCTTCATGGACAGCCATTGGCGGGTCCAGTAGCCGGAAAACCAGGGAATGAACGCTTCGTCGGTGCGCTGGTAGATGCGCTCCCGCCAGCGCTGCATGACGTCGCGGGCGTAATCCGAGGACTGCGCCCGGGCGTCCAGCGACGCGGCCGCGATGTCGCCGTCGATCTGCATCCAGGTGCTTTGCGGAACTACCACCGCAGGCGGGGGAGGGGGTGGCGGCTCGCGAGTGGCGCAGCCGCTCAGCGCCGTCAGCAGGACGACGATCAGGGCGCACAGCAGCGGGGTCGCCGGGGCCATGAACCGACTCGCCGGCGCCTGCCCGCTCGTCAGCGGAGTTCTCGCAACCGGGTTCGCAGGGCTGTTCATGCACGAACTGCCTGCTCCGCAGACCACAAGGGGCTGCGCTTTCCCTCCTCGCAAACTGCATGCGGAGCCTTCGCAGATTTGCCAGCCTCGCCAGCGGAACGTCCTGCGCGTCCGCGACCGTTCCTCAAGTCTAGGTGACGCAGCACTGCGGCGGAGCATTCTCCGGCGAACGGTCGGGGCGGGCGGCGAAGGCGGCCGTGGCCGGCGGCAAGGCGGTAGCCGGGGGGCGTTGCGGCCACCCCCCGGGAGATCGGCGAGGGTCTATTGCCGGGCCTCTACCTCCGCCTCCACTCGGCGGTTGATAGCCCGTCCTTCCGGAGTGGCGTTGTCGGCCACCGGGCGGCTTTCGCCGTAGCCGACAGCGTCGACGCGGTCGGCCGCCACGCCGTACTCGTTGACCAGCACGTCGCGCACGGCGTTGGCGCGCCGCTCGGACAGCCGCTGGTTGTAGGCGTCGGGGCCGACCGAGTCGGTATGGCCTTCGACGGTGGTGGTGGTCTGCGGATACTCGCGCATGAAGTCGGCCACTGCCTTGATGTCGACCTTGCTGCCTTCCTTGACCTCGGACTTGTTGAAGTCGAACTTGACGTCCAGCTCCACGCGTACCGGGGCGGCGGGCATCGGCTCCGGTGCGGGAGCGGCGGCGACCGGTTGCGGGCAGCCGGTGGCGTCCACCGGAGTGCCCTTCGGCGTGTCGGGGCACTTGTCTTCCTTGTTCACCACGCCATCGCCGTCGGCGTCGCCGCGTACCCAGCAGTAGGCCGCGCCGGTGAGGGCGCCGATGCCCAGGCCGCCGGCCGCCCATTCCGCGCTTTCGATGGCGCCCAGGGCCGCGCCGGTGACACCGCCGACGGCCGCACAGGGCGGCCAGTCGCTCTGGACCAGCCCGGCACAGCCTGTGAGCAGGCTGCTGGCCAGTACCAGGGGTACAGCTGTTCTTGCGATATGCATTGCCAGTTCTCCTCGATGGAACGGGAGGTACTACTTGTCTTGCCGGCCGTAACGGGCTGAGCAATGCAGCAAGTCTTGCACCGGATGTGGGGTTGTCAAAATGACGAGCCGCCCGGCGCCGCGGATGGCGCAGGCCGCGGCGGACCTTCTGACGAATGGCCGTGTCCAGTGGCCATGCCGCGCGGATCCTGACCTAACGTGAGTGTTTGTTCGCCCACTCCGGTGCCACCGGCCGAGCGAACTCCTGCAATCCCGCCCTCGTCAGGAGATCAGCATGAGCACTCCCTACTCGCGTCTCGACAGCAGGCAGGCCGCCGTCCTGCTGGTGGATCACCAGACCGGCCTGCTGTCGCTGGTCCGCGACCACGACCCGGACCGTTTCAAGAACAACGTGCTGGCGCTGGCCGATCTGGCCGCCTACTTCAAGCTGCCGACCATCCTCACCACCAGCTTCGAGAGCGGCCCCAACGGCCCGCTGGTGCCGGAGCTGAAGGCGCAGTTCCCCGACGCGCCCTACATCGCCCGGCCGGGCCAGATCAATGCCTGGGACAACGAGGACTTCGTCAGGGCGGTCAAGGCGACCGGCCGCCGGCAACTGATCCTCGCCGGGGTGGTGACCGAGGTGTGCGTGGCCTTCCCGGCACTGTCGGCCCTCGCCGAGGGCTTCGAGGTGTTCGTGGTCGCCGATGCCTCCGGTACCTTCAACGAGGTGACCCGACAGGCGGCCTGGCAGCGCATGGCGGCAGCCGGGGCGCAGCTGATGACCTGGTTCGGCGTGGCCTGCGAGCTGCATCGCGACTGGCGCAACGACGTCGAGGGACTGGCGGCGCTGTTCTCCAGCCACATTCCGGACTACCGCAACCTGATCAACAGCCATGCGGCCTTCACCGCAGGCAAGTAGTTCTGGCCGCTTCGCTCCGGGGAGGGGCGTGCGGCCGGGTCGACCGGCGGTATTTTGTCGGCCGGGGCGCGCGGAATCGGTGCCTGCGCAGGTCTTCGCCTAGAGTAGATAAGGTGCTTTACCACCCTGTAGTTGCCCTGCCGCTTCGCAGCGCAAGCGCAGGGCTTGCGAGCAGAGACGCTGCGCAGGTAAGCCACCATGTACACTCCGCGATACCCCATGGCCCTGTTAGGCAGCCTGCTCTGCCTGACCACCCCCGGCGTGGCCAATGCCGGGAGCATCGTGTCCTCCCCCTCGTCCGCCGCTGACGACCTCGGCCTGGTCTACCAGCTGCGCGAGGACACCCGCATCGGCCTGTTCTACAGCTTCCCGGTGGCGGGCGAGCAGGGTGCCGACAACCCGCCGCTGGCTCGAGCGAGCCTGCTGGATGCGCGCGGCCTGAGCAGCGCCCCGATGCCCGACATGAACCTGCCGCAGGCGGCGACCCTCAGCCTGCACCAGGCCCTGGGCGAGCAGTGGGTCGTGCAGATCAGCGCCGGCTGGCAGGACTGGTCGGCGTACAGCCGAACCGGTGTCGAGTGGGATGCCGCCACTGCGAGCGCCGTTGCGGCCAGGCGCAACTACCGCGACACCTGGCACCTGGCCATCGGCACCCAGTACCGGCCCAGCCCGAAACTGCTTCTGCAGGCAGGGGTGGGCTACGAGACCTCTGCGCTGACCGACGGCAGCCGGGCCTTCTCCGCCTCCATGGCGCCCACCTGGCGCCTGGCGTCGGGGCTCAGCTATGCCTACGACCGGAACACCGAACTCAACTTCAACTATGCCTTCACCCGGGTGGGCGACATGCCGGGGATCCAGGGCGGCGCGGAAAGAACCGGGCGTTTCGGCATCTCCGACGAGTTTGCCAATGCCTACTTCCATACCCTGACCTGGTCCGTGACCTGGCGTTACTGAAGCTTCCTGCACGGTGGCGACAGCGGGATGCGCGCCACCGGCTGGCCTGGTGTCGGGCTCCGCTGGCGGGGCGGCTCATTGCCGGGGGCAGGGGGGGCGAATAAAAAAGCGTGGCCGCGAGGGCCACGCGAAGGGCGAAGGGCAGGACTGAAATCCCTCCGCCTTGGAGATGGAGCGGCTGGACGCGGGCGGATGCCCGGCAGGGCGCGCAGAGGAAAAACGCGCAGGATTCTCCTCCGGATGGCCAGCCGCGGTGGGTCAGGCGCCGCTGCGCGCCGGCAGCAGCACGCCGCGGCATTCGCCGAAGCCGATCGAGGGCTGGCCCTCGCGGCGGCAGCGGGCACGCAGGATCACCTCGTCGCCGTCCTCGAGGAAGGTGCGGGTCTCGCCGCTGGCGAGCGTGAGCGGCTGCTTGCCGCCGAAGGTGCTCTCCAGCAGGCTGCCGAACTGGCTGGGCTCCGGGCCGGACAGGGTGCCGGAGCCGAACAGGTCGCCGGGCTGCAGCTTGCAGCCGCCGACGCTGTGATGGGCGACCATCTGCGCCACGGTCCAGTACATGTGGCGGGTGTTGCTCAGCGCCAGGCGCTGCGGGGGCAGGCCCCGCTCGCGCATGGCGGCGGTGAGCAGCAGCACTTCCAGCTCGATGTCGAAGGCGCCGCGGGCCTGGTCCTGGGCGTCCAGCAGGTAGGGCAGCGGCTGCGGATCGCCGGCCGGACGCGGCGGCTGGGCGGTGCGGAACGGCTCCAGCGCCTCGGGCATCACCACCCAGGCCGACACCGTGGAGGCGAAGTTCTTGGCCAGGAACGGGCCGAGCGGCTGGTATTCCCAGGCCTGCACGTCGCGCGCCGACCAGTCGTTGAGCAGGCAGAAGCCGGCGACGTGCTCGCCGGCCTCGCCGATGGCGATGGCCTCGCCCATCGCGTTGCCCTGGCCGATCCAGATGCCCAGCTCCAGCTCGTAGTCCAGGCGCTTGCTCGGGCCGAAGCTCGGCGCTTCCTGGCCCGGCGGCAGGGTCTGGCCGAGCGGGCGGCGAACCGGAGTGCCGGAGACGCACACGGTGGAGGCGCGGCCGTGGTAGCCGATCGGCACGTGCTTGTAGTTGGGCAGCAGCGGGTTGTCCGGGCGGAACAGGCGGCCGACGTTGTTGGCGTGGTGGATGCCGACGTAGAAGTCGGTGTAGTCGCCGACCTTGGCCGGCAGCTGCAGCTGGCAGGCGGCCATGGCCGGCAGCAGGGCGTCGCCGAGGGCCTCCATCTGCGCCTGTGCCGGCGAGCCTTCGGCGAGCAGTTCGCTCAGCGCGGCGCGCAGGGCGCGGCGGGCCGGGGCGCCCAGGGCGAAGAAGGCGTTCAGGCAGTCGCCGCTGGCGGCCTCGGCGGCGGCTTTCGCCTCGCCCTCGAACAGGCCGGCCTCGCAGGCGACCTTGAGGTCGAGGATGCGCTCGCCGATGGCCACGCCGCCGCGCGGCGCCTGGCCCTGCGGGCTGAAGATGCCCAGCGGCAGGTTCTGCAGGGGGAAGTCGGCGTGGCCGTTGGCCGAGGCGATCCAGCTGTTGCGGTTGGCTGCGTTGCTCATCAATCAGTTCCCCTCCGGGGTGAAGGTCTTGGCCATGCCGGCCCAGCAGGAATCGTAGTCCTTCTGCAGCTGCGGGCATTCCAGGGCGTATTGGGTCGGGCGCAGTACCTGGCCGCTCTCGAACATGAAGGCCATGGTGTTGTCGATCCTGTGCGGCTTGAGTTCGGCGGCGATGGCCTGGGCGGTGGTGGCGTTGTCCGGGCCGTGGGCGCTCATGCAGTTGTGCAGCGAGGCGCCGCCGGGGACGAAGCCCTCGGCCTTGGCGTCGTAGACGCCCTGGATCAGGCCCATGAACTCGTTCATCAGGTTGCGGTGGAACCACGGCGGGCGGAAGGTGCTTTCGGCGACCATCCAGCGCGGCGGGAAGATCACGAAGTCGACGTTGGCCTTGCCGGGCGTGTCGCTCGGCGCGGTCAGCACGGTGAAGATCGACGGGTCCGGGTGGTCGTAGCTGACCGTGCCGATGGTGTTGAAGCGGCGCAGGTCGTACTTGCAGGGCACCAGGTTGCCGTGCCAGGCGACCACGTCCAGCGGCGAGTGGTCCAGCTCGGTGGCCCACAGCTCGCCGCAGAACTTCTGCACCAGGCTGGTCGGCGCGTCGCTGTCCTCGTAGTGGGCGACCGGGGCGAGGAAGTCGCGCGGGTTGGCCAGGCCGTTGCTGCCGATGGGGCCGAGGTCGGGCAGGCGCAGGGCGCAGCCGTGGTTCTCGCAGACGTAGCCGCGCGCCGACTCATCCAGCAGCTCGACGCGGAACTTCAGGCCACGCGGGATCACCGCGATCTCCAGCGGCTCGACGTCCAAGCGGCCCAGCTCGCTGGCGATGCGCAGGCGCCCGACCTGCGGGACGATCAGCAGCTCGCCGTCGGCGTCGAAGAACACCCGCTGCATCGAGGCGTTGGCGGCGTACAGGTAGACGCTGATGCCGCTGGTGGATTCGGCGGGGGCGTTGGCGGCCAGGGCGACCAGGCCGTCGACGAAGTCGGTCGGCACCTGCGGGATCTCCAGCGGGCTCCAGCGCAGGCGGTTGGGGTTGACCGGGCCGAGGCGGTTGCCGGCGATCTGCCGCTCCAGGCGCTCGAAGCGGCCGTGGGCGGCGGACGGGCGGATGCGGTACATCCAGGTACGCCGCGCCTCGCTGCGCGGCACGGTGAAGGCGGTGCCGGACAGCTGCTCGGCATACAGGCCGTAGGGCACCTTCTGCGGCGAGTTCTGGCCGACCGGCAGGGCGCCGGGCAGCGCCTCGCTGGCGAACTCGTTGCCGAAGCCCGCCAGGTAGGCGAGATCTTCGCGGGTATGTTGTGCGTGCATAGGCATCGGGGGTGCTTTTTGTTATTTGCGTAAGTTTATTTTGATTAGCGTAATCATGGAGCCGTTGGGGCGTCAAGCGCAGGGCAATCGCTGTAGGGGCGAATTCATTCGCCTTGGCGGGACCATGCTGGCGAATGAATTCGCCCCTACAGGGTTTGCGAAAGCCTTACTGGAACATCTCCTTGTAGCTGCCGTCGTGCATCCAGGCGGCGTGCTTGGGCGCGCGCTTGGTCTGCGCCCACTCCTCGAGCATGGCCCACTTCACCTCATCCAGCGCTGCGAGCATCTTCGGCGAGCCGGTGTTGGCAGCCAGCTCCAGGCGGTGGCCGTTGGGGTCGAAGAAGTAGATCGACTGGAACAGCGCGTGGTCGGTCGGGCCGATGACCTTGATCCCGGCCGCCTCCAGGCGCGCCTTGGCGGCCAGCAGCACCTCCATGGACTCGACCTGCAGGGCCAGGTGCTGGGTCCACACCGGGGTGTTGGGGTCGCGGCCCATCTCCGGCTGGGTGGGTAGCTCGAAGAACGCCAGCACGTTGCCCATGCCAGCGTCGAGGAAGATGTGCATGTAGGGATCGGCCTCGCCGGTCGACGGCACAGCGTCCTCGGCGATCGACAGGATCAGCTTCATGCCCAGGTGCTGCTCGTACCAGCGGGCGGTTTCCAGCGCGTCCTTGCAGCGGTAGGCCACGTGATGGACTTTCTGCACGATCGGATTCATGACGGTCTCCCTTGCTCGATGGTTGCTGCGGGCTTGCCGGTTCGGAAGGGGAGCCGATGGCGTGCGCGCATTTTGTTATGTGTAATCAACTTACGCAAAACGTAACTCGCGTGTCGGGGAGCGTCAAGCGTAGAATTCGCCATCCATCGCCCAAGCACAGGAAGGACCATGACCAGCGATACCGAGCGCGCCGCGGCGCCGCGGCGGCAGAAGGTGCAATCCGCCGAGGTCGGCACCGACATCCTCAAGGGCCTGGCCGAGCTGGCCCCGGCCACCTCGCTGTCGCGCCTGGCCGAGCACGTCGGCATGCCGGCGAGCAAGGTGCACCGCTACCTGCAGGCGCTGATCGCCAGCGGCTTCGCCGAGCAGGACGAGACCAGCGGCCACTACGGGCTGGGCCGCGAGGCGCTGTTCGTCGGCCTGGCCGCCATCGGCCGGCTGGACGTGACCAAGGTGGCGCTGTCGCGCCTGGTCGAGCTGCGCGATGCGCTCAACGAGACCTGCTTCCTCGCCGTGTGGGGCAACAAGGGGCCGACCGTGGTGCACGTCGAGCAGGCGGTGCGCGCGGTGACCGTGGTCACCCAGGTGGGCTCGGTGCTGCCGCTGCTGGGCTCATCGACCGGCCTGGTGTTCGACGCCTTCCTGCCGGCGGTGGAGAGCGCCGCGCTGCAGGCCCAGGCGCTGGCCGAGCCGGGCGCGCCGAGTACCAGCGAGCTGGAGGCGCTGCGCGCGCAGATCCGCGCCCGCGGCCTGCACCACGTGCACGGGCTGCTGATGTCGGGGGTGAACGCGCTGTCGGCGCCGCTGTTCGCGGCGGGCGGCAAGCTGGCCGGGGTGATCACCGTGGTCGGCACCGCGCCGGGCTTCGCCGCCGATCCCGAGGGTGCGCAGGCCGAGCGGCTGCTGGCGGTGGCCCGGGAGATCAGTGCGCGGATGTGCGGGTAGGGGGCCTGGTCTTTCTCTCGTCTATGGCCCCGCACCCCAGGCCTGGCGCAGGGCCAGCAGGGCATGGGTGATGTCGGTCTCGGGGACGGCGGCGAAGCCCAGGACCAGGCCGGCCCGGGCATCCGCCGGCGTGTCGCCGCCGGGCAGCCAGTAGCGGCTCAGGCCGTTCAGCTCGACCCCGACCCGCTGCGCGGCGGCGAGCAGCGCACGCTCGCGGGCCAGACTGTCGAGCCGCACGCACAGGTGCAGGCCGGCCTCGACCGCCGGCAGCGGCGCGCAGCCGGGTACGTTCTCGGGCCAGCCGGCCAGCAGGGCATCGCGGCGGTGCCGCGCCGCCGCACGCATGCGACGGATATGCCGCTGGAAGTGTCCGGCGGCGATGAACTCGGCCATCACCGCCTGGGTGCCGATTTCGGAATGGCGCATGTCCAGGGCGCGGCGGCGCGCAAACGGCTGCGCCAGCGCCGGCGGCAGCACCAGATAGCCGAGACGCAGGGCGGGGAAGGCGATCTTGCCGAAGGTACCGACGTAGATCACCCGACCGCTACGGTCGAGGGCGGCCAGCGGCGCCAGAGGGGCGCCGCTGTAGCGGTATTCGCCGTCGTAGTCGTCCTCGACGATCCAGCGGTCGTTCCGCTCTGCCCACTCCAGCAGCTGCAGGCGCCGCGCCAGCGACAGGGTCACGCCGGTGGGGTACTGGTGCGCCGGCGTGACGTAGACCAGCCGGCAATCCCCCAGCCGCTCCAGGGCCTGCGTGTCCAGTCCCTCGCCATCCACGGCGATGCCCTGCAGCTGCGCCCCGGCCAGGGCGAAGGCCTCGCCGGCGGCCCGATAGCCGGGGTCCTCGACCGCCACCCGCTCGCCGGGGTGGACCAGCAGCTGCGCGCACAGGCTGATGCCCTGCTGGGCGCCGCAGGTGATCACGATCTGCGCCGGGTCGCAGTGCAGGCCGCGGCTGCTGCGCAGATAGGCGGCGATCAGCTCGCGCAGCGATGCCTCGCCAGCCGGGTCGCCGTAGCCCAGGCGCGCCGGCGACGGCTTGCGCCAGAAGCGCGCCGACAGCCGGGCCCAGGTCTCGAAGGGGAACAGGTCGAAGGCCGGCACGCCCACGCGGAAGGCGCGCGGCGCGCCTGGTAGCGGTGCGGGCAGGTGATGCGCGGCCAGATGCTGCAGCGCCGGGGTCGCGGCCGGGTCGCCGGCGGGCATGCTGACCGGCCGCACCACACCGGCCAGTTCGGCGACGTAGGTGCCGGCGCCGACCCGCCCCTCGACATAGCCTTCGGCGTACAGCTGGTCGAAGGCACGGGTCACGGTATTGCGCGACAGGCCGAGCAGGGCGGCCAGCTCGCGGCTGGCCGGCAGACGCGCGCCAGCGGGCAGGCGGCCGTCGAGGATGCGCTCGCGCAGGGTCTGGTACAACTGGCGGGCGAGGCCCTGGCGCGGATCGAGCTGGATGCCGGAAAGATCGACCGGCAGCGGCGGGAGCGACATGGATTGGCTCCATGAAAGTGACAGTAAATGGATCTTACAGCAGACCAATATTCCGTTCAGGATGGCTGCATCACCCCGCAAGAGCCACCGCCATGTACCTGCCCACCGCCTTCAGGCAGACCGATCTCGCCGAGCTGCACCGGCTGATCGCCGCCAGCCGTTTGGCCACTGGCGCGGACTGACCGCATCCATGGCCACCGACTGACCCACCACGCAAAGGAACCCGCATGTCCAGCACACCGCTCGTCATCCGCCCGCTCGACGCCGCCGATCACGCCGCCTGGCTGCCACTCTGGCAGGCCTACCAGCGCTTCTACGACACCGAACTCCCCGCCGCGACCAGCGCCGTCACCTGGCAGCGCTTCCTCGACCCGGCCGAGCCCATGCATGCCGCCCTCGCCTGGCGCGACGGCGTGGCCGTGGGCCTGGTGCACTGGATCTTCCATCGCTCGTGCTGGACGCCGGGCGACTACTGCTACCTGCAGGACCTGTACGTGGCCGAGGGCCAGCGCGGCGGCGGCATCGGCCGCGCGCTGATCGAGCACGTGCGCGCCCAGGCCGTGGCCGCTGGCGCCAGCCGCGTGCACTGGCTGACCCAGGAAACCAACTACCCGGGCCGCCAGCTCTACGACCGCCTGGCCGAGCGTTCCGGCTTCATCCAGTACCGCCAGCTGCTGTGAAGGAGACGTGGCCGTGACCGACACCGACCTCAGCCACTGGCAGCCCTGTCCCGTGCCGCAGCACGCCCCGCTGGCCGGACGCTTCGTCAGCCTCGAACCGCTCGACGCGGCGCGCCACGCCGGCGAGCTGTGGACGGCACTGCACGGACCGCACGCGGATCCGCAGCAGTGGCAGTACATGGCCTACGGTCCGTTCGCCGCACGTGACGCCTTCGACGCCTGGCTGGCGGAGCGGGCCGCCGGCCGTGATCCGCTTTTCTTCGCCGTGCGCGAGCACGCCGACGGCCGCGTGGTCGGCCAACTCGCCCTGATGCGCATCACCCCGGCCCACGGCTGCATCGAGATCGGCCACGTGCTGTTCGGCCCCGCCCTGCAGCGCACGCCGGGCGCCAGCGAGGCGGTCTATCTGCTGATGCGGCTGGTCTTCGCGCTGGGCTACCGGCGCCTGGAGTGGAAGTGCGATGCGCAGAACGTGCGTTCGCTGCGCGCTGCCGAGCGCCTGGGCTTCGTCGCGGAGGGCCTGTTTCGCCAGCACATGGTGGTCAAGGGGCGCAGCCGTGACACCGCCTGGCATGCCTTGCTCGACCACCAGTGGCCGGCCCGGCGGGCGGCTCTGGAGCGCTGGCTGGCGGCGGAAAACTTCGATGCCGAGGGGCGGCAACGGCGGCGGCTGGAGGAGCTGCGCAGGGAGTGAGCGGGCTATCCGGCGCGGATCGGCGTGCCGGCAGGTGCGCCGGAAAGAAAAACGGCAACCCGGAACCAAGCTGCCAGGCCGTCCGGATTGCCGTGGGAGAAACGTGGGGGCGCCGTGAGTGCCCTTTCCCCCGCAGCCCTCTCCCGCGAGCGGGAGAGGGGAAGGTGTCGCTTACTCGGTGGCCAGCACGCCGCGGCGGATCTGGTCACGCTCGATGGACTCGAACAGCGCCTTGAAGTTGCCTTCACCGAAGCCGCTGTCACCCTTGCGCTGGATGAACTCGAAGAACACCGGGCCCATCAGGGTTTCCGAGAAGATCTGCAGCAGCAGGCGCTGCTCACCGTTCTCCGAGGCGCCGTCGAGCAGGATGCCGCGCGACTGCAGCTCGTCCACCGGCTCGCCGTGGCCGGGCAGGCGGCTTTCCAGCATCTCGTAGTAGGTGGCCGGCGGCGCGGTCATGAAGCGCATGCCCAGTTCCTTGAGGGCGTCCCAGGTCTTCAGCAGGTCGTCGGTGAGGAAGGCCACGTGCTGGATGCCCTCGCCGTTGAACTGCATGAGGAACTCCTCGATCTGCCCGCTGCCCTTGGAGGATTCCTCGTTGAGCGGGATGCGGATCAGGCCGTCCGGCGCGGTCATCGCCTTGGAGGTGAGGCCGGTGTACTCGCCCTTGATGTCGAAGTAGCGGATCTCGCGGAAGTTGAACAGCTTCTCGTAGAAGTCCGCCCAGTAGGCCATGCGCCCGCGGTAGACGTTGTGGGTCAGGTGGTCGATCAGCTTGAGGCCGGCGCCCTGCGGGTGGCGGTCGACGCCCTCGATGAACTCGAAGTCGATGTCGTAGATCGAGCTGCCCTCGCCGAAGCGGTCGATCAGGTAGATCGGCGCGCCGCCGATGCCCTTGATCGCCGGCAGGCGCAGCTCCATCGGCCCGGTGGGGATGTCGATCGGCTGGGCGCCCAGCTCCAGGGCGCGGGCGTAGGCCTGGTGGGCGTTCCTCACCCGGAAGGCCATGCCGCAGGCCGACGGACCGTGCTCGGCGGCGAAGTAGGAGGCGAGGCTCTTCGGCTCCTTGTTGAGGATCAGGTTGATGTCGCCCTGACGGTACAGGTCGACGTCCTTGGAGCGGTGGGTGGCGACCTTGGTGAAGCCCATCATGGCGAAGATGGGTTCCAGGGTGTTCGGCGTCGGCGCGGCGAATTCGATGAACTCGAAGCCCATCAGGCCCATCGGGTTTTCGAACAGATCGGTCATTTCGGTATCTCGCTTCTGTATCTTGTTGTCTTGAAGTTTGGCAGGTCAGCGGGCAGGTGCCGGCGCCGGTGGGGCGCAGGACAGGCCGCGGACGCTGCGCGCGAGGAAATCGCCGATCAGCAGCTGGAGGCCGAGGATTTTCATCTGGCGTGTGCTCAGGTCGGCCTGTCGGCCTGGGCGTCCGGGTGGGCCTTCTGGAAGGCCGGGTGTTCGAGGGCCAGGCGCTCGACGCGGGCAATGCGCGGGTAGGGCGACAGGTCCACGGCGAAGCGGTGCGCGGCGTACAGCTGGGGCAGCAGGTAGGCGTCGGCCAGGCCCGGTTCGCCGAAGCAGAAACCCTGGTCGCCGATCAGCGCCTCGACCGCGCGCAGGCCCTCGCCGATCCAGTGGGCGATCCACTGCTGTACCTGTTCCTCGTTCAGACCCAGGCCGCGCAGGCGGTTGAGCACCGCGACGTTGTGCAGCGGGTGGATGTCGCAGCCGATCAGCGCCGCCACGCCGCGCTGGCGGGCGCGCTCGACGGGATCGCTCGGCAGCAGGGGAGGCTGTGGGTAGCGCTCCTCGAGGTACTCGATGATCGCCGGCGACTGGATCAGCAGTGCGCCCTCGTCGCTGCGCAGGGCCGGCACGCGGGCCTGCGGATTGATGGCGCGGTAGACCGGCTGCAGCTGTTCGGTGACGCCCGGCGCCAGGTTGACCGGGATATGGCGGGCTTCCAGGCCCTTGAGCGCCAGGACGATGCGCACGCGGTAGGAAGCGGTGGAGCGGTAGTAGGTGTAGAGGTCCATGGGGCGCGCGCTCGTCGTTAATTGTTTTTTGCGTAATGCAGTTATGTTTTGTGCAATTTGCGGATTCGCGTGGCCGCTGTCAAGACGAAAAACGGCCGGTGCATCTCCCGTGTCGCGCCCCTGCACGGAGCGCAGGGCGAACCTTGCCATGTCATCGAATTCCGCTATCGTGCCCCGTTCTTCCGGCTGCACAAGGCAAGTCCATGGCCAGTTCTTCCGTCGACGACCGCAGTCCCTGGGCGGTTTTCCTCATCTTCCTGCGTCTGGGCCTGACCTCCTTCGGCGGCCCCATCGCCCACCTGGGCTATTTCCGCGAGGAGTTCGTCAGCCGCCGGCAGTGGCTGAGCGAGCGCAGTTATGCCGATCTGGTGGCGCTCTGCCAGTTCCTGCCGGGCCCGGCGAGCAGCCAGGTGGGCATGGCGCTGGGGCTGTCGCGCGCCGGCTACCGCGGTGCGCTGGCCGCCTGGCTCGGCTTCACCATGCCTTCGGCCATCGCCCTGATCCTGCTGGCGCTGGGCATCGCCAGCCAAGGCGATGGGCTGCCAGCCGGCGCATTGCACGGCCTCAAGGTGGTGGCGGTCGCGGTGGTCGCCCAGGCGGTGTGGGGCATGGCGCGCAACCTGTGCCCCGATGCGCCGCGGGTGACGCTGATGGCGGCGGCCGCCTGCATCGTCCTGCTGCTTCCCTCGGCCTGGACCCAGGTCGGGGTGATCGTGGCGGCGGCCGTGGTCGGGCTGCTGCTGTTCCATCCCTCGTCGGCTCCCGGCAGCGATGAGTTGCCGGTGACGGTAAGCCGGCGCGCCGGGGCGTGCTGGCTGACGCTGTTCTTCGTCCTGCTGGCCGGCCTGCCGGTTCTCGCCGCCGTGCTGCCGGGGCAGGCCATCGATCTGGTGGATGCCTTCTATCGGGCCGGCGCGCTGGTGTTCGGTGGTGGCCACGTGGTGCTGCCGCTGCTGCAGGCCGAGGTGGTGCCGACCGGCTGGGTCGACAGCCAGGCCTTCCTCGCCGGCTATGGTGCGGCGCAGGCGGTGCCCGGTCCGTTGTTCACCTTCGCCGCCTTCCTCGGCGCCTCGCTCGAGGGCGAACCGTCCGGCTGGAGCGGCGGGCTGCTGTGCCTGCTGGCGATCTTCCTGCCGTCCTTCCTGCTGGTCGCCGGCGCCCTGCCGTTCTGGGAGCAACTGCGCCGCAGCCTGCGCATGCAGGCCGCACTGGCCGGGATCAATGCCGCTGTGGTCGGCCTGCTGCTGGCGGCGCTCTACCAGCCGGTCTGGACCAGCGCCATCGGTGGGGCAGGGGATTTCGGCCTGGCGCTGATCGCACTGGTCGCACTGATGTTCTGGAAGCTGCCGCCGTGGCTGGTGGTGGCCGGCAGCGGCCTGGCGGGCTGGGGACTGAGCCTCGCTGCATCCACCGTCTGAGGGAGGAGGGGAGGCTGCCGCAGCATCTGTTCCCCCTGTCTTTTCGGACCCTCCGAACCTTCACCGGACCTGATCCGGCAACCGGCGTGCCCTTGCCCATGATCGAGGCGGCTCTGCAGCCCGATGGGCAAGGGTCGGCATGGCTCATCGAGTTTATTCTTTGTTTAACATAATGAAATGTAGAAAACACATCTTCATCCTGAATCTCCCGGCCAGCCCGGCAATCAGTGCAAGAGCCGCCGGTGGAGCAGGGAGCAACGATCAACGCCCGCGATTGAAGGCGGCAGGCGCGATGATTAGACTTGCCGCCCAGAACCCTCCTACCTGTAAGGCTTCTCTCAGATGATCAAGAAGTGCCTCTTCCCGGCGGCCGGCTACGGCACCCGGTTCCTGCCCGCGACCAAGGCCATGCCCAAGGAAATGCTGCCGGTGGTGAACAAGCCGCTGATCCAGTACGCCGTCGAGGAAGCCTTGGATGCCGGCCTGAACGAAATCGCCATCGTCACCGGCCGCGGCAAGCGGGCGATCGAGGACCATTTCGACATCAGCTACGAGCTCGAGCACCAGATCCGCGACACCGACAAGGAAAAGTACCTGGTCGGCATCCGTCGCCTGCTCGACGAGTGCACCTTCTCCTACACCCGCCAGATCGAGATGAAGGGCCTGGGCCACGCCATCCTCACCGGCCGCCCGCTGATCGGCGACGAGCCGTTCGCCGTGGTGCTGGCCGACGACCTGTGCCTGAACCTGGAAGGCGACGCCGTACTGGCGCAGATGGTCAAGCTGTACAAGCAGTTCCGCTGCTCCATCGTCGCCATCCAGGAAGTGCCGCGCGAGGAAACCAACAAGTACGGCGTGATCGCCGGCGAGATGATCCGCGACGACATCTACCGGGTGAACACCATGGTCGAGAAGCCCAAGCCGGAGGATGCGCCGTCCAACTTGGCGATCATCGGCCGCTACATCCTGACCCCGGACATCTTCGACCTGATCGAGCAGACCCCGCCCGGCAAGGGTGGCGAGATCCAGATCACCGACGCGCTGATGAAGCAGGCCCAGGACGGCTGCGTGATCGCCTACAAGTTCAAGGGCAAGCGCTTCGACTGCGGTGGCGCCGAGGGTTACGTCGAGGCCACCAACTTCTGCTTCGAGAACCTGTACAAGGCCGGCAAGGCCTACTGATCCGCCAGCAGTTCCGGCAGCGAGTCCCGGCCGCCCCGGACCATACGGTCCGGGGCGGTTGCGTTTGGGGTGGTGGTATCCTGCCGGCCATCTGCAAGGAGATCCGACATGGCTTTCGATTTCGACCTGTTTGTAATTGGCGCCGGCTCCGGAGGCGTGCGCGCCTCGCGCTTCGCCGCCGGCTTCGGTGCCCGCGTGGCGGTGGCCGAAAGCCGCTACCTGGGCGGCACCTGCGTCAACGTCGGCTGCGTGCCGAAGAAGCTGCTGGTCTACGGCGCGCACATGGCCGACGAGTTCGAGCAGGCGCGCGGCTACGGCTGGTCGCTGGAGGGCGCGCAGTTCGACTGGCCGACCCTGATCGGCAACAAGACCCGCGAGATCCAGCGCCTCAACGGCATCTACCGCAACCTGCTGGTCAACAGCGGCGTGACCCTGCTGGAAGGCCATGCGCGCATCGTCGGCGCCCACGAGGTCGAGGTGAACGGCCAGCGCTACAGCGCCGGGCACATCCTGATCGCCGTCGGCGGCTGGCCGCAGGTGCCGGACATCCCCGGCCGGGAGCTGGCGATCACCTCCAACGAGGCGTTCTACCTGGAGCAGTTGCCGCGTCGCGTGCTGGTGGTCGGCGGCGGTTACATCGCCGTCGAGTTCGCGTCGATCTTCCATGGCCTGGGCGCGCAGACCAGCCTGCTGTACCGCGGCGAGCGCTTCCTGCGCGGCTTCGACGAGGCGGTGCGCAGCCACCTCGAGGAGGAGCTGCGCAAGAAGGGCATGGACCTGCAGTTCAACAGCGACATCGCCAGCATCGAGCGCCAGGCCGACGGCAGCCTGCTGGCGACCCTGCGCGACGGCCGCGCGCTGGAGGCCGACTGCGTGTTCTACGCCACCGGGCGGCGGCCGATGCTCGACGACCTCGGCCTGGAGAACGTCTGCGTGGCGCTGGATGCGCGCGGCTTCATCGCCGTGGACGACGAATACCGCACCAGCGTGCCGTCGATCCTCGCCATCGGCGACGTGACCGGCGGCGTGCAGCTGACCCCGGTGGCGCTGGCCGAGGGCATGGCGGTAGCGCGCCGGCTGTTCCGCCCGGAGGAGTACCGCCCGGTCGACTACGCGTTGATCCCCACCGCGGTGTTCAGCCTGCCCAACATCGCCACCGTCGGCTTGACCGAGCAGCAGGCGGTCGAGCAGGGGCACAAGGTCAAGGTGTTCGAGAGCCGCTTCCGGCCGATGAAGCTGACCCTCACCGACTGCCAGGAGCGCACGCTGATGAAGCTGGTGGTCGACGCCGACAGCGACCGCGTGCTCGGCTGCCACATGGTCGGCCCGGAGGCCGGCGAGATCGTCCAGGGCCTGGCGGTGGCGCTGAAGGCGGGGGCCACCAAGGCGGTGTTCGACGAGACTCTCGGCATCCACCCGACGGCGGCCGAGGAGTTCGTCACCATGCGCACGCCGCGGGCGGACTGAGTCCAGCCAGGAACGACGAGGCCCGCCAGATCGGCGGGCCTCGTCGTTTCAACCGGGGCTCAGTGGCCCTTGTGGTTGCCGTGCTCCATCGGCATCTTGTGGCTCATGCCCTGGCCGTCGGCGCCTTCCACCTGGACCTGCACCTCGACCTTGCCGGCCTTCTCGAACTCCAGGGTCAGCGGGAATTCTTCGCCGGCCTTCAGCGGCTGGCCGAGACCGAACAGCATCACGTGGTTGCCGCCCGGCTGGAACACCACCTCGCCCTTGGCGGGAATCTCCACGGCGGGGATCTGCTGCATCTTCATCAGGCCGTCCTTGTGGACGTGGGTGTGCAGTTCGCTCTTCTGCGCGCGCGGCGTGCTGGCGCCGATCAGGCGGTCGGCGGCGGCGCCCTGGTTCTTCAGGGTGAAGTAGGCGGCACCGGCCGGAGCGTTGGGCGGCAGCTCGCGTGACCAGGGGTGATCGATGGTCAGCTCGCCGACCTTGTAGTCATGGGCGAAGCTCGGCAGGGCGCAGGCGAGCAGGGCGGCCAGGCTCAGGGTGCGGATCAGCATCTGTGGATTCCTCATGATGGCGGGGGCCCGACGGGCGACTGCGCGCACCATAGCACAGCCCGACGGACGGCCAGCAGGCGACTAAAGCGCGCAGATCCGGCGCCCAGGTGGAAAGCTGTACAAGAAAGGCCGTGGTGTTCAACCTGCTCCAGTCAGGGGCCCGATATTCGCTGCGCTGATCAGTCTGGCTGTCTGTGCCTGTATAATTTTATTGTGCATATTTTGTGTTGTCGTATAGATTTCATGCAGGGTTCAGCTGGCGCGCCGTCGCAACTTGTCAGGTACCCGGTGACGCGACACTGAGCCCTGCCATTTCCGTGCGAGGACCCGTGCGATGTACGACTACCTGTCCGTGACCGGAACTGCCGTGACGCACAGTCTGCGGGTCGTCCTGCTCGGCCTCTGCCTGCTCAGCGGCAGCGCACTGGGCAACTGGCGCGAGGCTCTCCCCGAAGCCCGCCTGCTCGGCGAGGGGGGGCTGAGCCTGTTCGGCTTCCGCCTGTACAGCGCCCGCCTGTGGAGCCCGGCCGAGCGCCTCGCCGCCGGAGTGCCGTTCGCCCTCGAGCTGATCTACCACCGCGAGATCAGCCGCGAGCGGCTGGTGGAGGCCAGCCTCGACGAGATCCGCCGCCTGCACGGCGACCGGGTCGGCGCGGCGCAGCTCGCCGAATGGGCCGGACACATGCACCGGGCCTTCGTCGACACCGCGCCGGGATCGCGCATCACCGGCGTGTACCTGCCCGGATTCGGCGCGCGCTTCTACGCCGGCGACCGTCTGCAGCACGAGGTGCGCGACGAGGAGTTCGCCCGCATCTTCTTCTCCATCTGGCTGGATGCCCGCACGCGCAACCCCGAGCTGCGCGCCAGGCTGCTGGGCGCCGCCGCACCCTGAGGACCATCCATGCTGAAGAAACTCCTGCTGTCGCTCTGTGTCTGCCTCGGCGGCTGCAGCCAGATCGACGTCGAACACTACCGCGACCAGCAGCCGCGACTCGACCTGCCTGCCTACTTCGACGGCCGGGTGGACGCCTGGGGCATGTTCCAGAAGCGCTCGGGCGAGGTGATCAAGCGCTTCCACGTGGTGATCAACGGCCGCCGCGAAGGCGAACGGCTGATTCTCGACGAGGACTTCACCTACAGCGACGGCAGCAAGCAGAAGCGCGTGTGGACCCTCTATCCCGATGGCCCGGGCCGCTGGCGGGGCACCGCTGCCGACGTGGTCGGCGAAGCGCGCGGCGAGGTGGCCGGCAACGCCCTGCGCTGGCGCTACGTGCTCAGCCTGCCGGTGGACGGCAAGGTCTACCAGGTCGACTTCGACGACTGGATGTACCTGCTCGACGAGCGCACCATGGCCAACCGCTCGTTCATGACCAAGTTCGGCTTCGAACTGGGCCAGGTCACCCTGTTCTTCCGCAAGGAAGCGCCCTGATGGACTCCTTCCCCGACGGCTACCGCGCCCTGGTGATCGGCGCCTCGGGCGCCATCGGCTCGGCGCTGGTCGCGGAGTTGCGTGCGGACCCGCGCTGCGCGGCGGTGCTCGGCCTGTCGCGCGGCTCCCGGCCGACCATCGACTTCGCCGACGAGGCGAGCATCGCGGATGCGGCCGAGGCACTGGCCGCGCAGGCGCCGTTCCAGCTGATCGTCAACGCCGCCGGCGTGCTGCACGGCCCGGCGTTCATGCCGGAGAAGAAGCTCGGCGATCTCCACTACGACCAGCTGCTGGACACCTTCAGGGTCAACACCTTCGGGCCGGCGCTGCTGCTGCGCCACTTCGCCCGCCTGCTCGACCGCCGGCGCGGCGTGCTGGCCATGCTTTCCGCCAAGGTCGGCAGCATCGGCGACAACCGCCTGGGCGGCTGGTACAGCTATCGCGCCGCCAAGGCGGCGCTGAACATGCTGGTGAAGACCGCCGCCATCGAGGTGCGGCGCAGCAATCCCAACGCCGTGCTGCTGGCCCTGCATCCGGGCACGGTCGACTCCGCGCTGTCACGGCCATTCCGCGGCGCCGAGATCGGCCGCGCGCCGGTGCTGGCGGCCAGGCAACTGCTGCAGGTGATCGACGGGCTCGGCCCCGAGGCCAGCGGCGGCTTCTATTCGTGGAACGGCGAGCAACTGCCCTGGTAGGCGCTCAGCGGACCGCGCCAAGACGCAGGCGCAAGCCGTGCAGCAGCGGCACCAGCAGCGCCCAGATCAGCGCCAGCAGGAGCAGGGTCGGCCACAGGCCCAGCGGCAGGCCGACGCCGACCAGGCGCGCGCCGAGCAGGTAGGACAGCGGCCCGCCGAGGGCGCCGAGCAGGCTGCCCAACCACCAGGGCCGGGCGCTCCAGGCCAGGCTGTGGCCGAGGGTGGTGGCGAACAGCGCCCACAGCAGGGCCAGCCAGAGCGGCAGCACGCGGCTGTCGCCGGCGAAGTCGAAGACCCCGAGATTGAGCAGCAGGCTGTCGAGGGCGCAGCCGGCGAGGGTCAGCGCGCCGACCCTCGCCAGCTCGCCGTGCCCGCGGCCGACGAAGGCGAAATGGGCCAGCAGGCAGGCGCCGGCGAGCAGCAGCAGGGCCGGGCGCTGCGCCCCCAGCACGCAGGCGAACCAGCCGAGCTGGAACAGCGCCGCGTTGGCCAGCAGGCGCATGTCAGGCCTGCTGGCGGCCGAGCAGCGGCGCCGGGCGGGCCGCCGGCTTGGCCAGCAGCAGCTGCGCGGTACCGATGCTGCGCTCGAGGAAGCCCCCTTCGCAGTAGCACAGGTAGAACTCCCACAGACGGAAGAACTGCTCGTCGTAGCCGAGCTGCTCGAGGAAGTGGCGGGCGCGGCGCAGGTTGTCGTGCCACAGGCGCAGGGTGCGCGCGTAGTGCAGGCCGAAGTCCTCCATGTGGAACAGGTTGAGATCGGTGTCGCGGCCGACGACCTCCAGCATGCGGCTGATCGAGGGCAGGGCGCCGCCGGGGAAGATGTAGCGCTGGATGAAGTCCACCGAGCGGCAGGCCTGCGCGTAGCGCTGGTCGCGGATGGTGATGGCCTGCAGCAGCATCAGGCCGTCGTCCTTGAGCAGGCGGGCGCACTGGCGGAAGTAGGTCGGCAGGTAGCGGTGGCCGACCGCCTCGACCATCTCGATCGACACCAGCTTGTCGTACTGGCCCTGCAGGTCGCGGTAGTCCTCGAGCAGCAGGGTGATGCGATCCTCCAGGCCCTGCTCCTCGATCCGCCGGCGGGTATAGGCGTACTGCTCCTGGGACAGGGTGGTGGTGGTCACCCGGCAGCCGTAGTGGGTCGCCGCATACATCGCCATGCTGCCCCAGCCGGTGCCGATCTCCAGCAGGTGGTCGCCCGGCTGCAGGTCGAGCTTGCGGCAGATGCGCTCGAGCTTGTTGAGCTGGGCCTGCTCGAGGGTGTCGGCCTCGTCCTGGAACATCGCCGCCGAGTACATCATGGTCGGGTCGAGGAACTGCTCGAACAGCGCGTTGCCGAGGTCGTAGTGGGCGGCGATGTTGCGCCGCGAGCCCTTGCGGGTGTTGCGGTTGAGCCAGTGCAGGCCCTGCAGCAGCGGCCGGCCGAGGCGGGCGATGCCACTGTCCAGGGCGTCCAGCACCTCGAGGTTGGCGACGAACACGCGCACCACGGCGGTGAGGTCCGGGCTGCTCCAGTAGCCGTGGATGTACGCCTCGCCGGCGCCGATCGAACCGTTGCCGGCGACCATCGCCCAGGCGGCGGCATCGTGGATGTGGATCTCGCCGTGCAGCTCGCTGCCGGGCTGGCCGTAGCTGCGGCGTTCGCCGTCCTCGCAGACGGTGAGCTGGCCGTGGCGCAGGCCGGCGAGCTGGCGCAGCACGGCACGCTTGAGCAGGCCCGCGCCCAGTCCGTTGCCGGCGAACAGGCCCGGTTTGGCCGGGGAAAGGCTAGTGCTCTTCATGGCTGGGCTCCGGTCGTGCGGTACGGTGGTCGCCGTCCGCAAGTTGGTGGTCGAAGATCGGCACGCGCTTGAGTGCCAGGCGCAGGGCCTGCCAGTAGATGGCGGCCACGGTCTTGGCGGTCATCGCCGGGAAGGCCAGCAGGTGGCGGTGCAGGCTGCGGCGGTCGAGTTCGATGCGGCTGAGGCCGAGCGCGGCCTCGAACAGCTTGGCGTCGCCCTGCCAGTCCTCCATGTGGATGCGCAGCTGCTCCCCGGGGGCGGAGAGGCGCATGCGGTACTCCAGGTCGCGCGGCAGGAAGGGCGAGACGTGGAAGCCCTTGGCCACCCGGTGGCGCGACTCGCCGGTGGCATCGACCGGCAGCACATAGTGGTAGCGCTCCAGCCAGGGCGTGTTGCTGACCTCGCAGAGGATCGCGGCGAGGCGGCCGTCGGCCTCGAAGCAGTAGAAGAAGCTCGCCGGATTGAAGGCCAGGCCCCAGCTGCGCGGCTGGGCGAGCAGGCAGATGCGGCCCTGCGGCGCATGGCCGAGCGCCTCGCCGACGCGCAGGCGCACCGCCTCGGCCAGCGGCATGCCGCTGCGCGTGTACTGCGGCAGGAAATCCGTCTCGCGGATGGCGAACGGCGCCCAGCGCGAACGCCCGGCCAGCGGCGACAGGGCCAGCACCGCGTTCAGTTCGGCGAGATCCAGGTAGAGCAGGCCGATGCGGTAGCGGAAGGCGTGGCCGCGCGGCAGGAAGCGCCGGTGACCGACCCAGCCCTGGTAGAGCGCGCTGTTCACAGGCGCTCCCCGAAGGCCTCGGCCACGCGCAGCGCGCTGACCACGCCGTCCTCGTGGAAGCCGTTGGCCCAGTAGGCACCGCAGAAGAAGCTGTGCTGCTGGCCGTGCAGCTCGCGCCAGCACGCCTGGGCGGCGATGCCGGCGAGGCTGTACTGCGGATGGGCGTAGTTGTAGCGGCCGAGGATCCGCGCCGGATCGATGGCGGCGGTCTGGTTGAGGCTGACGCAGAAGGTCTTTGGCGCCTCGATGCCCTGCAGGATGTTCATGTTGTAGGTCACCGCCGCCGGCTGGCGCGCCGGGCCGCCGAGCCGGTAGTTCCAGCTCGCCCAGGCCAGCGGACGTTGCGGCAGCAGGCGGGTGTCGGTGTGCAGCACCACGTCGTTGTCGGCGTAGCGCAGCGCGCCGAGGATCCGCTGCTCGGTCAGGCTCGGCGCGGCGAGCAGCGTCAGGGCCTGGTCGCTGTGGCAGGCGAACACCACCTTGTCGAAGCGCTCGCGGCCGGCCGGGCTGAGCAGGGTGACGCCGTCCGCGTCGCGCTCGACCAGCCACACCGGGCAGTTGAGGCGGATGCGCTCGCGGAAGCTGGCGGTCAGCGGCGCCACGTAGGCGCGCGAGCCGCCCGCGATGACCCGCCACTGCGGCCGGTCGTTGACCGACAGCAGCCCGTGGTTCTTGAAGAAACGCACGAAGAACTGCAGCGGGAAGTCGAGCATGTCCGCCAGCGACATCGACCAGATCGCCGCGCCCATCGGCACTATGTAGTGGTCGACGAAGCGTCGGCCGTAGCGGCCGCGCGCCAGGTAGTCGCCGAGGGTGATGTCGGCGCCGATGCGCTCCTCGGCGAGATCCCTCAGTGCCTCGCGGTTGAAGCGCAGGATGTCGCGCAGCATGCCGAGGAAGCTCGGCGACAGCAGGTTGCGGCGCTGGGCGAACAGGCTGTTGAGGTTGTTGCCGTTGTACTCGCAGCCGCTGTCGGGGTCGTGCACCGAGAAGCTCATCTCGGTGGGGCGCGAGGCGACGCCGAGCCGCTCGAGCAGGCGGATGAAGTTGGGGTAGGTCCAGTCGTTGAAGACGATGAAGCCGGTGTCGATGGCGTAGTCGCGCCCGTCCAGCTGCACGTCCACGGTATGGGTGTGCCCGCCGATCCAGTCGCTGGCCTCGAACAGGGTGATCTCGTGGCGGCGGTTTAGCAGGTAGGCGGCGGTCAGGCCGGCGATGCCGCTGCCGATGATGGCGATCTTCATGGACGGTCTTCCGTGGTGGTGCGGGACATGCGCCGGCCCAGCGCCAGCTGCAGGCGGCGCGGCAGATGGGCGAGCAGCAGCAGGATGGCGACGAAGGCGCCGGGAAAGGCGATCTCGAACGGCCGCCGCGGCAGCCGCTCGGCGATGTGGCGGGCGGCGCGTTCCACGGGCCAGCGCATGGGCATGGGGAAATCGTTGCGGCGGGTCAGCGGGGTATCGACGAAGCCGGGGCTGACCAGGGTGACGGCGATGCCTTCGGCGGCCAGGTCGAGGCGCAGCGACTTGCACAGGTAGCGCAGCGCCGCCTTGGACGCGCCGTAGGCCTCGGCGCGCGGCAGCGGCAGGAAGGTCACCGAACTGGCCACCGCCACCAGGTGCGGCTGGTGGCCACGGCGCAGCAGCGGCAGCGCCGCCTCGATGCAGTGGGCGGCGGAGAACAGGTTGGCGCGCACCACGCGCTCGACCATGGCCGCCTCGAAGGCGCGCGCGTCGATGTACTCGCAGGTGCCGGCGTTGAGGATGGCGCAGTCCAGCGCGCCCCAGGCCGCGGCGATGCGCTGGCCGATGGCGCGCACCTGCTCGGCGTCGACGAGGTCGCCGGGCAGCACCAGCACCTGCTGCGGCCAGCGCTCGGCCAGGGCCTGCAGGGGCGCTTCGCTGCGCGCGCTGAGCGCCAGGTGGTGGCCCTGCTGCAGGAGGATTTCCGCCAGCGCGGCGCCGATGCCGCTGCTGGCTCCGGTCAGCCAGATGCGTTTCATGCCAGCCTCCGTTTCAGCCAGGCGATCACGCCGCCCAGCACGGGTAGGTGTTCGTAGAGCAGGGCGCCGGCATCGAAGTAGTCGCGGTGGCGGTACACCCGGTCGTCGTGCCAGCGCAGGTGCGAGCAGCCCTCGACGCGGATCGGCGCACCGCGGCGCAGGCGCGGGTGGCGGTAGCTCATGGTCCAGCGCAGGTAGCCCTCGCCGGCGCCGACCTGGTCGAAGCCGTGGAAGTCGAAGCGCAGATCCTCCACGTTGGCGTACATTTCGCCGAAGTAGTCGCGCAGGGCCTCCAGGCCGCGGATCTCGTGCAGCGGATCGCGGAACACCACGTCGCGGGTGTACAGCGCATCGAGGCGCTGCAGCCGGTGCTTGTCCAGGCGGGCGAAGTCGTCGGCGAAACGGCGCAGGAAGTCAGCCATGGCCGGCGTCCTGCCGCGCCCGCTGGCGCAGGTCGTCACGGGGCCAGGTCGATCGGCGCATGGCGCAGTTCTCCTTGCAGGCCGAGCAGGCCGAGGCCATGCAGGCACTGCTGGGCGTCGAGCGGGTCGAGGGTCAGGTGCAGATCGGCGATCGCTGCCAGCTGGTCGCGCTGGCGCTCCGCCGCCGGACCGCACAGCAGGCACGGGCAGGCCACACCCTGCAGCAGGCGGGCGAGGGCATCGCGGTCGAGCGCCTCGCTGGCGTAAAGCAGCACGGCACGCGGCTGCATGCGCTGTACCGCCAGCGCCAGCTGGGGCGCCGGCAGCGGCCAGTCGAGCACGCTGACCGGGCATTCGGCACTGCCGACCAGCCAGGCGCACAGCCAGAGCGCCGGCTCCAGCGGCGCCGAGGAGCAATTGACCAGCAGCAGCGGGGCGCTGCCGAGCAGGCGGTTGCTGTGGTACAGCCGCGCGCCCAGCTTGCTGCGCAGCCAGGACAGGAAGAACGCACGCTCCAGTTCGGCATTCGGCAGGCTGACCCAGCGCCGGTGCAGGTCCTCGAGCAGCGGCAGCAGCAGATGGCGGCATACCGTCGCCGGCGGGTAGAGGGCTACGGCCTGGTTGAAGCCGTCGTCGAGGGCGCGTTCGGCCAGGTTGGCGATGGCGCCCAGCAGTTGCTCCCGGCGCGCCCGCCAGCCGTGGTCGTCGGCACCGCTCGGCACCCGGGCATCGCTGAGCAGGCCACGCACCTGGCTGACCGACACGCCGCGCTCCAGCCAGTCGAGGATCTGCTGCACCTGCGCCACCTGCGCCTGCGAGTACAGGCGGTGGCCCTTGGCGGTGCGCTGCGGGACGATCAGCCCGTAGCGGCGCTCCCAGGCGCGCAGGGTCACCGGGTTCACCCCGGTGCGCCGCGCCACCTCGCGGATCGGCAGCAGGCCGGCCATTTCGTCGTCCGAAAAATCGTCGCGTGGATCGCGGTCGTCGTGCATGGTCAGATCGCGTCACGCAGGCTGGAGGTTGCCCGATGCAGCTGCGGGCCGGCGTTGCGGCCGGGCTTGTGGCGGGGGAGCGTGAGGGACATGGCAGTCTCCAACTTGTACGTCGCAAGATTTGTGTACAACCTTGCTACAGGATAAGTCGTTGCTGCCGCCGGTCAATAGGTTATGTATAGATTTTGTATAAATATTTGTCGCGGGCGGCGAGGTCAGTGCCAGCCGATCCGCCAGCGTGCGCTGTCGCGCAGCTCCCGCCAGTCGAGCCACTGGCTGCGGCCGCTGTACACCGCCTGCAGCTCGACTTCGAGCAGGTTGCCCGCTTCGTCCTCGAGCAGTTCGACGACCAGGAAGTGCTTTTCCCGGTTGCACGGCTGGCGAGCGGTCCACTTGGAGAGCCGCAGCTTGCGCGGATTGAAGCGGTTGGGCGGATTCTTCGAGGTTGGCGGTTCGATCTGGCTCATCACGGGCCTCGCGTGGTTACCCCACAAGGCTACGCCGGACGGGCAAATCTGTACAAGATGGCGAGTCGTACAAGGCGGGTGCGTACAGCTCGCAGGCCGCTGAGACCACTGCGGGCACTGGCCGCACGCGGTGCGCCGGCGCCGCAGGCGGGCGGGACGGAAGAGGGGAACGGCGTTGCCGGCGGACGACGGTAACGCCGTTCGGGTGGGAGCGGTTGTCAGCCTTTGGCTTGCAGCGCCGCGAGCTGGTTCTTCAGCTCGGCAACCTCGGCTTCCAGCTCGCGCACGCGCTGCTGCGCTTCGACCTCGGTGCTGACGTCCTTCTGGATGCCGATGTAATAAGTGAGCTGGTCGGCCTCGTTGAATACCGGGGTAATCGACAGCTCGTTCCAGAACACGCTGCCGTCCTTGCGGTAGTTGCGGATTATCTGTCGGCAGGGGCGGTTGTGCTTGACCGCCTCGCGGATCGCCGCGAGGCCCGGCTGGTCGCGGTCGCCATCCTGGAGGAAACGGCAGTCCTGATAGAGGATATCGTCGACGGAGTAGCCAGTCAGGCGCTCGAAGGCCGGATTGGCGTAGATCAGGATATTGTCGTCGCCTTCCTGTTCCGCGACCACGATTCCGTCGTTGGAGGCTTCGATCACCAGTTGCAGCAGCTTGGCATTGATCATCTTGCAGGTCCCGGGTGGTTTCCGCGCATTTTAAAGCAACTGCGCCATCCTGCATGCAGGCCGCGCGTTTTTCGTGGCCGGAAACGCCAGAAGACGGCGAATCGCTGCCATGCATCTGCCTTGCGAAGGCGAGCTCTGCGATACAATGGCGGCTCATCAAGTCCCTCGAGCCATTCGCCATGACCGAACTCACTGCAGCCCCGTCCCCCGCCAGCGGCCTGCCCTTGGGGGAGGAGCTGTTTCCGATCCGTGAAGTGGTCCGCCTCACCGGCGTCAACCCGGTCACCCTGCGCGCCTGGGAGCGTCGCTACGGGCTGATCCAGCCGGTGCGCACCGAGGGTGGCCATCGCCTGTACTCGCAGAGCGACATCGAGGCGATCCGCAGCATCATCGCCTGGACCGAGCGCGGCGTGGCGGTGAGCAAGGTCGGCAGCCTTCTGGCGCGCAACAGCGGGGACAAGACCGAGGCTCCGGTCGAACAGGGCTCGTCCACCGGCGAGTGGGGCGAATGGCAGGACCGGCTGCGCGAGGCGGTGCGCCATTTCGACGAGGTGCGCCTGGAGCAGCTCTACGGCCAGGTGTTCTCCACCTATCCGCTGGCGTCGGTGTTCCAGGACGTGCTCATGCCGCTGTGGCTGGAGCTGCAGCAGCAGGACGGCTTCGGCCAGACCAGCCAGTGGCTGTTCCTCGATGCCTTCCTGCGCGCCCGCGTGCTGCAGCGCCTGCAGTTCTCGCGGGCGGCGGCGGGGCGAGACTGCGTGCTGGTCGCAGCGATTCCCGGACAGTGTCGCGAGCTGGAGCTGCTGGTCACCGCGCTGCTGCTCGGTGGCGACAGCAATCCGGTGCGGGTGCTGCCGCCGGGCCAGCCCCTGGAGGAGTTGTCGCTGGTCTGCCAGGAAGTCCGGCCACAGGCGCTGGTGCTGTATTCCACCCTGGCGCCCAGCGCCGCGCTGCTGCGCCAGCTGGCCCGGCTGGTGCTGATCCTGGACTGCCCGCTGGCCCTGGCTGGCGAGGCCGCGGTGCTCGGCGAAGGCAGCCTGGCCGGCAGCGCCATCGCCTGCCTGGGCAACTCCGGTCGTCTCATGCAGCGCCGTCTGGCGCAGTTCCTCGCCGGCCACCTCGATACCTGAGGTCGTCTTCCTCAGTCCCCGTCGCCGTAGGGCGGCGGCAGCCGCTCCCGCGACCCGTCGGCTTCGGCCGGCCGCAGCGCCAGGCCGCCGAAGGAGATGGCCGGGTCGATGTAGCGCATCGCCGACTTCACGTCGCGCCAGCCCACGTAGCTCATCAGCGCCTTGAGGTCCCAGCCGTTACGGGTGGCCCAAGTGGCGAAGCCGCGGCGCAGCGAGTGGCTGGTGTAGGCCTCGGCCGGCACGCCGGCGCGCTCGAGGATGCGGCGCAGCAGGGCGACCAGGCTGCTGGCGTGCAGGCCGTCCTCGCCCAGGTGCCCCCAGCGGTCGATGCGGCGGAACACCGGACCCTGGGCGATGCCGGCCACCTCGATCCAGTTCAGGTAGGCGGCCACCGGGCACAGTCGCCGCAGCGCCGGCGCTTGGTAGGTGGTGCCGTGGTGGTCGCGGTCGCCCTTGCTGTGCGGCAGGTACAGGGTCATTCCCACGCCGGCCTCGGCGCGGATGTCCTCGACGCGCAGGCGGCACAGCTCGTCGCTGCGAAAGCCGCGCCAGAAGCCGACCAGCAGCAGCGCCGCATCGCGCCGGCAGCGCCGCAGGCTGGCGAGGTCGTCACACTCGGCCGCCTGCGCCGCCTCGCGCTCCAGCCAGTCCACCGCCTGCTGCAGGTGCAGCACCTGCAGCGGCGCCGCCTGCCTGGCCTGCTGCGGGTGCAGGGCGCGGATGCCGCGCAGCACCTGGCGCACTGCCGGCGCCTTGGTCGGATCGGGAAAGCCCTGGCTGTTGTGCCACTGCGCCAGCGCCGCGAGGCGCTGCTTGAGGGTGCTGAAGGCCAGCTGGTCGGCGTAGGCGGCGAGGTAGCGGAGGATGCTCTCGCTGCTGGCCGGCAGGAAGCCGCCCCAGGTCACCTCGAAGTGCTCGATGGCCGACCGGTAGCTGCGCCGGGTGTTCTCCCGCGTGCCGGCCTCGATGTAGCGCTCGACCTCGTTCATTGCCATTGACCCTGCGCCGCTGCCGCTGCGCTCTCGAACCTGATGAATGGCGGCCATCTTATCCCAGGGCAGCGACGGAAACGGAGCGCCCTGCAGCTCGGTCTGCCCGGCCCATTGCGGCGCCTCCTGCGGGCGCCCGGCTCGGCCGGATAAAACTGACCCAGATCAAAGGTCGCTGCAGCTTGCCGGCGTCGGCGGGGATCTGGTCATGAAATGAAAAGCCACTGTCGCCAAATGAAAGGTCGGCAACGCGGCGCCTCCCTAAATTCCTCCTCACGGCCTGCCCGGCGAGCCCCGCCATCCGGCGCTTCGCCCGGTCGCTGCAACCGACCTTCGCCTGAGGAGAACAACAAGATGCGCGTAGAACCACTCACTTGCAGTATCGGCGCCGAGCTGATCGGCGTGAACCTCGCCGATGCCGTCCATGACGATGGCCTGTTCAACGAGATCAAGGGCCTGCTGCTGCAGAACAAGGTGCTGTTCCTGCGCGACCAGGACATCTCGCGGCCGGATCACGTGGCCTTCGCCCGCCGCTTCGGCGCGCTGGAAGACCATCCGATGGCGCCGACCCACCCGGAAGCGCCAGGCCTGGTGCAGATCTACAAGCGCCCCGACCAGCCGATCGACCGCTACGAGAACGCCTGGCACACCGACGGCACCTGGCGCGAGAACCCGGCCATGGGCTGCGTGCTGCGCTGCGTGGAGTGCCCGCCGGTGGGCGGCGACACCATGTGGGCGAACATGGCGCTGGCCTACGAACGCCTGCCGGTGGAGATCAAGGAGCAGATCGAGGGCCTGCGCGCCAACCACAGCTTCGAGTCGTCCTTCGCCGCCGCCATGCCGTTCGAGCAGCGTCTGGCGATGAAGGCGCAGTACCCGGACGCCGAACACCCGGTGGTGCGCATCCACCCGGAAACCGGCGAGAAGATCCTCTTCGTCAACGCCTTCACCACCCACTTCACCAACTACCACACCAAGGAGCGCGTGCGCTTCGGCCAAGACTACAGCATGGGCGGCAGCGACCTGCTGCGCTACCTGATCAGCCAGGCGTACATCCCGGAGTACCAGGTGCGCTGGCGCTGGAAGCCCAACAGCATCGCCATCTGGGACAACCGCAGCACCCAGCACTACGCGGTCATGGACTACCCGGCCTGCCATCGCAAGATGGAGCGCGCAGCCATCGTCGGCGACAAGCCGTTCTGATCCTCCCGTAAAACAAGCACAACACCGCCAATCCGAGGAAAACGCCATGAACTTCATCGATGGTTCGCTGTTCGTCGAAAACATGCAGAAACTGGTCATCACCGCCGCGCCCTACGGCCCGGAGTGGATGCCGTCCGACTTCCCGGAAGACATACCGGTGAGCATGGAGGCGCAGATCCAGAAGGCCGTCGACTGCTACAACGCCGGCGCCACTGTGCTGCACGTGCACGTCCGCGAGGAGGACGGCAAGGGCTCCAAGCGCCTGTCCAAGTTCAACGAACTGCTGGCTGGCATCCGCGAGGCGTGCCCGGGGATGATCCTGCAGGTCGGTGGTTCGATCTCCTTCGCACCGGAGAATGACGGCGACGTCGCCAAGTGGCTGTCCGACGGCACCCGCCACATGCTGGCCGAGCTGACCCCGACGCCGGACCAGGTGACCATCGCCATCAACACCAACCAGATGAACGTCTGCGAGCAGATGACTGCCGCCGACATCCGCGGCACCTCGCTGGCCGATCCGGTGATGCTCAAGGCCTACCAGGAGATGACCATCCCGGCCGGTCCCGCCTGGGTCGAGGAGCACATCCGCCGCCTGAGTGACAAGGGCATCCAGACCCACTTCCAGCTGGCCAACATCACCCAGCTCAACACCGTCGAGCGCATGATGCGCCGCGGCGTGTGCAACGTGCCGCTGATCCTCACCTGGGTGGCCATCGGTGGCGGCTTCGACTCGCCCAACCCCTACGACCTGGCCAACTTCGTGCGCGCCTGTCCGGACGGCTCGGTGCTGACCCTGGAAACCAGCATGCGCAACGTGCTGCCGCTGAACATGATGGCCATCGCCCTGGGCCTGCACGTGCGCTGCGGCATCGAGGACAACATCTGGAACCAGAAGCAGACCGCCAAGATGACCACCGTCGCGCAGATCGAGCAGCTGGTGCGCCTCTCCCGCGAGTTCGGCCGCGAGGTCGCCAATGGCCAGGAAGCGCGCGAGATCTACAGGATCGGCACCTTCTACAAGGACGCCGACGAGACCCTTGCCAAGAACGGCTTCGCCCCCAACCGCAAACCGGGTCAGGTGGGTTTCACCCAGCACGCCTGATTCCTTGAGCGGCCAGCGCTGAGCTGAGCCTTGCCGGCACGCCCGGCGGGACCTGCATGCAGATGCAGGCCTGCCGCGCCTGCCGGTTTTTTTGCGTGCGGCGCACGGAGAGGCAGGAATCCCCAGCGGTTGTCATGAAATGAAAAATCGCTGTCGCCCGATGAGAAGCGCAGGAAGGGGCAACTCCCTAAATTCCCTACTACACGAGCGGTATTGCTCAACAGGAATGCATTGGGGAGAGAAACATGGCCAAAGCCGTACGCTTCTATGAAACCGGGGGTCCAGAGGTTCTGCGCTACGAGGACGTCGAGGTCGGCGAACCCGGTCCCGGTCAGGTCCGCCTGCGCCACGTGGCGGTCGGCCTGAACTACGCCGATACCTACTTCCGCAACGGCACCTACCCGATCCCGCTGCCTAACGGCATGGGCGTGGAAGCCTCCGGCGTGGTGGAAGCGGTGGGCGAGGGCGTCACCAACGTGGCGGTCGGCGATCGCGTCACCTACACCGGCTTTCTCAACACCCTCGGCGCCTACTCGACCGAGCGCCTGATCCCGGCCGCGCCGCTGATCAAGCTGCCGGAAACCATCGCCTTCGAGACCGCCGCGGCGATGACCATGCGCGGCCTGACCTCGGCCTACCTGATGCGCCGCATCTACGACTTCAAGGCCGGCGACACCGTCCTGCTGCACGCCGCCGCCGGCGGTGTCGGCCTGATCGTCTCGCAGTGGGCCAAGCTGCTCGGCCTGACCGTGATCGGCACCGTGTCCACCGAGGCCAAGGCCGAAGTCGCCCGCGCCCATGGCTGCGACCACACCATCAACTACAGCCACGAGGACGTCGCCAAGCGCGTGCGCGAGCTGACCGATGGCGTCGGCGTCAACGTGGTGTTCGACAGCGTCGGCAAGAACACCTTCATGGCCTCGCTGGACTCGCTCAAGCGCCGCGGCCTGCTGGTCTGCGTCGGCACCGCCTCCGGGCCGATCCCGCCGTTCGATCCAGTGCTGCTGGCGATGAAGGGCTCGCTGTACATGACCCGTCCGGCGCTGGCCGACTACATCGCCGATCCGGCCGAGAAGGCCGACCTGGCCGGCGAGCTGTTCGATCACGTCGGCAGCGGTCGCATCAAGATCGAGATCAACCAGCACTACGCCCTGCAGGACGCTGTGGAGGCCCACCGCGACCTGGAGTCGCGCAAGACCACCGGCTCGTCGATCTTCGTCATCTGAGGAGGCCACCGCCATGCAAGTCGAACAACTGACCTGCGCCATCGGCGCCGAGCTGGTCGGTGTCAGGCTGGCCGACGCCATCCACGATGACGGCCTGTTCGCCGAGATCCGCGCCCAGCTGCTCAGGCACCGCGTGCTGTTCCTGCGCGACCAGGACATCAGCCGCGCCGAGCACGTGGCCTTCGCCCGTCGCTTCGGCGAGCTGGAGGACCACCCGGTGGCCGGCAGCGATCCGGAGCATCCGGGCCTGGTGCAGATCTACAAGCGCCCCGACCAGCCGATGGACCGCTACGAGAACGCCTGGCACACCGACGCCACCTGGCGCGAGGCGCCGCCGCTGGGCTGCGTGCTGCGCTGCGTGGAGTGCCCGCCGGTGGGCGGCGACACCATGTGGGCCAACATGGTGCTGGCCTACGAGCGCCTGCCCGACGAGGTGAAGGCGAAGATCGAGGGCCTGCGCGCCCGCCACAGCATCGAGGCCAGCTTCGGCGCGGCCATGCCGATCGAGAAGCGCCTGGCGCTCAAGGCCCAGTACCCGGACGCCGAGCATCCGGTGGTGCGCATCCATCCGGAAACCGGCGAGAAGGTGCTGTTCGTCAACGCCTTCGCCACCCACTTCAGCAACTACCACACCCCGGAGCACGTCCGTTACGGCCAGGACTACAACATGGGCGGCAGCGACCTGCTGCGCTACCTGATCAGCCAGGCGTACATCCCGGAGTACCAGGTGCGCTGGCGCTGGAAGCCCAACAGCGTGGCGATCTGGGACAACCGCAGCACCCAGCACTACGCCGTCATGGACTACCCGCCGTGCCATCGCAAGATGGAGCGCGCCGGGATCATCGGCGACAAGCCGTTCTGAACCACGCCTCCCCCCTGCGTGCATGCCATCGCCGCCCCGGCCTGACCGGGGCGGCCAGATAACAAGACCGAGGACCACAACATGCAATTCTTCGACGATTCCCTGCACCCCGAAAACATGGAGAAGGTGGTCATCACCGTCGCCCCCTATGGCCCGGAGTGGATGCCCGCCGACTTCCCGGAAGACATCCCGGTGACCATGGACGAGCAGGTGCAGAAGGCCGTCGACTGCTACGAGGCCGGCGCCACCGTGCTGCACCTGCACGTGCGCGAGCTGGACGGCACCGGCTCCAAGCGCCTGTCCAAGTTCAACGAGCTGATCAAGGGCGTGCGCGAGGCCGTGCCGGAGATGATCATCCAGGTCGGCGGCTCGATCTCCTTCGCTCCGGAAGGCGAGGGCGAGGCGGCCAAGTGGCTCTCCGACGACACCCGCCACATGCTGGCCGAGCTGACCCCGAAGCCGGATCAGGTCACCGTGGCGATCAACACCACCCAGATGAACATCATGGAGCTGCTCTATCCGGAATACCTGGAAGGCACCTCCCTGGCCAATCCGGCGTTCCAGGCCGCCTACAGCGAGATGACCGTGCCGGCCGGCCCGGCCTGGGTCGAGGAGCACTTGAAGCGCCTGTGCGCCAACGGCATCCAGCCGCACTTCCAGCTGACCGGCATGCACGCCCTGGAAACCCTCGAGCGCCTGGTGCGCAAGGGCGTCTACAAGGGCCCGCTGAACCTGACCTGGATCGGCATCGGCGGCGGTTTCGACGGCCCCAACCCGTTCAACTTCTTCAACTTCATCCACCGCGCGCCGGACGGCTGCACCCTGACCGCCGAGTCGCTGCTGAAGAATGTGCTGCCGTTCAACATGATGGCCATGTCCATGGGCCTGCACCCGCGCTGCGGCATCGAGGACACCATCGTCGGCCAGCACGGTCAGCGCATGACCTCGGTCGAGCAGATCCAGCAGTGCGTGCGCGTCGCCCACGAACTGGGCCGCGAAGTGGCCAACGGCAAGGAAGCGCGCGAGATCTACCGCATCGGCGTGCAGTACGAGACCGTCGAGGAAACCCTGCTGGCCAACGGCATGGCGCCGAACCGCAAGCCGGGGCAGAAGGGCGTGCCGCAGCGCGGCTGACCCTCAAGCGGGCCGGCGCACCGCCGGCCCGCCTGCGCGGTACAAACAAAGGTTGCGCAAAGGCTTCACCCCGGGCGAAGCCTTTGCAGAACCGGTCAGGCATGACCCATAACAACAATTACCTACGCCAGACAGACACAAGGAGGCAGCATGGCCGCCTACCACCCCACCGCCGACGACGGCGAAGACATCTCCATCGGCATCCCGCGTCGCTACGCCTGGATCGTCTTCGCCCTGACCTTCGGCCTGCTGATCTCCGACTACATGTCGCGGCAGGTGCTCAACGCCGTGTTCCCCATGCTCAAGGGCGAATGGGCGCTCTCCGACGCCCAACTCGGCCTGCTCAGCGGCATAGTCGCGCTGATGGTCGGCCTGCTGACCTTCCCGCTGTCGCTGCTCGCCGACCGCTTCGGCCGGGTCAGGAGCCTGACCATCATGGCCGTGCTGTGGAGCCTGGCGACCCTGGGCTGCGCGCTGGCGGAGAGCTACGAGCAGATGTTCGTCGCCCGCTTCCTGGTCGGCGTCGGCGAGGCCGCCTACGGCAGCGTCGGCATCGCCGTGGTGGTCTCGGTGTTCCCGCGCGAGATGCGCGCCACCCTGTCCGGCGCCTTCATCTCTGGCGGCATGTTCGGCTCGGTGCTGGGCATGGCCCTCGGCGGGGTGATGGCCCAGCACTTCGGCTGGCGCTGGGCGTTCGCCGGCATGGCGCTGTTCGGCCTGGCCCTGGCGCTGCTCTATCCGGTCATCGTGCGCGAGGCGAAGATCGCGCCCCAGCGGGTGGCCGACGCCGCCAGCCAGGCGGCCCTCAAGGCCCAGCGTCCGCTGCGCACCCTGTACTCCAGCCGCTCGGTGATCTGCGCCTACGTCGGCAGCGGCCTGCAACTGTTCGTCGGCGGCACCGTGATCGTCTGGATGCCCAGCTATCTGAGCCGCTACTACGGGATGGGCACCGACCAGGCCGGTGGCGTCGCCGCCATCATCGTGCTGTGCAGCGGTGTCGGCATGATCCTCTGCGGCATGCTCAGCGACCGCCTGTGTCGCAACCGTCCGGATCGCAAGATCGGCCTGGCCATGAGCTACTGCCTGGGCAGCTGCCTGCTGCTGTCGGCAGCCTTCGCCCTGCCGGTGGGCACCGCCCAGCTGGCGCTGATCTGCCTGGGCATGCTGATCGCAGCGGGCACCACCGGCCTCGCCGGGGCGATGGTCGCCAACCTGACCCACTACACCGTACACGGCACCGCGTTCGCCACCCTGACCCTGGCCAACAACCTGCTGGGCCTGGCCACCGGCCCGCTGCTCACCGGCAAGGTGTCCGACCTGATCGGCCTGGCCAACGCCTTCCAGCTGGTGCCGATGATCAGCATCGCGGCGGCGGCGGTGTTCTTCTACGCCAAGCGCTACTACCTGAACGACATGGCCCGCCTGAAGGGCGAGGGTGTCGAGGAAACCGCCACCGAAGCGGCACTGGAGGCCCAGTCGTGAGCCAGCCGCTGCATATCGAGGTGTTCTTCGACTTCATCTGCCCCTGGTGCCTGATCGGCAAGCGCCAGCTGGAGCGCGCGCTGGCCCGCCTGCGCGCCACCCGGCCGGATGTAAAGGTCGAGCTGGAGTGGCACGGCGTGCAGCTGCTGCCGGACCTGCCGGCCGCGGGCGTGCCGTTCGCCGAGTTCTACCGGCGCCGGCTGGGCAGCGAGCAGGCCGTGCGCCTGCGCCAGGCCCAGGTGCGCGAGGCGGCGGCCGCCGCCGGGGTGGACATCGACTTCGCGCGCATCCTGCGCATGCCCAACACCGCCGACGCCCACCGCCTGCTGCAGCGCGCCGCCACCATCGGCACCGCGCAGAAGGTCGAGGACCTGCTCGAGTGCCTGTTCGCCGCCTACTTCCACAACGGCGAGGACCTCGGCGATCCCGCCACCCTGCTGGCGATTGCTGAAGACTGCGGCTTCGCCACCACGGACCTGGCCGACGCCCTGCGCGGCGACGGCGCTCCGTTCTTCGGCGAGGCGGCCGGCATGGCCGCTGGCGGCGTGCCGTGCTTCGTCTTCGACCGCCAGCTGACGGTATCCGGTGCGCAGTCGACCGAGGTGCTGCTCGGCGCCATGCACGCCGCGCTGCAGCGTCGGGAGCAGCCGGCATGACCCGCCACATCGAAGTGCCGGCCGCCAGGGTGCCGGCGCCGGGCGCGCGCGCGCTGGTCGAGTCGGACGGCAAGAGCCTGGCGCTGTTCAACGTCGACGGCCAGTTCTACGCCATCGACGACAGCTGCCCGCACCAGGGCGCCTCGCTGTGCGGCGGCCGCCTGGACGGCCGGGTGATCCAGTGCTGCGCCCACGGCCTGCGCTTCAACCTGGCCAGCGGCTACCTGCTCAACTCGACCGCGCTCAAGGTCGCCAGCTATCCGGTCGAGGCACAGGCAGACGGCCGGCTGTTCATCGTCATCGCTTCCGAGGAGTCCGCTCAATGAGCGCCATCGCTCTCGTTTCCTTCCCCAGCCGCGTGCGCGAACTGGCGCCGGGCTTCATGGTCAGCCTGATCGCCGCCGCGGCGGCGACCTTCCTCTCCGAGCACTACGGCGCGCCGGTGATGCTGTTCGCCCTGCTGCTCGGCATGGCGCTCAACTTCCTCTCCGCGGACGGCAAGTGCAAGGTCGGCATCGAATTCACCGCGCGCACCGTGCTGCGCATCGGCGTGGCCCTGCTGGGCATGCGCATCACCCTGGAGCAGATCGCCGGCCTCGGCTGGAAGCCGGTGGCGCTGGTGGTGATCCTGGTGGCGGTGACCATCAGCGTGTCGGTGGTTGCGGCCAGGGCGCTCGGCTTCCAGCGCCTGTTCGGCATGCTCACCGGCGGTGCCACCGCCATCTGCGGCGCCTCGGCGGCGTTGGCGCTGTCCGCCGCGCTGCCCAACCATCCCCAGAAGGAGCGCGCCACCCTGTTCACCGTGATCGGCGTGTCGGCGCTGTCCACCGTGGCGATGATCCTTTATCCGATGATCGCCAACTGGTTCGGCCTGTCGCCGCAGGACGCCGGGGTGTTCCTCGGCGCCACCATCCACGACGTCGCCCAGGTGGTCGGCGCCGGCTACAGCATGTCCCCGGAGACCGGCGACACCGCCACCGTGGTCAAGCTGATGCGCGTCGCCATGCTGCTGCCGGTGATCGTCTGCGCGGCGATGATCACCCGCATGCAGGGCGCCGACCCCACCGGCAAGCGCCCGCCGCTGCTGCCCTGGTTCGCCGTCGGCTTCCTGATCCTCGCCTGCGTCAACAGCACCGGCTGGGTGCCGACGCTGGTGCAGGGCGGGGTCAACGAGCTGTCGCGCTGGTGCCTGGTCATCTCGATCAGCGCGCTGGGCATGAAGACCCAGCTCAAGGAGCTGGCCTCGGTGGGCATCAAGCCGATTTTGCTGATGGTGGGTGAGACCGTGTTCCTGGTCGCGCTGGTGCTCGCATTGATGCACTGGGGGCTGTGATCGCCGCGCTGCAGATTACCCGATGACGGACAAGGCCCAGTGGCTGCTGTCCGCCGAGGGCCCTGCCGCTACTTGCGCGGCACCACGCCGTGCTGCGCGCGCCAGCTCGCCGGCGGCATGCCGAACTGGGCGATGAACCAGCGGGTGAAGGAGCTGGGCATCGAGTAGCCGAGCATGTCGGCGATGCGCCCGAGCGAATAGCCGGGGTTCTCCAGGTAGCGGATCACCAGGTCGCGGCGCACGCCGTTGATCAGCTCGCTGAAGGTGGCGCCGCCTTCCTCCAGGCGGCGCTGCAGGGTGCGCACGTTCATGCCCTGGGTCTGGGCGATCTGCTCGATGGTGGCGCGGCCCATCGGCAGCAGCAGGTAGATGCTCTTGCGGACGTCGAACACCAGCGAGCTCTCGCCCTCGGTGTGCAGCGAATCCAGGTAGCGCCGGGCATGCCGCGCCATGGCCTCGTTGGCCAGCGGGTTGGCGGCGTCCAGGTCGGCGGCGGGGCAGACGATGCCGTTGAACTCGCTGCCGAACTCCAGCTTGCAGCCGAAGATGCGCCGGTGCACGGTCAGGTCGGCCGGCGCCTCGTGGGTGAAGTTGACGCTGATCGGGTGCCAGTGCGCGCCGAGCAGGGCGGCGCAGAAGCGGTGCATCACGGCGACCGCCAGCTCGCTGGCCTGGCGGCTGCGCGTCGGCTCGTCGGTGATCACTTCCTCGCGGATGATCACCGTCTTCCCCGCCTCCTCGATGAAGATCGCCAGCGAGTCGTTGAGCAGGTGGCGGTACTGCACGATCACCTGCAGGGCGTCGCGCAGGGTGCGCTGGTGGCTGAGCAGCAGGCTGACCTCGCCGAAATCCGACAGCTGGCGCAGTTCTGCCATGCGCAGGCCGAACGACTCGCAGCCGCTGACCCGCGCCGATTCCTCGAGCAGGTTGACCGCGGCGGCGACCGGAATGCGCTGGTTGGGGTCGTCGAGCTGGCTCTGGCTGAGGCCGAAGCGGGCGAGCAGGCTGAGGGCGTTGAGGCCCAGGTGGCGGGCAACTTCCTGGTAGTTGGTGAGCACGGCGGCTCGGGCGAGGGCGGTCATCTTGTTGTTTCCACGTTTTGCAAATGGCGTCCCGCTACGCTGGCGGGGACACCACTTATAGCCCTGGCGTCGCCAAATGAAAAGCCGTGATCGCTCTGCCACGGCCATTTCGGCGGGGCCCGGCGGCGGGATGGCGAGTCGGGTGGGTGGCAATGCGCCTGTCATCAAATGAAAACTGCCTGTCGCGGAATGTAAAGCGGGTCGGGGGAGCGCTCTTTACTGTTGATCTCAAGCAGTCGGCTGGCTGGCCGACCCGAATATCGAGAGCAATGGTGCTGACGTGGAAAAACTGCAAACCGCCGCAACCGTCCTGATCGTTCCCGGCCTGCGCGACCATGTGGCCGAGCACTGGCAGACGCTGCTGCAGGCCCGCCTGGCCAGGGTGCGCTCGGTGCCGCCGCTGGAGACCGACAAGCTCAGCTGCGCCGCGCGGGTCGAGGCGATCCAGCGCGAGCTGGCGCAGATCGACGGCCCGGTGATCCTGGTAGCGCACAGCGCCGGCGTGCTGATGGTGGCGCACTGGGCGGCCCGCTACCGCCATGACATCAAAGGCGCGCTGCTGGCCGCGCCGCCGGATCTGGACGCCCAGTGGCCGCAAGGCTACCCGACCCCGGAAACCCTGCGCGCCAACGGCTGGGATCCGCTTCCCGCCGGTCCGCTGCCGTTCCCGAGCATGGTCGCGGCCAGCAGCAACGATCACCTGGCCAGCTTCGAAGCGGTGGCCCGCCTGGCCGGGCAGTGGGGTAGCGAGCTGGTCAACTGCGGGGCCGTCGGTCACCTGAATCCGGCCGCCGGCTACGGGCCCTGGCCACAGGCCGAGGAGTTCGTGATGGCTCTGGACCGCCGGCAGGCGTAGGCGTCACAACCGGTCGCTCAGGCCGCCGCTCTCTGAAAGCGATTCATCGTCAACAACAATAAAAACAAGCGGAGTCAACGCAATGCATAACAAGCAAACTCTCGGTGCAACCCCGCTGCGTCGCAGCCTGCTGGCCACCGCCATCATGCTGGCCTCGCTGCCCGCCGCCCACGCCGTCGAGATCGACACCGGCAGCGAGGACTGGTCGGTGCGCTTCGACAACACCGTCAAGTACAACTACGGCGTGCGTACCGAGAGTGCCGGCAAGCGCTTCCTGGGCTCTCCGAACAACAACGACGGCGACTACAACTTCCGCAAGTCGGGCACCAACATCACCAACCGGGTCGACCTGCTGTCCGAGCTGGACGTGATCTACCAGGAGTCGATGGGCTTTCGCGTCAGCGGTGCGGCCTGGTACGACAAGGCCTATGACAACACCGGCTCCAACTCCAATCCGTTCGTCAACGGCAACGGCGACCAGTCCGGCATCAATCCGGGCATCGGCGGCCTGCCGGGCACCGGTGTCCCGCTGGGCAGCCCGCACCTGAGCAACTACGCGCAGCGCTACTACAGCGGCCCATCCGGCGAGATCCTCGACGCCTTCGTGTTCTACAAGACCGAGGTGGGCGAGCAGTCGGTATTCAGCACCAAGATCGGCCAGCACAACCTGTTCTGGGGCGAGACCCTGCTCAACCCGGTGCATTCGCTGAGCTACGGCCAGTCGGGCCTGGACCTGGCCAAGCTGGCCGCTTCGCCGGGCACCGAGGCCAAGGAACTGTTCGTCCCGCGCAACCAGATTTCCGCCTCCTTCCAGGTCAACCCGGAGCTGACCATCGGCGCCCAGTACTTCCTCGAGTGGGACGCCGCCCGCCTGCCGGAGGCCGGCACCTACTACGGCGGTTCCGACCTGGTGGGCGAGGGCGCGCAGAGCTTCCTGCTCGGTCACACCGGCACTCCTGGGCTGATCCCGGTCCAGGGCGCGCTGACCACCATCCGCCGCGGCGACGACCTCAACCCCGACAAGCGCGGCGACTGGGGTGTGATGGCCAAGTGGTCGCCGGAGTGGCTGGAGGGCACCCTGGGCGTCTACTACCGCAACAGCTCGGAGATCCTGCCGCAGGCCTGGCTGGACGCCCGCGGCCTGACCGTCACCGGTGCCGGTGGCCCGATCGCCAACCTGTACAACTCGCTGCAGACTGCCACCTACCAGTTCGCCTACGCCGACGACATCGACATCTACGGCATCAGCCTGTCCAAGGAGATCGCCGGCATCAGCGTCGGCAGCGACCTGAACATCCGCCACAACATGCCGCTGGCCAGCATCCCGGCCATCGTCAGTTCGACCAGCTCGGCCGGCCTGGGCAACGGCTTCGGCCTGCTGCCGCCGCGCTCGGCAGGCACCGGGGTGATCTACGACGTGCCGGGCGACGGCGACGGCCTGAGCGCCACCGGCGACACCCTGCACTGGACCCTCAACGGCCTGATGACCATCGGCGACACCCCGCTGTTCGATGCCGCCACCCTGCTGGGCGAGCTGTACTACAGCAACCTGCTGGAGCTCGATGGCAACAACGAGGCGCTGTACAAGGGCAAGAGCACCTACCGTGGCATCGACAAGCCGACCCGCGACAACTGGGGCATCGGCGTCAACTTCACCCCGACCTGGTACCAGGTCGTCCCCGGCGTCGATCTGAGCATGCCGGTTTCCGTCAACCTTGGCCTGGATGGCATTTCCCCGGTGCAGGGCGGTGGCGCGGAGGACACCGGCAACTACTCGGTCGGCCTGAGCGCCGCCATCTACAACCAGTACTTCGTCGACCTGAAATACGTGGACGCCTTCGGCGAGGCCAAGGCCTGCCATGACGGCCAGACCGACGGCTCGACCCCGAACGCCTTCGACGGCGAGCAGGACTACACCTGCTACGGCGGCGGCTACTCGTCCTTCTCCGGTGGTGGTTCGACCACGGAAGACCGCGGCGCGGTCTACCTGACCCTCAAGACCACCTTCTGATCCGCGTATTTCTCAGCCTTAGAGCAGGAAAACAACAATATGAAATTCGTGCATACCCTGATCGCAGCCTCTCTCGCCCTGGCCATCGCCGGCCAGGCCCATGCCGCCGTATCCGCCGATGAAGCCGCCAGGCTCGGCGCCAGCCTGACCAAGGTCGGCGCCGACGCGGCCGCCAGCGCCGACGGCGCCATTCCCGCCTACCAGGGCGGCCTTACCACCCCGCCGGCCGGTTTCAAGAACGGCGACTCCATGCGCCCCGATCCGTTCGCCGGCGAGAAGCCGCTGCTGAGCATCGACGGCAAGAACGTCGACCAGTACAAGGACCAACTGACCGCCACCACCGTCGAGCTGGCCAGGCGCTTCCCGACTTTCCGCGTCGACGTCTACCCGACCCACCGCAGCGTGGCGCTGCCGCCGGACGTGCTCGCCAACACCCTGAAGAACGCCAGCAACGCGCAGTCCAAGGAAGGCGGCAGCGCCGTCGAGAACGTCCTGCCGGGCATTCCCTTCCCGATCCCGAAGAGCGGCGCCGAGGCGATGTGGAACTTCCTGCTGCGCTACCAGGGCGTGAGCATCGCCTCCAAGTACGACTCCTGGAACGTCGATGCCGCCGGCAAGGCGACCCTGTCCACCACCGGCCAGGCGCACATCAGCTATCCGATCTACGAGGACATGAACAAGCCGATCGGCGCCAAGGACACCTACTACCAGATGAAGCTGGCCTACACCGCGCCGGCCCGCCGCGCCGGCGAGGCCATCATGCTGCGCGACGCCGCCAACCCGCTGGTGCAGCCGCGCAGCGCCTGGCAGTACCTGCCCGGCCAGCGTCGCGTCAAGCTGGCGCCCAACCTGGCCTACGACACCCCGAACCCCGGCACCTCCGGCTCCGGCACCTACGACGACGTGTTCGTGTTCAACGGCGCGCTGGACCGCTACGACTGGAAGCTGGAAGGCAAGAAGGAAATGTACGTTCCGTACAACACCTACAAGCTGACCTACGCCACCGATCCCAAGCAGCTGACCACCGCCAACCACCTGAATCCGGATGCGGTGCGCTGGGAGAAGCACCGCGTGTGGGTGGTGGAAGGCACCCTGAAGGGCAACGCCCGTCACATCTACCACAAGCGCCGCTTCTACCTGGACGAGGACAGCTGGGTGGCCCTGGCTTCCGACCAGTATGACGCCCGTGGCCAGCTGTATCGCGGCTCCTTCGCCTTCCTGACCCAGAGCTACGACAAGCAGACCCCGGACGCTACCCCGTTCATGATCTACGACCTGATCGGTGGCACCTACAACATCAACGGCGTGGTCGGCCCGTACGGTGGCATCAAGTACATCGCGCCGCTCTCCAAGACCCAGTGGTCGCCGGAGTCCCTGGCCGGCGCCGGCATCCGCTGAGCAAGGCTCTGCGACAGGCCGCCACCCCTCGCCATTCAGGACGGCGAAGGGTGGCGGCCGGGAGCCTTGCGGCTCCCGATGCGACGTGATTCCGGGTGGCGCCTCGCCGCGACCCGGTACGGTTTCCCCAAGAGGACGCGGTAATGGGTTCCTTCAAGAAGTCCGCGCTGCTGGCGCTGGGTATCGCACTGGGCTCGCTGCAGGGCATCGCCCAAGCAGCCACCTTCGTGGATGTGCTGGACCTGCCGGCCAAGCCGAGCGCCCTGGCGACGCGCAGCCCGCTGCGCGACGTGGCACAGGCCGGTGAGCGGCTGGTGGCGGTCGGCCAGCGCGGGCACATCCTGTATTCCGACGATGCCGGCAAGAGCTGGCAGCAGGCCGGCGTGCCGGTCAGTTCCGATCTCAACTCCGTGCACTTCCCGACTGCGAAGCAGGGTTGGGCAGTCGGCAACGACGGCGTGGTGCTGCACAGCAGCGACGGCGGCGCCAGCTGGGTCAAGCAGCTCGACGGCCGGCAGATCGGCGAGCTGGGGCTCGCCCACTACCAGGCACTGGCCAGCGCCGAGCCGGCCAACGAGACGTGGGCGCAGTTCGTCGCCGAGGGCGAGCGCCTGGTCGCCGAGGGCGCCGACAAGCCGCTGCTCGATGTGTGGTTCGCCGACGACAAGCGCGGCTACCTGGTCGGCGTGTTCAACCTGATCCTGCGTACCGAGGATGGCGGCCGGAGCTGGGTGCCCATGCAGGATCGCACCGACAACCCGCAGAGCCTGCACCTCAACGCCATCGCCGCGGTCGGCGACGAGCTGTACCTCGCCGGCGAGCAGGGCCTGCTGCTCAAGTGGGATGCCGGCCAGCAGCGCTTCGCGGCGCTGCCGTCGCCCTACCAGGGTACCTGGTTCGGCGTGGTCGGCAAGCCCGGCGAAGTGTTCGCCTACGGCCTGCGCGGCCACGTGTTCCGCAGCACCGACGGCGGGCAGAGCTGGAGCCAGGTGGACACCGGTCTGCCGGTGAGCATCACCGCCGGCGCCCTGGATGCCGGCGGCGACATCTGGCTGTTCAGCCTCGCCGGCCATGCCCTGCGCGGGCGTGACGATGGCGCGGGCGTGGTGCTGGTGCCCCAGCAGAGCCTGGCGCCGGTGGCCGGCGCCGCACCCGCCGGCAGCGCCGGCCTGGTGCTGGTCGGTGAACGTGGCGTGCGTGCGCTGCCCGTCGAATAACGATAAGAAAACAGAGCGAGTACCCAGACATGGGCAATATCAAGCAAGACACCATGCCGGTGATCCGCGACTTGCGTGAGTTCGACCCGCGCTCCGGCAATCTGCTGGAGCGCCTGGTGTTCAACTACCGGCCGCTGTTCATGCTGATGATGGCGCTGGTCACCGTGGTGCTGGGCTACATGGCCGTCACCCGCCTGGAGCTGCGTCCCAGCTTCGACAAGATGATTCCGCAGAGCCAGCCCTACATCCAGAATTTCCTGGAGAACCGCAAGTCGCTGCGCGGCCTGGGCAACTCGGTGCGGGTGGTGGTGGAGAACACCCAGGGCGACATCTTCGACCCCGAGTACCTCGAGGTGCTCAAGCAGGTCAACGACGAGCTGTTCCTCGCCGAGGGCGTCGACCGCGCCTGGATGAAGTCGCTGTGGAGCCCGGCGGTGCGCTGGACCGAGGTCACCGAGGAAGGCTTCCAGGGCGGCACGGTGATGCCCGACAACTACGCGGGTTCGCCGGCCGACATCGAGCAGCTGCGCCAGAACATCAACCGCGCCGGCATCGTCGGCAGCCTGGTGGCCAGCGACCTGAAATCGACCATGCTGATCGTGCCGCTGCTCGACCAGGACTCGGCCACCGGCCACGGAATCGACTACCACCAGTTCTCGCAGATGCTCGAGGAGAAGCTGCGTGCCAAGTACGAGTTCGCCGGCGACGCCAAGGCGGCGGCGAGCGGCGAGGAGGGCAGCGGCAAGTACAAGATCCGCGTGATCGGCTTCGCCAAGCTGATGGGCGACCTGATCGACGGCCTGATCCAGGTGATGCTGTTCTTCGCCATGGCGGTGGTCACCTCGCTGGTGATCATCTACCTGTACACCCGCTGCGTGCGCAGCACCCTGCTGGTGGTCGGCTGCTCGCTGGCCGCGGTGGTCTGGCAGCTGGGCATCGTCGCCTGGATGGGCTACGCCATCGATCCCTATTCGATCCTGGTGCCGTTCCTGATCTTCGCCATCGGCGTGTCGCACGCGGCGCAGAAGATGAACGGCATCATGCAGGACATCGGCCGCGGCACCCACAAGCAGATCGCCGCGCGCTACACCTTCCGCCGCCTGTTCGTCGCCGGGGTCACCGCGCTGCTGGCCGACGCGGTGGGCTTCGCCGTGCTGATGCTGATCGACATCCCGGTGATCCAGGACCTGGCGATCACCGCCAGCATCGGCGTGGCCGTGCTGATCTTCACCTCGCTGCTGCTGATGCCGGTGGCGCTGTCCTACATCGGCGTCGGCCGCAAGGCCGCCGAGCGGGCCATGCGCATCGACTCGCGGGCCGCCGAGCACCGCGGTTTCGGCAAGCTGTGGGACCTGCTCGACCTGTTCACCTCCCGCAAGTGGGCGACCGGTGCGGTGCTGGTGGCGACGCTGATGGGCATCGGCGGCTTCATGGTCAGCCTGCAGCTGAAGATCGGCGATCTGGACAGCGGCGCCCCGGAACTGCGCGAGGATTCCCGCTACAACCGCGACAACGCCTACATCACCAGCCACTACGCGCTGTCCAGCGACCTGTTCGCGGTGATGGTCAAGACCGCGCCGGAAGGCTGCCTGAACTACCAGACCCTGGTCCTTGCCGACCGCCTGGCCTGGGAGCTGCAGCAGCATCCGGGGGTGCAGACCACCGTGTCGCTGGTCAACGCGGTGCGCCAGATCACCGCCGGCACCTTCGAGGGCAACCCGAAGATGAACAGCATCCAGCGCAACCAGGACATGCTGAACTACGCCGCCCAGCAGGCCTCGGTGAACGCCCCCGAGCTGTTCAACAGCGACTGCTCGGTGATGCCGGTGATCGCCTACCTCAAGGACCACAAGGCCGAGACCCTCGACGAGGTGGTGGCCATCGCCGACCGCTTCGCCAAGGAGAACAGCAGCGAGGAGCGCCAGTTCCTGCTCGCCGCGGGCAGCGCCGGCATCGAGGCGGCCACCAACATCGTGGTGCGCGAGGCCAACCGCACCATGCTGCTGTTCGTCTACCTGGCGGTGACCCTCTTCTGCCTGTTCACCTTCCGCAGCTGGCGGGCGACCCTGGTGGCGCTGCTGCCGCTGGTGCTGACCTCGGTGCTCTGCGAGGCGCTGATGGTGGCCATGGGCATCGGCGTCAAGGTGGCGACCCTGCCGGTGATCGCCCTCGGCGTCGGCATCGGCGTCGACTACGCACTGTACCTGCTCAGCGTGCAGCTGCACTACCAGCGCCAGGGCATGTCGCTGTCCGACGCCTACGAGAACGCGGTGGCCTTCACCGGCCGGGTGGTCGGCCTGGTCGGCATCACCCTGGCCGCCGGCGTGGTGGGCTGGGCCTGGTCGCCGATCAAGTTCCAGGCCGACATGGGCATCCTGCTGACCTTCATGTTCCTGTGGAACATGCTCGGCGCACTGATCCTGATCCCGGCGCTATCCTACTTCCTGCTGCCGGACAAGCGCAGCGGCACGGTCGCCGTGCGCCAGGTGGAGAGCGGTTCCACCCGGGCCCAGGCCCAGGTCAACCCGCAAATCCACCCCGAGTTCGAAGCATGCGCCGATCGTGGCCTGATACAAAAACAGCGGTGAATGGCCGCAACGACGGCTACTACTACAACAACAGAAATCAGGGTGAGTGTTAGCAATGTCCGATTACAAAGCGCCCCTTCGCGACATGGACTTCGTGCTCAATGAGGTCTTCGAAGTTTCCAAACTGTGGGCCGAGCTGCCGGAGCTGGCCGAGGTCGTCGACGCCGACACCGCGCGCGCCATCCTCGAGGAGGCCGGCAAGGTCACTGCCGGGGTGATCGCCCCGCTGAACCGCAGCGGCGACGAGGAAGGCTGCTCCTGGCACGATGGCGCCGTGAAGACCCCGGCCGGTTTCCCCGCGGCCTGGCGCACCTACGCCGAAGGCGGCTGGGTCGGCGTCGGCGGCGCGCCGGAGTTCGGCGGCATGGGCATGCCCAAGGTGATCGGCGCCCAGGTCGAGGAGATGGTCAACTCGGCCAACCTGTCCTTCGCCCTGTACCCGATGCTGACCGCCGGCGCCTGCCTGGCGGTCCTCAACCACGCCAGCGAGGAACTGAAGGCGCAGTACCTGCCGGCCATGTACGAAGGCCGCTGGGCCGGCTCCATGTGTCTGACCGAGCCGCATGCCGGCACCGACCTCGGCATCATCCGCACCCGGGCCGAGCCGCAGGCCGACGGCAGCTACAAGGTCAGCGGTACCAAGATATTCATCACCGGCGGCGAGCAGGACCTGTCCGAGAACCTCATCCACCTGGTACTGGCCAAGCTGCCGGACGCCCCGGCCGGTCCCAAGGGCATCTCGCTGTTCCTGGTGCCCAAGCTGATGGTCGAGGCCGACGGCTCGCTGGGCGAGCGCAACGCGGTGAGCTGCGGCTCCATCGAGCACAAGATGGGCATCAAGGCCTCGGCCACCTGCGTGATGAACTTCGACGGCGCCACCGGCTACCTGGTCGGCGAAGTGAACAAGGGCCTCAACGCCATGTTCACCATGATGAACTACGAGCGCCTGGGCGTCGGCATCCAGGGCCTGGCCCTCGGCGAGCGCTCCTACCAGAACGCCGTGGAATACGCCCGCGAGCGCATCCAGAGCCGCGCGCCGACCGGTGCGGTGGCGAAGGACAAGGCGGCCGACCCGATCATCGTGCATCCGGACGTGCGCCGCATGCTGCTGACCATGAAGGCGCTCAACGAGGGCGGCCGCGCCTTCTCCAGCTTCGTTGCGCTGCAGCTCGACCTCGCCAAGTACAGCGAGGATGCCGCCACCCGCAAGCGCGCCGAGGAACTGGTCGCCCTGCTGACCCCGGTGGCCAAGGCCTTCCTCACCGACATGGGCCTGGAAACCACCATCCACGGCCAGCAGGTGTTCGGCGGCCACGGCTACATCCGCGAGTGGGGCCAGGAGCAGCTGATCCGCGATTGCCGCATCACCCAGATCTACGAAGGCACCAACGGCATCCAGTCGCTGGACCTGATGGGTCGCAAGGTGGTCGCCAGCGGCGGCAGTTACTACCAGCACTTGTCCGAGGAGATCAACGCCTTCATCGCCGGGGCCGACGCCTCGCTGGGCGAGTTCACCGCCCCGCTGAAGGCTGCCGTGGACAACCTCGACGCGCTGACCGCCTGGGTGATCGACAAGGCGCAGACCAACCCCAACGAGATCGGCGCCGCCTCGGTCGAGTACCTGCACACCTTCGGCTACACCGTGTACGCCTACCTGTGGGCACGCATGGCCGCCGTGGCGCTGGCCAGGCAGGGCGAGGATGACTTCTACGCCAGCAAGCTCGGCACCGCGCGTTTCTACTTCGCCCGCCTGCTGCCGCGCATCCACTCGCTGAGCGCCTCGGTGCGCGCCGGCAGCGAGAGCCTGTACCTGCTGGACGCCGAGCAGTTCTGATCGCGTCCCTCCGCGCTCGCCACGCCCTTTAGCCGGGGCGTGGCGGCGCCGCTTACCCCCATCTCCTCATTCCCCGCTTTCCGCGCTGCAGCGGCGGGCCACGCACGTCCTGCAGAAGTCCAGCTTGTCATCAAATGACAAGTGTGTGGCGTGGAATGTGAAGCGGTCGAGGGGAGGGCTATTTACTGTTCGCTCCATAGGGGAACCAGGCCCTCCGGTCGCGTGCTCCGGCCGGTGCGGATACCGGTTCCCCCGCATACAGCGAACCCAAATTTCAGATTGGCAAAGTCGGGAACACAAACATGGCGACGACAAAAATAATTCCGCCTGCGCAAGGTGCCTACAACTACCAGCTGCTGATCAAGCGCCTGCTGCTGTCCGGGGTGCGCTACCAGCCGGACCAGGAAATCGTCTACTCCGACAAGCTGCGCTACAGCTACCGCACCCTCAACGAGCGCATCCAGCGCCTGGCCAACGCGCTGAGCGTTGCCGGCATCAAGGCCGGCGACACCGTGGCCCTGCTCGACTGGGACAGCCACCGCTCGCTGGAGTGTTTCTTCGCCGTGCCGATGCTCGGTGCGGTGCTGCACACGGTGAACGTGCGCCTGTCGCCGGAGCAGATCATCTACACCATGAACCATGCCGAGGACGACATCGTCCTGGTGCATGACGACTTCCTGCCGCTGCTGGAGCAGATCCACGGCGAGCTGACCACCGTGAAGGGCTACGTGCAGCTCACCGAGAGCGATGCCAAGGCCACGCAGCTGCCGCTGGTGGGCGAGTACGAGGCGCTGCTGGCCGGCGCCGCCAGCCACTTCGAGTTCCCCGACTTCGACGAGAATTCGGTGGCGACCCTGTTCTACACCACCGGCACCACCGGCCATCCGAAGGGCGTGTATTTCACCCACCGCCAGCTGGTGCTGCACACCCTCAACGAGCTGGGCACCTTCGCCGGCTGGGAGGGCCAGCCGCTGCTGCGCTCGAACGACGTGTACATGCCGATCACGCCGATGTTCCACGTGCACGCCTGGGGCGTGCCCTACGTGGCCACGGCGATGGGCGTCAAGCAGGTCTACCCCGGCCGCTACGAGCCGAACATGCTGGTCCGCCTGTTCCGCGAGGAGGGGGTGACCTTCTCCCACTGCGTGCCGACCATCCTGCAGATGATGCTGGACTGCGAGCTGGGCAAGCAGACCGACTTCACCGGCTGGAAGATGCTGCTCGGCGGCAGCGCGCTGACCCTCGGCCTGGCGCGCCAGGCCAGCCAGCAGGGCATGCTCATCCATGCCGGCTACGGCATGTCCGAGACCTGCCCGCTGCTGACCCTGACCCACCTGCGCGCCGAAGACCTGGCCCTGCCGATGGACGAGCAACTGCCGGAGCGCATCAAGACCGGCGTGCCGATCCCGCTGGTCGACCTGCGCATCGTCGACGGCGCCGGCAACGACGTGCCGCACGATGGCGTGGCACTGGGCGAGATCGTGGTGCGCACGCCCTGGCTGACCCAGGGCTACCTGAAGGAGCCGGAGAAGGGCGCCGAACTCTGGGACGGCGGCTGGCTGCACACCGGCGACATGGCTTCGATCGACGCGCGCGGCGCGGTGGAGATCAAGGACCGCATCAAGGACGTGATCAAGACCGGTGGCGAGTGGATCAGCTCGCTGGAGCTGGAGAGCCTGATCAGCCAGCACGCGGCGGTCGCCTCGGTGGCCGTGGTGGGCATTCCCGACGAGCAGTGGGGCGAGCGGCCGCTGGCCCTGGTGGTCTGCGTGCCGGGCGAGAACCTCGACCAGCAGGCTATCGAGGTGCACCTGCAGCAGTTCGTGGCAAGCGGCCACATCAACAAGTGGGCGATTCCGCGGCAGATCCGTTTCGTCGCCGACATCCCCAAGACCAGCGTCGGCAAGATCAACAAGAAGCTGATCCGCGAGACCGAGCTGGCTGCGGTCGCGACCACTGCCTGAGCGATGACCGGCTGACTCTCGGGGGGCCGGTCATCAGGTTTTCCCTGGCTCGACAGGCCCCGCCGCGCGGGCGGGGCAACATGGATTGGGTTTGTCGGGTGACTGGCGGCAATCAGGCGACGCCCTGCAGGGCCTGGCCGACCGCGTCGAACAGACGGTCGAGGTCTTCCGGCCGGGCGTTGAAGGTCGGGCCGAACTGCAGGGTGTCGCTGCCGAAACGCACGTAGAAGCCGGCCTTCCACAGCGCCATGCCGGTCTCGAACGGGCGGACGATGGCGTCGCCGTCGCGCGGGGCGAGCTGCAGGGCACCGGCCAGGCCGCAGTTGCGGATGTCGAGCACGTGCCTGGCGCCCTTGAGGCCGTGCAGCGCCTGCTCGAAATGCGGCGCCAGCTCGGCGGACTGCTGGATCAGGTTGTCCTTCTTCAGCAGCTCCAGGGTGGCCAGGGCGGCGGCGCAGGCCACCGGGTGCGCCGAGTAGGTGTAGCCGTGGGTGAACTCGACGGCGTACTCCGGGCTGTTCTGCTGCATGAAGGTCTCGTAGATCTCGCGGCTGGCGATCACCGCGCCCATGGGGATGGCGCCGTTGGTGATCTGCTTGGCCACGTTCATCAGGTCCGGGGTCACGCCGAAGTACTCGGCGCCGGTCCACCTGCCGAGGCGGCCGAAGGCGGTGATCACCTCGTCGAAGATCAGCAGGATGTTGTGCGCATCGCAGATCTCGCGCAGGCGCTGCAGGTAGCCCTGCGGCGGCACTATGACCCCGGCCGAACCGGACATCGGCTCGACGATCACCGCGGCGATGTTGGAGGCGTCGTGCAGCTCGATCAGCTTGAGCAGCTCGTTGGCCAGCGCCACGCCGCCGCTCTCGGCCATGCCGCGGGTGAAGGCCAGTTCCGGCTGCAGGGTGTGCGGCAGGTGGTCGACGTCCATCAGCTGGCCGTACATCTTGCGGTTGCCGCCGATGCCGCCGAGGCTGGTGCCGGCGATGTTGACCCCGTGGTAGCCGCGGGCGCGGCCGATGAACCTGGTCTTGCTCGGCTGGCCCTTCAGGCGCCAGTAGGCCTTGGCCATCTTCACCGCGGTGTCGGCGCACTCGGAGCCCGAGCCGGTGAAGAACACGTGGTTCAGCTCGCCCGGGGTCAGCTCGGCGATCTGCTCGGCCAGCCGGAACGACAGCGGGTGGCCGAACTGGAAGCCCGGCGAGTAGTCGAGGGTGCCGAGCTGCCTGGCCACCGCCTCCCGGATCTCCTGGCGCGCATGGCCGGCGCCGCAGGTCCACAGTCCGGACAGGCCGTCGTAGACCCGGCGCCCGTCGCTGTCGAGCAGCCAGCTGCCTTCGGCGCCGACGATCAGCCGCGGGTCGCGCTGGAAGTTGCGGTTGGCGGAGAAGGGCATCCAGTGGGCATCCAGCTTGAGCTGGCTGGCGAGCAGGCGCTGGTTCATGACGGGGTCCCGGCGAGTGGGCGTGCAGCCAGCTTGTGCCGGAAGGTTGGGTGAGTTAAATCTGAATCTTCTCAACTCGACTTTCGGAAACGCTCACGTATGCCCCGGAAGACTCCCCTGAGCCAGGTCAGCGACTTCGACCTGCGCCTGCTGCGGCTGTTCAAGACGGTGGCCGAGTGCGGCAGCTTCTCCGCCGCCGAAAGCGCCCTGGGCATCAGCCGCTCGGCGATCAGCCTGCACATGAGCGACCTGGAGAAGCGCCTGGGCATGCGCCTGTGCCAGCGCGGTCGGGCCGGCTTCGCCCTCACCGACGAGGGCCGCGAGGTGCTGCGTGCCGGCGAGGTGGTACTGGCGGCCATCGAGGGTTTCCGCAGCGAGGTCAACCTGCTGCACCGGCAGCTGCGCGGCGACCTCAACATCGGCATCGTCAACAATCTGGTGACCCAGCCGCGGATGCGCATCACCCAGGCCCTCAAGGGGCTGCGGGCGCAGGGTGCCGGGGTGCGCATCAACATCAGCATGAGCAAGCCGGGCGAGATCGAGCGCGGGCTGCTGGACGGGCGCCTGCACGTCGGTGCGCTGCCGCTGATCACCCCGCTGTCGGGGCTGGAGTACAGCCTGCTCTACGAGGAGCGCTCGTGCCTGTACTGCAGCCACGAGCACCCGCTGTTCGCCCGCGCCGCCACGGTGAGCGACGAGGAGCTGGGGCGCGCCGATGCGGTGGTGCCCAGCTACGGGATGACGGCCGAGGCGATCGGCCTGCACCAGCGGCTCAACGCCGCCGCCTCGGCCACCGACCGCGAGGGCATCGCCTTCCTGATCCTCACCGGCGGCTACATCGGCTTCCTGCCCGATCACTACGCGGCGACCTGGGTGGACCGGGGGCTGATGGCGCCGCTGAATCCGCAGCGCCTGTCCTTCGACGTCCGGCTGGCGGTCGCCACCCGCAAGGGGCGCCGGCAGAACCTGATCCTCGAGCACTTCCTCGACGCCTTGCAGCACACCCGCTGAATCCTGCTCAGGACCGGGCCCGCTGCCGCCCGCTCGGCTCAGCGGGGAGCCGAGCGGACCATGCCGTCACATGTTGGGATAGGTCGGCCCGCCGGTGCCCTCCGGGGTCATCCAGGTGATGTTCTGCGCCGGGTCCTTGATGTCGCAGGTCTTGCAGTGCACGCAGTTCTGCGCGTTGATCTGGAACTTCTTCTCGCCGCTTTCCTGGGTGACGATCTCGTACACCCCGGCCGGGCAGTAGCGCTGCGCCGGCTCATCGAAGAGCGGCAGGTTCTTCGCCAGCGGGATCGAGGCATCGGCCAGCTTGAGGTGGCAGGGCTGGTCTTCCTCGTGGTTGGTGTTGGAGAGGAACACCGAGGACAGCTTGTCGAAGCTCAGCTTGCCGTCCGGCTTGGGGTAGTCGATCTTGGTCGACTGGGCGGCGGGCTTCAGGC
>NZ_CAJGBM010000015.1:0-79605 GCF_904426495.1 Pseudomonas sp. OF001 | reverse complement strand
GGATGGCGTCGCAGTCGTTGCGGTCGGTCTTGTTGCGGCGGCGGTAGGGGCGCACATAGCGCGCGTGCAGCAGCGTCACCTTGTGCCCCAGCGCCTGGGCGAAACGCCCCCAGTAGTGCGCCGTGCCACAGGCTTCCATCAGCCACTCGACCGGCTCGGCCTGCTCCTGTATATATCGGCGAAACGCCTCGCGATTCAGCCGCTTGCGCTGACTCACCTGCCCGGCACGGACGCTCTCGGCAACCTGGTAAACGGACTTGGCCAAATCCACTGCAATCTGCTTGTACATCGCTGGAACCCTCCGAACGCCATTCTCGACACCGCTGGTGCGGGTAAGTGTGGTGCAGGGAGAGTCCATTACAGCACTCAGGTGGGACGCGCTAAAGCGCGCCCTTTAGCTTCAACGTTAGATTCCATTCGAGGAAGCTCATGAATCGAAGTGAGTTCATCAAGCTCATGGGATACCCTGAGGAATGGATTCTCTGGGGCATGTTGTCTGAAGATATCTTGCGGATTCAGATGTCAGAGTATGAGCCTGGAAGTGAGGCAGCATCCGAACACTATCGGAATGGTGCTTTCCATTTCTGGCTGCAGCAGAAACCTAGCAAAGAAGCCTTAATTAAGCTTGCTAAGCTCAGCTTTCTAGATCCAGATCAGCTCATGGCTGAGTGGTTACGCAACGACTATATTACGAAGGCGGAAAGTGCTGATGAAGAAGTTCTTTCGCTGCTACGGAAGAGCGGAATCTAACTACAGGTTCAAATCGTTCGCTTCGCTCACTGGGGCAGTCAAACGCTGCGCGTTTGCCTGCCCTTTAACCTAAGCGTTAGCCACACGGAGCAGCTAGGTGCACATTCGAAGCGCTTTGAAATTTGCGGCACTGACCCTTGCAGTTGTGGCCGCTCTTCTTGTCTCGACAGTTGCCGTCTTCGTTTACTTTCTCGATCCGCTATGCGTAAACGAACCACTTTTTAGCTTAGACTCACCAAGCGGTGTATATCAGGCTGTTCTTTTCCAGCGAGACTGCGGAGCCACAACGCCCTATAGCTTGCATGTTTCAGTATTAGCCTGCGGAGCAGAGCTGCCGGATGAGGCAGGAAACGTTCTTATTGTTCGCGATCAACATTTAACTCCGAGCCTCCACTGGAGTTTGCCCTATAACTTGATGATTGAATACCCAGCCTACGCAGATATTTCGCATATACAAGGGGCTCCCGCCGGTGTTTCTGTTCAGTACCGCGCACTCATCGGGCAGCGGTAATGGCTAACATACGTATATGGACTCCCCCCACAAGTGGTGAGTAAAGCCTGCCACCCCTGTCGTCAGTGCGGTTGCATTCGTATATCCGGCCTTCGCTGGGCGTTGCCGCCCGGGCCACTCTGTAGTTCGCGCAACGGGGGCCAAGCGTCCAATCGATCACGGGGGGCATGATTGTTATCGGCCTTGTTCTGCTGCAGGGCTCGCCTGTTCCACAGTATCGCGATGCGTAGAAGTTGATTTCACACTGCCAAAAATCGGGCGGCCCTGGGCCGCCCGCTCTGTTTCAGCGCCCCCGCAACGCCTGCTCGCGGATCTGGTCGAGGCTCTGCCGCGGCGTCAGCGCCTGCGGGTCGACGCGGATCTCCAGCAGCGCCGCCTTGCCCGCTCTCTGGGCGCGGGTGAAGGCGCCGGGGAAGTCGCCGGTGTGCTCGACCACCTCGGCGTACAGGCCATAGGCCTGGGCCAGGGCGGCGAAGTCCGGGTTGTGCAGTTCGGTGCCGCTGACCCGGCCGGGGTAGTGGCGCTCCTGGTGCATGCGGATGGTGCCGTACATGCCGTTGTTGACCACGATGAAGATCACCCGCGCGTCGTGCTGGATGGCGGTGGCCAGTTCCTGGCCGTTCATCATGAAGCAGCCGTCGCCGGCGAAGCTCAGTACGGTGCGCCCGGGCGCGGCCAGTGCGGCGGCGATGGCGGCCGGCACGCCGTAGCCCATGGAGCCGTTGGTGGGCGCCAGCAGGGTGCGGAAGCCCGGGTACTGGTAGAAGCGGTGCAGCCATACCGCGTAGTTGCCGGCGCCGTTGCAGAGGATGCTGTCCTCGGGCAGGTGTTCGCGCAGCCAGGCCATGATCTCGCCCATCTGCACCGGGCCGGGCGAGGGCGGGCAGTCGAGGTTGGCGCGGTAGTGCTGGTTGAGCTGCTCGATCCACTCGGTGTGGCGCTGCGGCTCCACGGCGGGCAGTTCGGCGGCCGCGGCGGCGAAAGCGGCCGGGTGGCTGGCGATGGCCAGCGTCGGCTGGTAGACGCGGCCCAGTTCCTCGAGGCCGGCGTGCACGTGGATCAGCGTCTGCTTCGGGGTGGGGATGTCCAGCAGGCTGTAGCCGCTGCTGCTGACTTCGCCCAAGCGGCTGCCGACCACCAGCAGCAGGTCGGCCTGCTGCACGGACTCGCGCAGCTCGGCGCTGGCGGCCAGGCCGAGGTCGCCGGCGTACTGCGGGTGGCGGTTGTCGAACAGGTCCTGGCGGCGGAACGACAGGGCGACCGGCAGGCGCTGGCGCTCGGCGAAGGCGCGCATGCCGGCGACCGCCTCGGCCGTCCAGCCGCCGCCACCGAGCACCAGCAGGGGACGCCGGGCCTGTTCCAGCAGCGCCTGCATCTCGGTGAGCTGGGCGGGCGCCGGGTGGCTGTCGATGCGCCGGCTGGGCAGGGCGTCGGCCACCTCGACCACGTCGGTCAGCATGTCCTCCGGCAGCACCACCACCACCGGGCCGGGGCGGCCGCTGATGGCGCGCTGGAAGGCCTGGGCGAGCTGCTCGGGCAGGCGCCGGGCGTCGTCGATCTGCACCACCCACTTGGCCAGCGGGGCGTACATCTGCCGGTAGTCGACCTCCTGGAAGGCCTCGCGGCCGAGCTGGTCGCGGGCCACCTGGCCGATGAACAGCAGCATCGGCGTGGAGTCCTGGAAGGCGGTGTGCACGCCGACCGAGGCGTTGGTGGCGCCGGGGCCGCGGGTGACGAAGCAGATGCCCGGCTGGCCGGTGAGCTTGGCGTGCGCCTCGGCCATGTAGGCGGCGCCGCCTTCCTGGCGGCACACCACCAGGTCGATCCTTTCCCGCGCATCGTGCAGGGCGTCGAGCACCGCCAGGTAGCTTTCGCCGGGCACGCAGAAGGCGCGTTCCACGCCATTGAGCAGCAGGGCGTCGACCAGGATCTGGCCGCCGCTGCGAGGTTTGATGACTGAATTCACTGATCGCTCCTCGGAAACGATGCGGGCGCCGGTGAGGCGCCCGCGAGTAGGTGGTTACTGCGCCGCCGCTTCCGGCTTGAGGAACTTCGGGTTGGAGTTGCCCCACACCGTGTAGAGGTCGGCGAGCAGGGCACCGTTGAATTCCTCCAGCTCGCCCTGGGCGATCTCGGCGTCGCCCTGCCTGCCGAACAGCACCACCTCGGCGCCGGGATGCACGTCGGGGATGCCGGTGACGTCGACCATCAGGGTGTTCATCGACACCTTGCCGACCACCGGGGCGCGGTGGCCGTTGATCAGCACCGCGGCCTTGTTGGTGAACGCCCGGCGGTAGCCGTCCGAGTAGCCGACAGAGATGTTGGCCAGCCGCGAGTCGCGGGTCAGGGTGTAGGTGCCGTCGTAGCCGACCTTGTTGCCGGCGGGGTATTCGTTGACCGAGGCGACCCGCGACTTGAAGTTCATCACGCGCTGGTACTGGGTGTGGCTGGGCACGGTGTCGCCGTACAGGGCGCCGCCGGGGCGGACCATGTCGAGGTGCGCCTCGGGCACCTCCAGGGTGGTGAAGGAGTTGGCGCAGTGCAGCACCAGCTGGCTGCGGTCGAGCTTGCCGTGCTCGATCACCCAGGCGGACTCTGCCTTGAACTTCTCCAGGCCCTTGAGCACCTCGGCGCGATCCTCGACCGGGAAGTGGGTCATGATTCCGGCGACCTGCAGGCCCGGCATGTTGACGATGTCCACGGCGGCCAGCTTGCCTTCGGCGGTGCTCATTTCCAGGCCGTTGCGGCTGATGCCGGCGGAGTTGAGGCCGAGGTGGATGCGCAGGGTCTTGCCCTGGGCGCGTGCCGCTTCGGCGACCTTCTCGGCGAACTCCAGGTCGCCGACCAGCTCTTCCATGTCGTAGCGCATGGCGTCCTGCACTTCGCCGAGGGTGGCGGTGCGCACGCGCATCAGGCGGCCGCTGAAGCCGTTCTCGCGGACGATGCGCGCTTCCTCGTTGCTGGCGACGCCGATGCAGGGAATGCCGCTGGCGATCACCGAGGGCATCAACAGGTCGATGCCGTGGCCGTAGGCGTCGGCCTTCATCACCGCGCAGATCTGCGTCCTGGCGCCGACCTGCTTCTTCAGCTCGGCGATGTTGTGCTCGAAGGCGACCTTGTCGATCTCGATCCAGGCGTTGGCGGACTGCGCCGTGGCGCTGGCGGCGTCGGCGGCGCCGCTGGCGTTGATCAGGGTGGGTGCGGCCTGGCCATGGCCGGCCAGCAGGGCGAGGGTTACCGCGACGGCGAGGGTGCTGCGCTTGAGCATCCTTGAATCTCCTTGGTGTTGTTCTTGTCGGAGTGCGCATGATTGCCCCGGCACCCCGCAGGGTGCGCCGTGCGCACCGGGACAACCGTCGTGGTTCATGGTGCGCATGGCGCACCCTACGCGGAGCCGGTCGGTTCACGCGAACCCTGCGCAGGGCTTGGGCAGATCATGGGAGCCTGCCCGCGAGCGCGGGCAGGCGGGCTGACTCAGGCCGCTTCGCGGGCCTCGTCGGCGTGCTCTTCGTAGGCCTTGCCGAAGCGGTTGGCGAGGAAGTCGTCGAGGGACACCTGCTCCTGGCTGATGAAGCCGGACTGCGGCAGGCGCTTGGCGCGGAACAGGTCCAGGGCGGCGCAGATGCCGGCCGCGGTGGTGATCTGGATGGCGCTGGTCAGGCGGCCGCCCTGCACGTTGGCGAAGATCTTGCGGCTGAACACTTCCTGCACCAGCTTGCCGTCCTTCAGGCCGTTGACGGTGACGAACACCAGCACCACGTCCTGCATGGTGGTCGGTACAGCGCCGCGCAGGATGTCCTTGAGCTTGTCCTGGTTGCCGGCCAGACGCAGGTCCTCGAGGAGGAACTTCATCAGGTCGCGGTGGCCCGGGTAGCGTACGGTCTTGTAGTCCAGGGTCTCGACCTTGCCGCTCAGGGTGTCGCACAGGGTGCCCAGGCCGCCGGAGGTGTTGAAGGCTTCGTACTCGACGCCGTCGAGGGAGAAGTGCTCCAGACCTTCCATCGGCTGCACCAGCTGCAGGCGGCCGTTGCGGATCGCCTCGCACGGGTGGCAGTACTCGTTGACCAGACCGTCGACGCTCCAGGTCAGGTTGTACTTCAGCGAGTTGGTCGGGAACTCCGGCAGGGCGCCGACGCGCATCTTCACTTCGCGCACGCTGTCGAAGCGGGCGGCCAGCGAGTGGGCGGCGATGCCAATGAAGCCCGGGGCCAGGCCGCACTGCGGCATGAACGCGGTCTTGGCGTCCTTGGCCAGCTCCATGATGGTCTTGGTGGCGTGCACGTCTTCGGTCAGGTCGAAGTAGTGGGTGCCGGTGTTCTTGGCCGCCTTGGCCACGCCGATGGCCATGTGGTACGGCAGGGCGTTGAGCACGGCGTCCTGGTCGGCCATGGCCTTTTCCAGGGCGGCGCCGTCAGCCGAATCCAGCTCCAGGGTGGCGATACCCAGTTCGGCAATGGCGCCCAGCGAGCTGCGGTCACGGTCGGCGACGACCACCTGGTAGTCGCCGGTGTTGTTCAGCAGTTGAGCGATGGTGTAGCCGATGTGGCCGGCGCCAAGCAGGAGTACGTTCATTGTTGTTGTCTCCGGGGTTCGGTTGAGTACGGAGCCAGTCTATTGGGCGGCCCTGTTCGTCGATAAGACGTAAAAAGCCGCGTTTCGATGAATCAATGCATCAATGTGACGAACCGAGTGGACGGTGTGTCGTTCTGTCCGGCGCGGGCAGGCTTGCGGTGTGCCGCGGCCCGCTGGCGCATGCGCCGCAGCCGTCCGCGTTGGGGGCAGGCTGGCGCTTGGGGTAAGCTGCCTCATCACTTCAGCCGAGGACGCCGCATGGGCCAGGTCGTTGCCGCCGCTGCCTATCACCAGGGACGCAAGGTTGCCGATATCGACATCGGGGAGGGTGCCCAGTGGGCCGCCAGGCCCGGGCACATGGTGTGGATCGGCCTGCGCGACCCCGACCGCGAGCTGCTGCACACCCTGCAGCAGCAGTTCAACCTGCACGAGCTGGCCATGGCCGACGCCATCGCCCAGCACACCCGGCCCAAGCTGGAAACCTTCGGCGATGCGCTGTTCATGGTGGTCTACTCGCCGATCCGCGTGGAGGGGCGGCTGACCTTCGTCGAGACCCAGCTGTTCGCCGGCAAGGGCTACGTGATCAGCGCCCGCTACGGCGACTCGGCGCCCTATTCCAAGGTGCGCCTGGGCTGCGAGGCGCGCCCGCTGCTGCTCGCCCAGGGCGAGGATTACGTGCTGTATGCGCTGCTCAGCTTCGTCATCGAGAACTACCGGCCGCTGCTCGACAGCATCTTCGAGGAACTGGAGGACCTCGAGCAGACCGTGCTCAGCCGCTCGCTGAGCCAGGCCGACATCGAGCACATCGCCGACCTGCGCCGCGACCTGCTGCGCCTGCGCCGCCAGGTCGCGCCGCTGGCGGAGATCTGCCGCGAGCTGCAGCAGCTCGACTTCCCGTTCATCGACAAGCCGATGCGCCCGTACTTCCGCGACATCGCCATCCACGTCGCCCGTCTGCAGGAAGACCTCAACGGCCAGCGCGAGATGGCCGACCATGCCATCGAACTGAGCCTGCTGCTGGAGGCCTCGCGACAGAGCGTGGTGCAGCGCAAGTTCGCCGCCTGGGCGGCGATCCTCGCCTTCCCGACCGCGCTGGCCGGGATCTACGGGATGAACTTCGAGCACATGCCCGAGCTGGCCTGGGAATACGGCTATTTCGGCGTGCTCGCGCTGATCGCCCTCGGTTGCGGCGGGCTGTACGCCAACTTCAGGCGTCTGGACTGGCTGTAGCGGGGCGCCAGGGCGGCGCGCTTACGCGCCGCCCGCCTGCTGGTCGTCTTCCTGGTGGGGAATCGGCGTGGCGAGCACCTTGTCGATGCGCTTGCCGTCCATGTCCACCACCTCGAAACGCCAGCCCGCCCAGTCGGTGTGATTGCCGGTGGCGGGTACGCGCCCGAGCAGCAGCATGATCATCCCGCTGATGGTGTGGTAGCGGCCCTTGTCCTCCTCGGGGACGCTCTTCAGTTCCAGGCGGTCCTTCATCTCCGGAATCGGGATGGCGCCGTCCAGCAGCCAGGAGCCGTCCTCGCGCTGCACCGCCCAGGCGTCCTCGGCATTGCGCGGGGTGAACTCGCCGGTCACCGCCTCCAGCACGTTCTGCAGGGTCACTATCCCTTCGATCTCGCCGTACTCGTCGATGACGAAGGCCATCTGCATGTCGTTGGCGCGGAACTCCTCGAGCAGCTCCATGCCGGTCAGCGTCTCCGGCACGTACACGCACGGCTGCAGGTTGGTCGAGAAGTCCGGCGTCTGCCCCTTGGCGACGCAGGCCAGCGCCTGCTTGGCGTGGATGACGCCGACCAGCTTGTCGAGGCTGCCGTCGCATACCGGGAAGCGCGAGTGCTCCGACTCGATGAGGATCTGCAGGTTCTCCTCGGCGGAGCGGCGGATGTCGATGCAGACGATGTCCGAGCGGGGGATCATCAGCGAGCCGAGCTGGCGGTCGTCGAGGCGGAACACGTTGCGCACCATCTCGTGCTGGTGCTGCTCGATGACGCCGGCCTCGGAGCCTTCCTCCAGCAGGGCATGGATCTCCTCCTCGGTGACTATGGCCTGGCCGGTCTGCCGCACGCCCATCAGGCGCAGCAGCGCGTGGGTGGACACCGACAGCAGCATCACGAAGGGCCGGGTGATCACCGCCAGCGCCTGCATGGGCCGGGCGACCAGGCGCGCGATGGGCTCGGGGCTGATCTGGCCGAGGCGCTTGGGCACCAGCTCGCCGATCACGATGGAGACGTAGGTGATGACGATGACCACCACCGCGGTGGCGCCGATGCTCGCGGTGTGCTCCGGCGCGCCGAGGGACTGCAGCCACTGCGACAGCGGCGCGGCCAGCACCGCCTCGCCGACGATGCCGTTGAGGATGCTGATGGAGGTGATGCCGATCTGGATGGTCGACAGGAACTTGGTGGGGTCCTCGCCCATCTTCAGGGCGGTGGCGGCGGCGCTGTCGCCCTCGGCGGCCAGCTTCATCAGGCGTGCCTTGCGCGCGGTGACCAGGGCGATCTCCGACATGGCGAACACGCCGTTGAGCACGATCAGGCCGATCAGGATCAGGACTTCCATCGGCGGCCTCGCGATTGCGCAGTGGTGACCGGCAGGGTGGCCGGCATCGCCGACGCGGGTTCGCCGCTGGCGCAAGGGTGACGCGCGCCGTCGGGCGCGGGCGAAGCAGGAAAGTCTCGACGACTCTGAGTGTCCATAGAAAGCCGGGCGGCCCCGGATGCTCCTCTTGTGATCAAAGGGCCATTATCCTGGGAATCCGCCCGGATGGTGTCAAATCGACTGTTTTTCGCCCTGTTACCGGGCCTTGCGCCGCCGCCCGGCGCTCACAGCCGCTCGATGTAGAAGTGGCGCATGGTGAGACGGTGAGGAGCGCGCAGGCCAGCAGGGGCAGCCCGCGACGGGCTGTATGCCAACTTCCGGCGTCTGGACTGGCTGTAGTCGCCGGATACCATCCGTCGACCAATTCACGATTTTTTCACACCGGCTTGATGCCGGCTTGATCGGAGGCTGGTTAAGGTCTGGGGATTTGGCGAAGCAGACCGACGACATGCCAACCCTTCTGGCCATATTCCCTCGTTCGCGCGCCCGGCTTGCCGGCGGGCTGTCGCGCCGCTGGCTGCGTTTCTGGCAGCTGACGGCCGCGGCGGTCCTCATGCTGCTGCTCGGCATGGCTCAGGCCGGCTGGCGGCACTTCTACCCGGTGCAGGCCGGGGACGGCTGGGCCGCGGGGGTGTACCTCGACGCCGTCGACAAGGTCAGCGCGCTGGCCCTGGATGGCGAGGGCGGTCTGCTGCTCAGCCAGGAACGCAACGCCGGCCAGGGCGGCCTGCTGCGCCTGGCTCCGGGCGGGCAGCTCGGCGAGGTGCATGGCGGGCTGTCCAAGCCCGACGGCATGGTCGCCTTCCGCGGGGGCGTGGCGTTCAGCCAGGAGCAGGGCGAGCAGCCGGTGCTCTGGCGCACCGCGGCGGGCACCCGCACGCTGTTTTCCGGGCAGGGTATCGAGGGCCTGAGCAGCGACGGCCGATACCTGTACGCCATCGAGGACCGCCATGGCGACGGCAACCTGCTGCGCTACGATCCCGAGCGCGACGAGGTCGAGGTCCTGCGCCGCCATCTGGACGAGGCCGAGGGGGTGGCTGCCTGCCCCGATGGCCGCTTGTTCTACACCGAGAAGGGCAAGGGCTGGGTGCGCCAGTTGAGCGCCGATGGCAACGACCCCAAGGTGCTTGGCGATCTCGACCAGCCCGGTTTCCTGCTGTGCAACGCGGACGGCCTGTGGGTGAGCGAGGACGCCACGCACATGGCGCGCCTGCTGCTGCTCGACCGGGACGGCCAGCTGCATACCGTGCTGTCCCACCTGCGCTCGGCACAGACCCTGCTGGAAACCGCCCCCGGTCATTACCTGCTCGCCGAGCAGGGCCGCAACCGCGTGCTGCAGCTGCAACGTATCTCCTCCGGAAGTTGACCCATGCGCCCATCACCATCCTCCTTCGCCGCTCCGCGCCCCGGCCTGCGCGAGCACCTGGCCTTCACCGCGCTGAGCGGCGTGCTGCTGCTCGTCCTCTATGCGCTGCTGCGCGCGGCCCTGCTGATCTACAACCGCGACCTGATCGGCGGCGCACCGGCTGGCGCCTTCGTCGAGGCGTTCGGCAACGGCGTGCGCTTCGACCTGCGCGTGGTGGTGTTCGGCGTGGCGCCGCTGCTGCTGGCCATCCCCAGCCGGTTCCTGATCGGCGCGCGGCGCTGGCAACTGGTCTGGCTGAGCCTGTTCGCCAGTCTGACCCTGTTCCTCGGCGTGCTGGAGCTGGACTTCTACCGCGAGTTCCACCAGCGCCTGAACGCCCTGGTGTTCCAGTACCTCGGCGAGGACCCGAAGACCGTGCTGAGCATGCTCTGGTACGGCTTCCCGGTGGGCCGCTACCTGCTGGCCTGGGCGCTGGCCAGCTGGCTGCTGTTCAAGGTCTTCCAGCGCCTGCACCGCTGGTGCTTGCCGCGCATCGAGCGCCCGCAGGGCGGGCGCTGGTACTGGCGCGCCACTGCCTTCGTGCTTTGCTTGCTGGTGGCGGTGGTCGCCGCCCGCGGCACCCTGCGCCAGGGGCCGCCGCTGCGCTGGGGTGATGCCAGCACCACCGAGTCGGTGTTCGCCAATCATCTCGGCTACAACGCCACGCTGTCGCTGGTCGACGCCGCCAAGGGGCGCTGGTCGGATCATCGCGACAACGTCTGGAAGGCCAGCCTGCCGCCGGCCGAGGCCGAGCAGCGGGTGCGCGACATGCTGCTGACCCCGCAGGAGCGGCTGGTCGACGCCGACCGCGCGGCGGTGCGCCGGGTGATGGCGCCCAGCGAGCAGGGTACCCTGCCGATCCGCAACGTGGTGGTGATCCTCATGGAGAGCTTCGCCGGCCACTACGTCGGCGCGCTGGGCGGCAAGGGCGACATCACCCCCAACTTCGACCGCCTGAGCAAGGAAGGGCTGCTGTTCACCCGCTACTTCTCCAACGGCACCCATACCCACCAGGGCATGTTCGCCACCATGGCCTGCTTCCCCAACCTGCCGGGCTTCGAGTACCTGATGCAGCAGCCGGAGGGTACCCACCGCTTCTCCGGCCTGCCGCAGCTGCTCAGCCAGCGGGGCTTCGACAATATCTACGTCTACAACGGCGATTTCGGCTGGGACAATCAGCAGGGCTTCTTCGGCAACCAGGGCATGACCCGCTTCGTCGGCCGCAACGACTACGTGAATCCGGTGTTCTCCGATCCGACCTGGGGCGTTTCCGACCAGGACATGTTCGACCGCGGCGCCGAGGAACTGGCCAGGATGGATCGCGAGCGGCCGTTCTACGCGCTGCTGCAGACCCTCTCCAACCACACCCCCTATGCGCTGCCGGACAAGCTGCCGGTGGACAAGGTGACCGGCTTCGGCGCGCTCGACGAGCACCTGACCGCCATGCGCTACTCCGACTGGGCGCTGGGACAGTTCTTCGAGAAGGCGCGCAAGGAGCCCTACTTCAAGGACACCCTGTTCGTGGTCGTTGGCGACCACGGCTTCGGCAGCCCCGAGCAGCTCAGCGACATCGACCTGTACCGCTTCCATGTGCCGATGCTGCTGATCGGCCCCGGCGTGCAGGAGAAGTTCGGCGCGCGCAACGACATCGCCGGCACCCAGCTCGACGTGGTGCCGACCATCATGGGCCGCCTCGGCGGCGAGGTGCAGCATCAGTGCTGGGGCCGCGACCTGCTCAGCCTGGACGCCAGTGACCAGGGTTTCGGTGTGGTGAAGCCGTCCGGCAGCGACCAGACCGTGGCGCTGGTCTCGGGCAGCCGCCTGCTGGTGCTGCCGCGCGACGGCGCTCCCAAGCTGTACGACTACCGCCTGCACGAGCGGGCCGGCGTCGACCGCGTGCAGGACGAGCAGGGCGTGGCCGAGCTGCTGCCGCGGCTGCAGTCGTTCCTGCAGGTGGCCACCCGGAGCCTGCTGGACAACACCGCCGGCGTTGCCGACGGTCCGGCGGCCGGCTCGCTGGCTCAGGCGCCGGCTTCGCGCAAGGACGAGTGATTCGGGAACTGCTGCATCCGGTGCTTTCCCGGCCGGATGCAGCAGCAGGAGCAGGACCGCAGTTGCTGACGGCTCGTCGATCTGGCCGTCGTCGCCGCGCCGCCGTCTCAGCAGGCGATCCGCCCGTCGATGCAGGTCACCGCCATGCCGCCGACCTGGATGCGCGCCGCGTCGATGGCGATGCGCAGCAGCCCGGTGCGACCGATGGCGGCGCCCTGGGCGGCGAGGTACTGGCTGCCGAACTGCGCCACCTGCCCGCTGTCGCGGATGAAGGCGGCCACGCAGCCGTTGCCGCTGCCGCACACCGGGTCCTCGTCGATGCCGCAGGCCGGGGCGAAGGAGCGCACCTCGATGCCCGCCGGCTGGCCGGCGGGATGGGCGCCGAAGATGGTCACCCCGGTTTCCTGCGGCTCCTGCTCGATCAGCTTCATGCGCGCCATGTCCGGCCGGCAGGCCAGCACCGCCGCGGCGCTGTCCAGCTGGGCGATGATCCAGCGCGCGCCGACGTCGATCAGCCGCGGCCGGGCTTCGCGGGACACCGCGCAGCCGAGAATGGCCTCCAGCTCGTCGACATCGGCGTCGTCCAGCGCGGTGATCGCCGGCTGCGGCAGGTCGAAGGTGATCCAGCGCTCGCCGTCGCCGTCCTCGCTCACTTCCAGGCCGATCAGCCCGGCCGTGCACTCCTGCACCAGCCGACCGTCGCGCGGGGCGATCACCCCGGCTTCCAGCAGCGCGTGGGCGGTGCCGATGGTCGGGTGGCCGGCGAACGGCAGTTCGGAGGCGGGAGTGAAGATGCGCACCCGGTAGTCCGCCGCGGCGCTGCTGGCCGGCAGCACGAAGGTGGTCTCGGACAGGTTGGTCCAGCGGGCGATCCGCTGCATCTGCTCGCTGGAGAGGCCTTCGGCCTGCAGCACCACGGCGACCGGGTTGCCCCTGAACGGGACACGGGTGAAGACGTCGACTTGCTTGAAGGGGACGGTGCGCATCGCGAACTCTCTGGCGGATTGGATTGTGGCGCTCATCCTAGGTGGCCGGAATGGATGGGTACAGATACACGGACTGGATGAATCGACGGATACAGCTCGAGCGGCAGCGTCGTCCGACCCGCCAGCCGGGCACGCAGTACCAGCGCAGAAGCCGCGCGGGAGGGGACAGGGGCGGTCGGTCAAGCGGGGTGGGCGGTAACGTCCGGCGAGCTCACTTGCGTCCGCCCGGGTAGGTCTGTTCGAAATGCCAGACGATCAGGGTGCCGGCCTGCGCGAAGGAGGCAACCAGGTAGTGGGGTGGAATGAACAGGGGACTGGGACGGTCCGCATACCAGTCCCAGACGGCGCCGGAGTCGGTATTTTCCTTCCTGACCAGGGGAGCGGCGCCACCATTCCCGCAGTGGAGGTCCGGCTGCCAGCGGCCGAGCGTGCCTTCGACATCGTGCTGCGTGGTTCGGCCGCGGACCAGGGTTTCCTGCAGCTCGATGCGCGGTGGGATCGGTGCCGGCGAGCGCGAAAGCGACTCGAACCAGCGGGCTGCCTCGGCCGGCTCCTCCACGACAGGCAACTGGCGGCCAGTGAGCGGGTCGACGAAGCGCCAGTCGGTGAGCGTGCCCGCGCGATCGAACGTCATGCGGAGAAATACCGCCGGGACGATCTTCCGGCTGACCGCCATCGCGCTCCAGGCCCGGATCGGATAACGCCAGACGACCTCGCCAGGCAGGCAGCTCGGTACCCGGTCGGCGGGCTGGCCCAGCTCGAACATCACGGCGGTTTCCCCCGTGCCGCGCACCAGTTGCCGTGCCCGATCCAGGCTGGCGCCTTGCTGGTCGATCCCGGCGACCGGCACCGGCCTGACGCTGGGCGATCGGGCGCTGCCGCACCCCTGACTCGCCAGGGTGGCCGCTGTGGCCAGGGCGATAAGCTTCCAGTTGGGCATCGACCTTCGGGCTCGCTGGGCTGGACGGAAAGGCGTCTGGCGGGCCGGGCCCCCATCCGCTGCCTGAGAGCGTAGCCGGCCCGGACCTGATCGGTCGCGCTCAGTGGTCGAGGCGGGCGCGCAGTGCGGCGAAACCCCTGCGGTAGTCTGCCGCCAGTGCGCGCGCCAGCTCGTCGAGGGGGCGGCGGTTGACCGCGAGGGCCACGTCGAGGCCCTCGGCGATCTCCGTCGGCAGCACGCCGAGCGGCAGCCCGGCTGACTCCCAGGTGGCGGCGTAGGCCTCGGGCTTGCCGGGGCCGCGGCGCTGCAGGGTGAGGCGGGGCAGGGCGTAGGCCATGGCGACGATCCGCCCGTGCAGGCTGCTGCCGAGGAAAGCGCGGCTGGCGGCGATCAGCGCGCAGATATCCCAGAGGTCGAGCGTGGCGACGATGCGCGTCGGCGCGCGCATCCGCGCCGCCGTGCGCCGGTAGCAGCCCAGATCGTCGTGCCAGGGCGCGGCGCCGGCGCGGAAGAAGGCGATGCCCAGCCCGTGGGCCTGCGCGACGCGGTCCAGCTGCGCGGCGATGGCCGTGAGGGTGGCGTCGTCGCCGAAGTCGGCGCTGAACTGCACGGCGAGATAGCCGCGGGGGAAGGCGCGCCGGAGTTCGGCGACCTCGCCCTGCGCGGCATGGCGCTCGATTCGCGCGCCGAACAGCTCGCGCACCAGCACCGCCGGGTCGGGCAGCAGTTGCGCGGCGATGCCGGCCTCCCGCAGCAGCGTCTGGGTGCGCCGGTCACGCACGCTCAGGTAATCGGCGGCGCGCAGCTTGCCCAGCACCTCGGCGCGCAGGGCCGGATCGCGTGTATCCAGATCCATGCCGCCCACCGCGTCGAACAGCAGGCGCGCCCGCGGGAACAGCCCGTGCCCCGCCACGTAGGGCGCCCGGTCAGGAATGCCCAGCACGCCCTGCGCCCAGGCCAGACGCTCGGCCGGCAGGTGGTCGAGGCGCGCCAGCGTGGCCTGCACCTGGTCTGCCGGCAGCAGCATCACCGCCGCCTCCCAGGCATCGCAGGCCAGCAGCTCGCCGCCGACGTGCAGCAGGTCGACCGGCTGGCCGGCGAGTTCCCGGGCCAGCGTCGCCAGCGCCTCGACCTGGTGGCCGCCCCACGGCCGCAGGTCGCGGCCGGCCAGCCCGGCGAAGCGCAGTTCACACCCCGCCAGCAGCGCGGTGGCGATGTGCGGGAACAGCAGGTCACCGAAGTTGTGCCGGTCGAAGGCGCCGAACAGCAGGGTGGGGTGGGCGTGGGGCATCGCAGGCAGTCGGGATAAGGTCAGTCGTCCATTCATGAAAGCCGCAGGCGGGCAAGTTGCGCAATCCGGCCCATACTTGCTGTCCGGTCCAGCCAAGAGGAGCGCCAGCATGATCACCGTCAACCCGGAAACCGTTGCCCGGCTCATGGACCTGGCCCGTGCCTTTCACGCCAAGGAACAGGTGGTCATCCCCCAGGAACCCAACAGCCCGAGCGACGACTGGGCCCTGCAGGCACTGGCCGACCACGGGGACGACGAGTACTACGGCGAGTTCGAGTCGATCATCGACGACCTGGAGCCGGACCAGCAGCAGGAAGTGGTGGCACTGATGTGGCTGGGCCGCGGTGACGGCACCCTGGAGGAGTGGGACGACCTGCTCAGGCAGGCCGCCGAACAGTGGAACCCGCGCACCGCCGGCTACCTGATCGCCCATCCGTTTTTGGCGGAGTATCTGCGCGAGGGGCTGGATCTGCAGGGGTATGGGGAGGAGTGAGTATCGGGGATTGAGGGTATTCCCCTGCCGTGACGTGGGCGCGGCTTGCGGACCTCCATGCCGCAGGCGCCTGAAAGTAGTGACGCCTTGCGCTGGTAATGACCGGAGGAAGCCCGCTGGCGAAGGTCCGGTCGATCGCGTGGCTGAGCTTCGCTATTTTTCGGCAGGTATCTCGGCGGCAACCCGCGAGTATCGATACCAGAGGTTTTCTACCCGGTAGTCCGAGCCCAGGATGAACCGGGAGATAGTGACATCGTCGCTGCGCCAGTTGACGACCAGTGAGCCGTCGATGGACTTGAGCAGATTGATATTGGTTCCACCGCCGCCGACCCCCAGGATCGACACATGGGTGTGGCTGACAGGCTCATTGAAAAACCGCAGGGTCGGCTCGTCATTCAACGTACGACAACTGAAGAGGTCGTCAACACGGCTCTCGAATGGCGTAAAGCGATAGCGCCTGAAGCTCAGCGGAGTGCGGCGCCCTGCGGAGTCAATGAAGGTGATGGTCATCGAGTCAGATGTCTGCTGGATGGACACCCAGGCCGATTCGCTCGGAATGGTCGGCCACGACTGCTGCCAGGTCGCAGGGCCAGTGGCGCTTTTCGAGCGGGCCATCGCCATGAATATGTCAGTCAGTGATGGTGGCTCACCTGCTACGGTCGGGAACGATGCTGTTCCCCGGTTGCTGTACGTACCCTGAAGATCAGGACAGCCTTCCGGTGTGGGCACGGACCTTATCGAAGCCCACTCCGCTGGGTACGGTGGATTCCCGGCGCTGGTTGCGCAACCCGCCAGGGTGAGCACAAGCGCCATTGATGTGGCGGTGGCAATTCTCAATGTCGAGGTGTCCGACGTTTGAGCTGAGGCTCTGCCGCCGGGAAGGCTCTTGGCCTGCTGGGCGGATGCTGGTATTGCCCGGCTGGCGAGCCAGGCGACGTGCCGGTAGCAGTCCGCGCCAGCCAAGGGGCAGGACCATGTTGCATCACGGGCGGCTGGCCGTGAAGCGAGCCCATGGCTCTGACTTGCCGAAGAGCGGGACTCCGATGACAAGGTCTGCATGGTAGTTCTGCAGTCTCAGGACCAGCGAGCCATCCGCTGCGCCTGACATGTATACGTTGGACTGCGCACCACCTGCGCCAATGTATGGGAACGACCAGTATCTCTCGTTGATCCGCGTGCAGCTCAATGTCTGTCGAATGCAGAAGCAGTTTGTGAGCTCCGTCCTGGCGCTCTCGTCCCCATCCGGCACGACGAGCAGGGTAGAAATGGCGTCACCCTTGTTGTCGAGCCTTTGGGTCTGAACCGCAAGTGACACGACCTTGGCTCCTCGCGATAGATGAAGGATCTGCGTCAAGAGCGCGTCAGAGCGCCCGGAGTCTGCAACTGCAAGCTCGCCCGAGTTCGCATAGGTACCGTTCAACCCGCGGCACTCCTCGCCCGCGGTCGTCACATCGGGCCAATCGGCCGGATAGGAGTCATCCCTGGTAAGAGGTGCATGCAGGGTGACGCAGCCTGTGAGGAGCACGAGTGACGAAGTGAATGGAGCTTGCCGCAACCAAAGCTTGAGCGTGCCCATGGTCCTGACGATCAGGCAAAAGCGTAGCTTTCGACTGTCCAGGGAGCGAAGTGAGCGACAGTCGAGTGCATTATCGGGACTCCAGGCTCCGTCTTTTGGATTTTTATAATAGATGAGCCGTGGCGATGATGGGGTCTAGAAAGATGAAGGAAGCGACGTCGAACCCATAAGGGAGAGCTATTTGAGCGCTGTGATGGGCACTCACTGCACCAGACTTGACCACACTCGTGGTGCCGAAGTGGCGTTCGGAGGGCTCCAGCGATGTGCAAGCAGATTGCAGTGGATTTGGCCAAGTCCGTTTGCAGGTTACCGAGAACGTCGATGACGGGCAGATGGTCAGCACAAGCGGCTGGGTCGCGAAGCGTTTCGCCGATATGTACAGGCGCAGACCGAGCCGGTCGAGCGGCTGATGGAAGCCTGCGGCACAGCGCACTATTGGGAGCGTTTCGTCAGGCGCTGGAATACAGACGATACTGTCGAGCGCGCGGCGTGCGCTCCTATCGGCGGCGCCGATTAGCGCGCTGCCCAGACAAAAACAACCGGGGGCAGCCACTACCACCCCCGATCGTGACAACAAACCTCAATCGAACATTACACCCCGTAACTCCCCAGCTCCCGCGCAATCAGCATCCGCTGAATCTCGCTGGTCCCTTCATAGATCTGCGTGATCCTTGCATCGCGGTAGTAGCGCTCGACCGGGTAGTCCTCCAGGTAGCCGTAGCCGCCGTGGATCTGGATGGCGCTGGAGCAGACCTGTTCGGCCATTTCCGAGGCGAACAGCTTGGCCTGGGAGGCTTCGGACAGGCAGGGCAGGCCGGCGCTGCGCAGGCGGGCGGCGTGGTGGGTGAGCAGGCGGGCGGCGTTGATGCGGGTGTGCATGTCGGCCAGCAGGTTGGCGATGCTCTGGTGCTCGATGATCGGCTTGCCGAACTGCACGCGCTCGCGGGCGTAGCGCAGCGCGGCCTCGAAGGCGGCGCGGGCGATGCCGATGGACTGCGCGGCGATGCCGATGCGCCCGCCCTCCAGGTTGGAGAGGGCGATGGCCAGGCCCTTGCCGCGCTCGCCGAGCAGGTTCTCCTGCGGGATGCGGCAGTCGTCGAGGGCGATGGCGCAGGTGTCGGAGGCGCGCAGGCCCATCTTGTGCTCGGCGCGCTCGACCACGAAGCCGGGAGTGTCGGTGGGCACCAGGAAGGCCGACAGGCCCTTCTTGCCGAGCTCCGGGTCGGTGACGGCGAAGACGATGGCCAGCTTGGCGCGCTTGCCGTTGGTGACGAACTGCTTGGCGCCGTTGAGCACCCACTGGCCGTCCTTCAGTTCGGCGCGGGTGCGCAGGTTGTGGGCTTCGGAGCCGGCCTGCGGTTCGGTCAGGCAGAAGCAGCCGATGGCCTGGCCGCTGGCCAGGTCGCGCAGCCAGGCGTCCTTCTGCGCCTGAGTGCCGTAGTTGAGCAGCGGGCCGCAGCCCACCGAGTTGTGCACGCTCATCAGCGCGCCGAGGGCGCCGTCGCCGGCGGCGACTTCCTCCACGGCCAGGGCGTAGGCGACGTAGTCGATGTAGCTGCCGCCCCATTCCTCGGGCACCACCATGCCGAGCAGGCCCAGCTCGCCCATCTGGGCGACCAGGCGGTCGTCGATCCAGCCGGCCTTCTCCCACGCGGCGGCGTGCGGGGCGATCTCGCGCTGGGCGAATTCGCGGGCCATGTCGCGGATCATGCGTTGTTCTTCGGTGAATTCCAGATCGTTCATCGGCGTTCTCTCTTGTTCTTGTCTGCTTGCCGGGCGCTCAGACCGCCTGGCGGGCCCTGCCGGCAGTCTGGCCGCTCGGGAAGAAGCTGGCTACCTGTTCGTTGCTCACCGCGCCCAGGCTGGGCGGGTTCCAGCGCGGGTTCCTGTCCTTGTCGACGATCAGCGCGCGCACGCCTTCCATGATCTCGCCGCGTGCGAACCACTGGCGGTCCAGGTGCAGCTCGAGGGCGAAGCACTCGGCCAGCAGCAGCTCGCGACCGCGGCGCAGCAGCTCGCGGGTGACTTCCATGGCCAGCGGTGAGCGGCCATCCAGCAGCTTGACGGTTTCCTCGGCCCAGTGCTGGAACTCGGGGCGCGTCTCGGCCTGCAGCGAGGCACGGATTGCCGCCACGCTGTCTTGGGCGAAGTGCTCTTCGATGGCCGGGTGCAGGGCCTTGAGTTCGGCGCCCGGCAGCTTGCGCGAGGCGAGGGTGGCGAGCAGGGTGCGCAGGGCCTCCTGCGGGTGCACCGTCCAGCTCAGGTTGTCCAGGCAGCGGTCCAGCTCGGCGAGCTGCTCGCTGGGCAGGCACCAGTCGGCCAGGCCGGCGTAGAGGGCGTCGGCGGCGCGGATCTGCACGCCGGTGACGCCCAGGTAGGTGCCCAGTTCGCCGGGCAGGCGGGAGAGGAAGTGGCTGGCGCCGACGTCGGGGAAGTAGCCGATGGCGGTCTCCGGCATGCCCATCCGGGTCCGCTCGGTGATCACCCGCAGCGCGGCGCCCTGCACCAGGCCCATGCCGCCGCCGAGCACGAAGCCGTCCATCAGGGCGAGGATCGGCTTGCGGTAGGCGTGGATGTACTGGTCGAGGGCGTATTCCTCCTCGAAGAAGCGCTGCCACTGATCGTCGCCGGCCCTGAAGCTGTCGTACAGCGCGCGGATGTCGCCGCCGGCGCAGAAGGCCTTCGCGCCATTGGCGCGCAGCACCACGGCGAGGATCTCCGGGTCATCCGCCCACTCCTGCAGCTGGCGTTGCAGCAGGCGCACCATCTCCAGGTTGACGGCGTTGAGGCCGGCCGGGCGGTTGAGGGTCAGGTGGCCGATGCGGTTGCGCACCGCGGCCAGCACGGGGGCTTCGCTCATGCTCAGGCGTCCTTGCGGTACAGGTTGATGATCGCCGAGAAGTCCAGCTGGCCGTTGCCCTGGGCGCTGAAGGTCTGGTAGAGCTGCTGGGCGAGGGCGCCGAGCAGCACCGGCTGGCGCACCTGCTTGGCCGCCTCGCTGGCCAAGCCGAGGTCCTTGAGCATCAGGTCGGTGCCGAAGCCGCCTTCGTAGCCGCGCGAGGCCGGCACGTTGTCCATCACGCCGGGGAAGGGGTTGTAGGTGTCGGAACTCCAGCAGCGTCCGCTGGAGGTGTTGATGATGCCGGCGAGCACCTTGGGATCGACGCCGAGGGCCACGCCGAGGCTCATCGCCTCGGCGACGCCGATCATCGAGATGCCCAGCAGCATGTTGTTGGCCACCTTGGCGGCCTGGCCGTTGCCGTGGCCGCCGCAGTGGACGATGTTCTTGCCCATCGCCGCCAGCACCGGCTGGGCGCGGTCGAAGTCGGCATCGCTGCCGCCGACCATGAAGGTCAGGGTGCCGGCCGCGGCGCCGCCGGTGCCGCCGGAGACCGGCGCGTCGAGCATCGGGTTGCCGTGCTTTTCCGCAGCGGCGGCCACCTCGCGAGCGCTCTGCGGGTCGATGGTGGAGGAGTCGATCAGCAGCACGCCGGGGCGCACGTTGGCGAGCAGGCCGTCGTCGCCGAGGTAGACCGCCTTCACGTGGGCCGCTGCCGGCAGCATGGTGATGATCAGTTCGACCTCTGCGCGGGCCACGCCGCCCGCCGAGTCGGCGGCCTGGGCGCCGGCCTCGACCAGTGATGCGATGGCGGCCGGCACCGGGTCGAAGACGGTCAGCCGGTGGCCGGCCTTGAGCAGGTTGCGCGCCATCGGGGCGCCCATGTGGCCGAGTCCGAGAAAGCCGATATGCATGGTGAGTCCTCTTCTTGTTGTTCCTGGCGTGGCGGCCGGCGCGCGCGGCGCCGGCCGTCGCGGCTCACTTCAGGGTGATGGTGGTGTTGACGTGGCCGACCTCGTCCTCGTCGAACCAGCGTGCGGTGACCGTCTTGGTCTGGGTGTAGAACTGCACCACCTGCTTGCCGTACGGGCCGAGGTCGCCGAGCTTGGAGCCGCGCGAGCCGGTGAAGGAGAACAGCGGCACCGGCACCGGGATCGGCACGTTGATACCGACCTGGCCGACGTCGATCTCTTCCTGGAAGTGGCGGGCCGCGGCGCCGGAGCGGGTGAAGATGGCCGTGCCGTTGCCGTTGGGGTTGGCGTTGATGATCTCGATGGCTTCGTCCATGGTCGCCGCCTGCATCACGCAGAGCACCGGGCCGAAGATCTCTTCCTGGTAGATGGTCATGTCGGCGCGCACGCCGGCGAACACGGTCGGGGCGACGAAGTTGCCGTCGGCGTAGCCCGGCACCTGCGGGTTGCGGCCGTCGAGCAGCAGCTCGGCGCCTTCCTCCACGCCGCGGGCGATCAGGCCGTTGATGCGCTCCAGGGCGGCGCGCGAGATCACCGGGCCGACGTCGGTACCCGGCTCGGTGCCGCCGTTGACCTTGAGGGTCTTGGCCTTCTCGACCAGCTCCGGCAGCCAGGCCTGCGCCTCGCCGACCAGGATCACCACCGACAGTGCCATGCAGCGCTGGCCGGCCGCGCCGAAACAGGAGCCGACCAGGTTGGCCAGGGTCTGCTGCTTGTGGGCGTCGGGCAGGACGATGGCGTGGTTCTTGGCGCCCATCATGCACTGCGCGCGCTTGCCGCTGAGCGAGGCACGGTTGTAGACGTGGGTGCCAACCTTGGTGGAGCCGACGAAGGACACCGCCTTGATGTCCGGGTGGTCGCACAAGAGGTTCACCGCGTCGGCGCCGCCGTGGATCACGTTGAGCACGCCCGCCGGGATGCCGGCCTGCAGCGCCAGTTCGGCCAGGCGCATGGTGACCATCGGGTCCTGCTCGGAGGGCTTTAGGACGAAGGTGTTGCCGGTGGCGATGGCCATCGGGAACATCCACAGCGGGATCATCGCCGGGAAGTTGAACGGGGTGATGCCGGCGCACACGCCCAGCGGCTGGTTGAGGGTGTAGGTGTCGACGCCGCCGGCGACGTTGTTGGCCAGCTCGCCGAGCTGCAGGCTGCCGATGTTGGCGGCGTGCTCGACCACCTCCAGGCCGCGGAACACGTCGCCCTCGGCATCCGGCAGGGTCTTGCCCTGTTCGGCGGTGAGGATCGCCGCCAGCTCCTTCATGTTCTCGCGGATTAGCTGCTGGTACTTGAGGAAGATGCGGGCGCGGGCGCCGATCGGGGTCTTGCGCCAGGTCTTGAAGGCGGCCTTGGCGCTGGCCACGGCGGCGTTCATTTCTTCCTGGGTGGCGAAGGGTACGCGGGCCAGCACTTCCTGGGTGGCCGGGTTGACGACGTCGCGCCACTCGGTGGTTTTCGATTCGACGAACTCGCCATTGATCAGCAGCTTGACGGTGGGGATGGAGCGGGTAGCGGTCATGTTCACCTCGCCTCGAAGGCTTTCCTTGTAGTTGTTGTGGCCGGTGATGCTGGCTCTGGGAACCAAGCTAGCAGTGGAAAATTGCCGTTGGTAGCCGGGCGATTTGCACAAGCGCTCTGCAAATCTGCACAATGGCGCCGAAACGCCCGTGCCTGGGCACTCCGGGAGCCACCGATGGACTGGGACAACCTGCGCTATTTCCTCGAACTGTCGCGCGCTGGCACGCTGACCGCGGCGGCGCGGCGCCTGGGCGTCGACCACACCACGGTGGCGCGCCGGGTGCAGGCGCTGGAGAAGCAGTTCGGCCAGCCGCTGTTCATCCGCGGCGGCACCGGCTACAGCCTGGCCGAGGCCGGGCGGCGCCTGCTGGCGCAGGCCGAGGCGATGGAAAGCGCCTTCCTCGCCATCGAGCAGCCGGGGGAGGGCGGGCCGGACACCCTGTCCGGCTCGGTGCGCATCGGCGCCACCGAGGGCTACGGCGTCGCCCTGCTGGCCGGGCAGCTGGCGGGCCTCGGCCAGCGCTACCCGCACCTGGGCATCGACCTGCTGGCGGTACCGCGCACCGTGCATCTGGCGCGTCACGAGGCGGACATCGTCATCACCCTGGAGCGCCCGGAGCGCGGGCCGTACATCATCACCCGGCTCACCGACTACGTGCTGCGCCTGTACGGCTCGCGCGACTATCTGGCTCGCCATCCGCCGATCCGCCGCCGCGAGGACCTGCGCCAGCACCGCTTCGTCAGCTACATCGAGGACCTGCTGTACAGCAAGGAGCTGTACTACCTGGACGAGATCGGCCGCCCCGGCCAGGTCGCCCTGCGCAGCACCAGCATCCTCGCCCAGCAGAATGCGGTGCTGGCCGATGCCGGGCTGGCGATCCTGCCGAGCTTCACCGCGCGCCGCGAGCCGAAGCTGGTCGAGGTACTGGCCGACGACATCGAGTTCGTGCGCACCTTCTGGATGCTGATGCCGGCGGAGAACAAGGACCTGGCGCGCATGCGGGTGTGCTGGGATTTTTTGCGCGAGATGGCGGCGGACAACCTCGACCTGATGATGGGGCGGGGCTGAGCGGCCATGCCTCTGGGGGCTCGGTCCGGCCGTTGCCTCTCGGGCAGCGCTGCACATATGCGACTCATGTCGCCACATTTGCTCTTGAGATGCCCCACACTCATAAGAGCAAATGATGCGTTTGTCGTTGTCTGACGACCTACAAGGACAAATAATATGCAGGGAGCACCGCAGGATGCGGTTGTCTATTCGCAAGGACTGCTCGATACAGCTTCGGCTCTGTGGCTACTGGGCAGTCTAGCCAGCTTTTACCGCCGCCCTTTCGACGCTGCCCTGGTGCTGCAGCGCTTTGCGCCGCCGTTTGATTTCCCTGCCATAGTTGAGGCACTGGAGGCGCTGGGGCTCAAGGCCGGGCTGTTCGACTGGCCCGAGGACGACTGGTCAAGCCTGCCGCTGCCGGCGGTGGTGTTCCTGCCGGAGGCAGAAGCCGACCCGCAGTCCATCGCCACTACTCCAGAATCCGCCCCGACTGGAGCCATTTCCAGTCTGTCGCCGGCGCTGATCGTCAAACACGGCGACCATACGCTGGCATGGGTGCGCCCCGGCCAGACCAGCCCCGAACCACTATCCGCCGAAGCCGCCGGCACACAGTGCCTGCCGCTGATGTTACTGGTGGCTGAAGCTGAACCGCCGGTCAGCGAATCTACTAGCGAATCGAGTGTCCGGCAGCAGGAAAGCCGCGAGTCACGCAAACCCTTCGGCTTCTCCTGGTTCGTCCCCGAACTGCTACGTCACAAGACCATTTGGCGGGATGTGCTGCTCGCCAGCCTGGCCATCCAGCTCGTCGGTTTGGCCACACCCCTGTTCACCCAAGTCATCATCGACAAGGTCATCGCCCATCATTCGGAAAGCACCCTCATCGTGCTGGGTGTCGCCCTAGTAGTGTTCATGCTCTTTACCAGCGGCATGACCTGGCTGCGCCAGTATCTGCTGTTGCACACCGGCAGCCGCATTGACGCGGTGTTGGGCGACAAGGTGCTGCGCCACTTGCTGCACCTGCCGCTGCCGTATTTCGAGGCTCGGCCTACCGGCACCTTGGTCGCTCGCTTGCACGGCGTGGAGCAGTTGCGCGAATTCATCTCCGGCGCGGCGGTGAGCCTGGTGCTCGACCTGCCCTTCCTGGTCGTCTTCCTCGCTGTGATGTTCGCCTATAGCTGGCAGCTCACACTGATCGCCGTCGGCATCATGACGCTGATCGTCACGGCTAGCTTGTTCATGGTGCCGATTTTCCGCGAACGGCTCGACAAGCAATTCCTGCTCGGCGCACGCAACCAGGCTTTCCTGACCGAATACTTGGCCGGCATGGCCACGGTGAAGTCCCTGCAGCTGGAGCCGGACGTGGGCAAGCGCTACGGCACCTATCTGGCCCAGTATCTGTCTGCGGGCTTCGCCACCAAGCAGGTCGGCAACACCTACAATGTCGTCGCCAATGGGCTGGAGCAGGTGATGACGCTGTCCATCCTAATCGTTGGCGCCTGGTTGGTGATGCAGACCGATGGGATGACCGTGGGCATGCTGGTCGCTTTCCAGATGTTCGCCAGCCGCATGAGCCAGCCGCTGCTGCGCCTGGTCGGCCTGTGGCAGGAATTCCAGCAGGCCAGCATTTCCGTCAAGCGCTTGGGCGACATCCTGGACATGCCGCAGGAGCCCTTCACCCTCACGCCACAGCGAGCGGCTGGCGGTGAAGGCCGGATCGACATCCGCGACGTGGGTTTCCGTTACTCCGAGCAACACCCCTGGCTGTACCGCAACCTGAGCCTTGCCATCCCCACAGGCAAGCTCACCGTGCTGATGGGCCCCAGCGGCTGCGGCAAGAGCACGCTGGCGAAACTGATGCAGGGCTTCTACTGGCCGCAGGAAGGGCAGATCACGCTGGATGGGCGCGAGATCCGGCAACTGGCGGCCAACGAACTGCGCGCCACCTTCGGCGTGGTACCGCAGGAGACGGTGCTGTTCTCCGGCACGGTGTACGACAACCTGATCATGGCCCACCCGCATGCGGGCTTTGAGGACGTGATCGCTGCGTGCCGGGCCGCCGAGATTCACGACGTGATCGAAAAGCTGCCGCAGGGCTACCAGACCGAAATCGGTGAGCGCGGCACAGGGCTATCGGGCGGCCAGCGTCAGCGTGTTGCGATTGCCCGCGCGCTTTTGAAGCGCCCCAAGGTGCTGATTTTCGATGAGGCGATTTCCAATCTCGACCAACAGACCGCTGAGTACTTCGCTCAAACCATCAATCGGCTCAAGGGCAAGGTGACGATGATATTTATTACCCACCAAGTGCCCAGGGGGCTGCAAGTGGATGGGGTGGTGAATATGGGGCGTCAGAGCATGCACGTAAGTTTGGTGCAGGAAGAGATTTGATGGATTGGATATCTAACAAGGTTCGCTCGTTGCTTCACGTCAGGCTGGTGCGATTTATTTTTCTTGAGATAGTAGCCATGCTTGCTAGTGTCTTTTTGGTTTTCGCTGTTGGCGGATTTTTTGCCTCCATAGCTGGTTATATTTATGACAGTACTCATGTCATGCCAGATCCTGTAGCTAGAGGGGACGATATTGGCTCTGGATTGATTATGGTTATGGCAGCGCTCGGGTCGTTGTTGTTTTCTCTGCCGGGGGTTGTGCTGGTTCATTTGTATGTTTTCAAGCGCTTTTTTGAGGAGCTTAAAAAGTGAATGATAACTATGGTTTTGCTGGCGCAGTTCCACCGGGGGTGAGCGTTGCTAATAACGTTTTTCAGGCAAATCAGTATCAGGCTACTCATACGCCTAAGGAAACATTTGATTGGTTTTATGAGCGTGTTAGGAATAATAAGGATGGGCATTTGCCGCCAAGTCAGTCCATGGATTATAAGCAGCTTGAGCCGAAGTCGAAATATGCGGATTTTGGAAATTTCAATTACGGAGCCGTTGGGCGTGCGCTAGGTATCCCGGATGCTGTTCTAGAGTATGGTGCTGGGTGGGCTCAGGGAAAGGCAGATGGATTATCCAATGCAGAGTCAATTGCTCGGTCATTGCTTGATCACAGAAACAAGGGGGACAATCCGGGTGATCAACAAATGATCAGGGATGGAATTGATGCGGCTCGCAGTAGAGGGTTCACAGGTAAAGATTTTGACATTGCGGAATACCTAGAAAAAATTACTCTCGACACCCTGCTCGACCTGATCAAGAGCCTCAACGGCCTCGGCAAAGACATCAAAGACTTGTGGGATCGCGCCAAAAACTGGGACTGGCCCCGTGACCCCATAATCCTCGACTTAGACGGTAATGGCTTTGAAACCGTTAGCCTTGCCTCCAACATCTATTTCGACCATGACGGCGACGGCGTGCTCACCAAAACCGGCTGGGTCGGGCCGAATGACACATTGCTGGTCTGGGACCGGAACGCCAACGGCAGCATCGAGTCCGGCGCTGAGCTCTTCGGCGACTTCACGCCCTTGCCCAACGGCACCTTAGCACCCAATGGCTTTACCGCTCTGGCCGCGCTGGATGCCAACGGCGACGGCATCCTCGATGCCAGCGACCCCGCCTTTACCAGCCTCAAACTCTGGCGTGACGTTTCGCAAGACGGTCAGACCGGCATGGGCGAAATGATCTCGCTGGCGGATGCCGGGATCGTCAGCCTGCACCTAGCCAACACCCTCAAGAACCAAGGGTTCGCCAACGGCAACCAGCTCACCCGCGAAGGCAGCTTCACTCGAGCCGACGGTTCTACGGGCGGCATGGGAGAGTTCCGCCTGGCTACCGACACCTTTTCCACCAAGTTTGCCAACGAGATCGAAGTCCCCGAGTCCATCAAGAGTCTGCCCACCATGGGTGGGGCCGGCAACGTACGCGAACTGCAACAAGCCGCTGCCCAGTCCAGCAGTGTGGCGGGCGTGCTGGCGCAGTTCCAGTCGGCCCCCGCCCGCTCCGAACAGAAGGCCCTTCTCGATCGGATGATCACCGCCTGGGCCGACACCTCAGGCATGGCCAGGAGCCTCGAAGAGCGCGCCGCCGGCAAATATCGCATCGTCTACGAGGCCTTTGGCAACGAGAGGCGCAGCAGCAGTATCGACACCGTGACCTTCGCTGCGATCTCCTCCGGCAGCGTGGGCAGTGGTGCCGGTGGTGCTGCGCTGATGAGCGACTTCGGCGGAATGTACCTCTCTGATCGCTACCGCGACCTCATCAGTGAGTGGAGCCGCAAGCTGCACGTGCTCGAAGCCTTCAACGGCCAGTACTTCTTCAACCTGCCGGAGAAGAAGAGCCAAACCGATGGGGCCAGCTGGGGACTGGCCATCTCGGCGGGATCGGGTGGTGGCGGAAGCAGTGGTGGCGCTGCGATGGCCATCGAAGCCTTCCCGACCATGCGCGTGAATTTCTCGCAGACCCAGCTCGACCTGCTGCAGCAGGCCTACGACAGCCTGAAGGAAAGCGTTTACGCCAGCCTGGTGATGCAGACGCGCTTGAAGCCCTACCTCGATCAGATCGAACTCGTCATCGACGACAGCGGCCTGCGGCTCGACGCCACCCAACTCAATCAAGCCCTCGCAGCCAAGAAAGCCGCCGATCCGGAGAACTACCTGGGCGACCTGCTCGATCTGGACCGCTACGCCACTGGTTTCCTCTCCGGCACCAACTGGCAGGGCCTGGCCGACTTCGACAGCCTCATCGACACCCTGCCGCAGACGACGGGCATCACGGCTTTGCTCAACGAGTTCAAAGTGCGTACGCTGACCAGTGGCGATGACGTGACGGGACTCACCGACAAGGCCGACATCGTGCTGGCGGGCGACGGAAAGGACACACTCTACGGCTACAACGGCAACGACCGCCTGTTCGGCCAAGGCGGAGATGACCGCATTTATGGCGGTGCGGGCGACGACCTGATCTCCGGTGGTGCGGGCAACGATGTGCTGGCGGGTGAATCTGGGGCCGACACCTACGTCTTCGGGCGTGGGTATGGCAACGACACCGTCAGCGACTACGCCGAGAACGGCGTGCAACGCGACACCGTACGTCTGCTGGGGCTCAATCCAGCAGACGTTCAGGTCACGGCAGACTACGCCGACAACCTCGTCTTCACCATTGTCGATACCGGTGAGACGCTGTCCGTGCCGCTCGGCGGCTACTGGTGGGGCCAGAATGGCGTTGGCCAGTACGTCTTCGACGACGGCACGGTGTGGAGCCACGATGATGCTCTGCGCGCCACCGTGTCCGCGACCACTGAGCGCGACGACACCATCTACGGCTCGTCTGCCGGAGACAGGATCACCGGCCAGTCGGGCAACGATACGCTGATCGGCAATGGTGGGAATGACGTCATCGACGGTGGCGCGGGCAATGACCTCCTGATCGGCTCCAGCGGCTGGAACTGGATTTACGAGAACGGCAGCTATCGCGTCGAGCGCAATACCACGCCGCAAGTCTCCCCCAACGACAACGACACCTACCTCTTCGGCCGGGGCGACGGGCAAGACACGGTGATTGACGGTGATTACACCTCCGGCAACACCGACACCTTGCGCTTCAGGGAAGGAGTGGCGCCTGCGGACGTGAAGCTCATCCGCAGCGGCAACGATCTGGTGCTGGCGATACGCGGCAGCAGCGATCAGGTGACGCTCAAGCAGTATTTCGACGTAGCCTGGAATGGCGTCAATGGTCCCTACCTAATCGAGCGCATTGCCTTTTCCGACGGCACAGTGCTGTCCTATGCCAACGTGCAAGCCATTCTCTTTGCCGGTAGCGAAGAGGCGGAAACCATCATCGGCTCGCGGGTAGCGGATGTGCTGACCGGCCAGGGCGGCGATGACGTGCTGCTCGGCGGCGCGGGCAGGGACATCCTGGACGGCGGTGCAGGCAACGATGTGTTGCGCGGCGGGGGTGCCATTGGTTGGGGGAATCAGGTCTACGAATCGTTCGACGAGGGCGACACTTACCGCTTCGGCCGTGGCGATGGAAACGACTCAATCATTGAGGACTCTTGGCAGCAAGGCGAGACCGACCGCATCGAACTCAAGACGGGTGTGCTGCCCTCCGATGTACGGCTGGAGCGGGTGCGCACGGTCAACGGCTGGCAGGTCAGCGACGACCTGAAGATCACGATTCGCGACACCGGCGAGACGCTCGTCGTCAAGAACCACTTCAATGAGAGCAACCGCTATGCGGTGGAAGAGATTGCCTTTGCCGACGGCACGCTATGGGATGCAGAGACAATCAAGTCCCGCAGCCTGCTGGGCGAAGCAGGAAATGATGAGCTGCGCGGCTTCAACGGTTGCGATGATGTATTGGTGGGCGGCGCTGGCAACGACTTGTTGGAAGGCGGCTCAGGCTCCGACACCTACCACTTCGGCTTGGGGGACGGTCAGGACGTGATCACTGACGGCTACACCGCTGGCACGGACACGGTGGAGTTGACCGCAGGTGTCACGCCTCTTGACGTGACCGTGCGCTGGACCCTGCAAGGCGACATGGCTGTCACGCTGCCCGATGGCAGCAAACTCACCGTGCGCGGTCAGGCAGATACCTGGTCTACCGAGCGAGGGATCGAACAACTGCACTTTGCCGACGGCACGGTTTGGGATCGCTCCGAGCTGGCATCCCGGGCTCTTGCAGCCACTACCGGGGACGACGCCATCGTTGGCGGCTACCAGAACGACACGCTTGACGGCGGCAGCGGCAACGACCAGTTCCAGGACCTGGGCGGTTATGACATCTATCGCTTCGGCACTGGCGATGGCCAGGACACTATTGCCGACAACTATGGCAGTGTGCTGTTCAAGTCCGGTATCGGCCAGAACGACGTGAGCTTTACCCGCGACGGCAACGACCTGATTGCCACCGTCGCCGCGTCGAGTGACGTGGTGCGCATCAAGGATTGGTTGAACAGTTGGCAGCGCATCGACCGTTTCGACTTTGACAACGGTGCTCGCTTGAACGTCAATGACGTGCTGGCCAAGCTCAACGTCAGCGAAGGCTCGGAAATCCTCTACGGTTCGCCGGGCGAAGATGCGCTGACCGGCACCGAGAAGGACAGCACGCTCTGTGGTCGCGAAAGCAACGACGTGCTCACTGGCGGTGCGGGCAGTGATCAGATCTTCGGCGAAGCCGGTGATGACACGCTGGATGGCGGCGCAGACCGGGATTGGCTCTACGGCGGCGAAGGCAACAACAGCTACCGCGTTGCCGTGGGCATGGGGCTGGACAACGCGGTGGGCGCAAGCCTGGCGGTGGCCAACGACACCGTGGTGTTTGCACCGGGCATCCGACCCGAGAATGTGTCGGTGCAGTTGGGGGATGCGAGCTGGAGTGGCCAGGCGGGTGATGTCGGCTACTACAACCTGGTCATTGGCATCGGTGGCAACGACGCGCTGGTCGTTCGCTCCGACAACTGGGACGACCTTGGGCGCGGAGCGCTGCAGCATTTCCGCTTCGACGATGGCACCGACTGGACGCTGGCCGACGTGATCGCTCGGGTCGATGGCGGCAAGATGGGCTGGCAGCAGCGCTATTGGGGCGACTCAACCAATATTGTCGGCAGCCAGGCTGACGATGACATTTACGACTACACCGGCCAGTCGGTCACCGTGCAGGCGCGCGGCAACAACGACAACGTCTACCTGGAGGCCGGCAATGACCGGGTGTCTGCTGGCAGCGGCGACGACAATGTTTACTCCGGCACGGGCGAGGATCTGGTTGCCGGAGAACCAGGCAACGACAACATCAATACCGGCGCGGGCGACGATGTGGTTGTCTTCAACCACGGCGATGGCAAAGATACGCTACGCACTAGCGAGGGCACGGACACTCTGTCCTTCGGTGCCACGTTGACGCCGACGATGCTTTCCGCAGCATTGGATCACGACGGACGGGTGGTGTTACTGCTGGATGCAGGCGCAGGCGGCTCGATCATGCTCGACAACACGCGCATCAACGATCTGCCTGGCGATCTGGAGCGCATCCAGTTCATCGACGCGGATGGCAAGACGCGTGTATTCGACCTTGCGGGCTGGCTGCAGGCCCATGCGGGTGCCTTGCTGTCGGCAACGGCCGATGCGCCGCTGGCCTTTGACGGCGCGGGCTTCGAGCTAACCGGCACAGTGGCTCCGGCGGGTGGTATGGGGGCGGTGGCCTATGCGCAGTCCGGCGATCTGTTTGCTTCTGCCAACTTCGCCAACAACACCTCGACCGACGGCGATGACGTGCTTTACGGCACGCCTAATGTCGACCCGCTGGACGCGGGTGCGGGCAACGACATTGCGCTGGGTCTGGCCGGGGACGATGTCATCCTCGGCGGTGACGGCAACGACCTGATCCACGGCGGCGATGGCGATGACGTGCTGGAGGGTAATGCCGGAAACGATGTGATCTACGGCGGCTGGGGTGCGGATCAACTCACCGGCGGCACCGGCAATGACCAACTCTTCGGCGAATGGGATGGCGACACCTACGTGTATCAACCCGGCCACGGCGAAGTGACCATTGACGACGACCATCGCGTGCTCAACTGGGGCTACGGCGATGGTGAAGGCGGTTACGGCGGTGAAATGCCTGCGCTTGCTGCTATGTCGTCCGGTTATGGTGGCGAATGGGATGGAGGTGACGGTGGCTATGGCGGCGGTTGGGACGGCGGTGAGGGCGGCTACGGAGGCACCATCATCGACGATGCGCCCAACATTCTCACCTTCGGCCCCGGCATCCGGCCCGAAGACCTGCGCTATTCAGAGCGTAACGGCGATCTTGTAATCGAGTTCGCCAACCAGCCTGGCGACCGGGTGATCCTGAGGGGCTATGAGCCGAATCGAGCCACGCAGACCCGCTCGGTGGACATCATCCGCTTCGCCGATGGCACTGAGATCGTGGCCGAGAACATCGAACCCACGGGCAAGACCGAAATGGCCGGTGATGAAGGCGGTTGGCTCGACGATACGCCGTTTGCCGACACGCTGATCGGCGGCGACGGCGACGACACGCTTAATGGCCAAGGCGGCGGAGACAGGTTGGTAGGTAGTGCAGGCTCGGACACCTACCGTATTCACAAGGAGTGGGGCACTCGCCCAACCGAGACGCTCATTGCCGAGACCTGGCGCGAGCAGGACACGAACCGCATCGAGATCACTGGCGAAATCAACTCTGACGACCTGCGCCTGGAGTTCGACGGACGCGACCTGTTGCTGCGCTTGACCGAAGATGGCGATGCCATCCGTTTTGCGGGGTTCGACCCACGCGCAGAGGGCATGCAAGCGCCGGTTTCGGAAATCAGCATGCCCTGGTGGGATACCAGTCTGTCATTCGACGACTTGCTCTCGCGCGGCGTCCGCATCATCGGCACACCCAGCGACGACGTGCTCACCGGCACGGCGCTGGCCGACTGGATTGAGGGCCGCGAGTCCGACGATACGATGAGCGGCGGCGCAGGCGGCGATCTTTACCTCATCGACGCCGATGCGAGCAGCGACACCATCATCGACAGCGAAAACGGCGATGCGCCCAATACGCTGGTGCTGCCTGAGGGTACGACCCTCGATGACGTTCGCCTGTCTTACGACGCCGAGGGCTTTCTGATCCTCGATCTCGACAACACAGGCAACCGCATTCGTCTCTCAGGTTTCGATCCGGAAAACCCGCGTGGATCACGCGCCGTGGAGCGTTTCCGCTTTGGTATCGACGGCGACGAGATCGGCTACGAGGAATTGCTTGCACGTGGTTTCGACATCGTCGGCACGGAGGAAAGCGACGCACTCAAGGGAACTACACTCACGGATCGTGTCTGGGGCGGCGACGGCAACGACCTGTTTGAAGCCACCCCGGGCGGCGACTGGCTGGCGGGCGAAGGCGGCAACGACACCTATGTGGTGAAGCTGGGCGACGGCATCGTCACCATCGATGACGTAGCTGAACAAGATGTCGGTAACGTGCTGCGCTTCGGCCCCGGCATCGATCCGAACGATTTGCGCAACAACCTGCGCTTCGAGACGGGCGGCAACGGCGGCCACGTCCTGCTCATCCCCTATGGTGCCGGCGGTGACATGGTGCGCCTGACAGGTTTCAACCCGCAGGACGTACTCGGCAGCCACGCCATCGAACGCTTCGAGTTCGCCGACGGCACGGCGGTGGATTACGCCACCTTGGTGTCTTGGACTTTCGTGGTCGAGGGCGGCAACGCGGGTAACGTCCTCGAGGGTAGCAACGTCGGCGACCGCCTCTACGGCTACGACGGCGACGACGTGATGGAGTCGGGCGACGGCGAGGATGTGCTCACCGGTGGTTTGGGCAACGATGTCCTGCGCGGTGGCGCCCAGCGTGACGCCTATGTAGTGAATCTGGGCGATGGCGAGGACGTGATCGAGGATGATCTCGATGCGGGAATCGGCAACGTGCTCACCTTCGGCGAAGGCATCGCCCGCGAGGACGTGCGGCTGGAAGTGGATGGCGACGACTTGCTCATCCATTACGGCGCCAATGGCGATGTGGTACGCGTAAGCAACTACGCTCCAGAAGGCACTGACGGTGGCACGGTGATCGACAGCTTCGAGTTTGCAGATGGCACCGCCGTCACGTTGCGCGAGTTCATGAACCGCGCACCGGAAGTGGCCAATCCCATCGACGATCAAATCGCGCTGGAAGATGCAGCCTTCAACTTGGTGCTGCCAGACGACCTGTTCATCGACGCCGATGGCGACGACGTTCTGACGCGGGTCATGGTCTCTGGTTACACGACGCTGCCGGACTGGCTGCAGTACGACGCCGCCACGCGTACCCTGTCCGGCACGCCGGACAACGGCGACGTAGGCGAGTTCGACATCATCGTGCAAGGCATAGACACGCTGGGGGCATCGAGTCTGCACAGCTTCCACGTCACGGTACAAAACACCAACGACGCGCCCGAAGTCGGCAGGCCCTGGTCCGACCTGCGCTCCCTGGAAGATAGCGACTTCAGCTTCACGCTATCCGCTGGCAGCTTCAGTGACGTCGACGTGGGCGATGTGCTCACCTACACGGCCACGCTGGCAAACGGCGATCTGCTTCCCGATTGGCTCACATTCGATTCGCAGACCGGCACCTTCTCCGGTACTCCGGTGAATGGTGATGTAGATGCGCTGCAACTCACCGTGACCGCAACCGATCTGGCGGCCGCATCGGCCAGCCAGACATTCGGGCTGGAGGTGACCAACACGAACGACGCCCCGGCCATCGGCGCTGCGCTGGCCACGCAGACCGCGACCGAAGACGCTGCTTTCACTTTCACCCTGCCGACGGACGCCTTTGTCGATGCCGATCTGGGTGACCGCCTGAGCTACTCGGCCATGCTGGCCGATGGTTCTGTGCTGCCTGCCTGGCTTCAACTGGATGCGGTAACCGGTACCTTCAGCGGCACGCCCGGCAACGACAACGTCGGTGCGGTGGAGATTCGCGTGACGGCCACCGATTTGATCGGCGCCAGCGTCAGCCAGTCGTTCAGCCTCACGGTAGCCAACACCAACGACGTGCCGGAAGTCGCCGTCGCACTGGCCGACCAGCAGGCGACCGAGGATGCACCGTTTGCCTTCGCCGTGCCGCTGGATGCCTTCCGCGACGTGGATGCGGGCGACACGCTCATGCTCTCGGCCACCCAAACCGATGGCTCCGCGCTGCCGACCTGGCTGCGTTTTGATGCGGCAACGCGCACCTTTAGCGGCACCCCGCTCAACGGCGATGTGGGCAGTATTTCCGTGCGCTTGACGGCCTCTGACGTGGTTGGCGCTCTGGCTAGCCAGACGTTCGCCATCGGCGTGACCAACGTCAACGACGCGCCCGAGGTTGGCACGTTGCTCGCCAACCAGACCGGACGCGCGGGCACGGCACTGAGCTGGCAACTGCCCGCAACGGCCTTCGTCGATGTCGATGCAGGAGATGTGCTGACTTACTCGGCCACCTTGTCCGACGGCAGCGCACTGCCCGACTGGCTCGCATTCGACGCGGCTACTGGCACCTTCAGCGGCACTCCGGCCTCGGCAGGAAACTATGCCCTGCGGGTCACCGCCACCGACCTCGCTGGCGCACAGGCCAGCCAGAGCTTCGCCCTGGCGGTCGAATCCGGCGGCGGCAACCAGGCACCGGTCACGGCACCCGATGCGGCAAACGTGATCGAGGATCGCAAGCTGCTGGCCTGGGGCAATGTGCTGTCCAATGACCGCGATCCGGAAGGCGAGCGCCTGCGCGTCGCCGATCCGGGTATCCGCCGAGGTGAATACGGCGTGCTGACGCTACTATCCAACGGTACCTATGCCTATGTGCTTGATGATTGCTCCAGTAAGGTGCAAGGCTTGGGCGTAGGCGAGACGGCTACGGAGACTTTCAACTATCTGGCCAGTGACGGCACCCAACACAGCGACGGCGCATTGACGGTGACCGTGCAGGGCTCCAACGATACGCCCGATCTGGTGCGCCGCCTGAGTGATGTACAACTTGCCAAGGGCAAGGCGTTCTCGTGGCAAATGCCCGCAGGCAGTTTTAAAGATACCGATCGCAACGATACGCTGAGCTACACGGCGACCCTTTCTAACGGCAAGGCGCTGCCCACCTGGCTCAAGTTCGACGCCGCCACGCAGACCTTCAGCGGCACAGCTCCGGCCAATGCCAAGAGCAGCATCGATGTGCGCGTCACCACTAGCGATGGCCATGGCGAGTGCTCGACTGCCTCGGATGACTTCACGGTGAGTTTTGGCAACAAGACTGTGGTGCCGACCGCCACCAAGGGCAACGAGGGTGTGGGCAACGGCGCAGATGCGCCTCCACCCGGGCACAGCGGCAACATCAACGACGGTGCGAGCGCCTCGCCGGGCCAGCCAGGTCGCAAGCACGGATCGGAGCGCGGTGACGACGATGATGATCCGCTGGGGCGTTTCCTCGACGGCTTCAGGCGCGATGAAAAGTCCGACCAGTCGCACCATTCGACCTTGCCCGCACTGGATCGCCGCTGGTTCGCGCAATGGGGCGAGCAGCAGCAAGCGTCCGAGCAGGCTGCTCAGGGCCAGGCCAACCACGACGTGGAGCGCCACTGGGCGGAACTGACGCATGCTCTGAACCGACTCGACGCCGAGCGGCAGAGCGCACCGGCCTGGAGCCACGCCAACCAGGGCTCTGATCTGTCTGGCTTGGCTGGCTGGATGCAAGGCGGTGCCCACGGTGCACGCGGCGGCGTCGATGCTGTGTCGCTGACCTGCGGCACGGGCACTCAGCTCAAGGGCTTTTCCGGCATCAAGGAAGGCGTGGGCAAGCTGTCATGGTAAGCCGTCACCCGTGCCGATGGCGCGCGTCCTGATCGCGTGGGAACTGGGCGAGGCCTTCGGGCACCTCGCCCGGTGTCTGCGGCTGGCACAAGGACTAGTGGCCCGTGGGCACGGGGTGACATTGGCGCTGAAGGACGTTCGGCTACCCGCCGGGCAGGTCCCGGCGCCTGGTATCACCGTGCTGTCTGCGCCCTTGACCCCACAGGCAGGTGCGGGCAGCAGGGCGCCGGTGAACTACGCCGACGTGCTGCGTGTCAGCGGGTTTGCTGATGTGCGGGATGTGGCCGCTCGGCTTAACGCCTGGCAGGGATTGTTTTCGTTGGTACGGCCTGATGTGCTGGTCGCCGACCATGCGCCGACGGCCTTGCTGGCGGCACAGCTCGCCGAAATTCCCCGTCTCTCCATCGGCAACGGCTTTGTGATTCCCCCCGCTGTTCATCCCTGGCCCTCGATTCGGTCTTGGGAGCCGGTTTCCGATCAGGCACTCGCCACTGCCGAGACAAGTCTCGACTGCGTGCTGGATGCGGCGCAGAAGTCGCTGGGTCATACAAGGGCGGTACGTGTGCGCAACTTGTTTGGAGAGTACGACATTTTGGACACGTTTGCCGAACTCGACCACTACGGCGCGCGTCCGAATGGGCGCTACGTCGGGCCCATCGTCTCGGTGCCCCACGCCTTGCGCGTTTCCTGGCAAAGCCGGGAAGGTCCAAAAGTGCTGGCCTACCTGCGACCCGCCGTACCCGGCTTTGCGGCCATCTTGCAGGCGCTCGTCCGGCTGGATGCCGAAGTGCTATGTGTTGCGCCTGGCATGAGCCCCGAGGCTGCGAAACGTTGCGCCACTAGGCGCTTGCGCATTGCGCTGGCGCCAGTTGACCTGCCGCCCCTGCTTGAACATGCCGATCTGGCGCTTGGCTACGGCAACGGCGGCTTCTCGACCCAAGCCTTGCTGGCGGGAGTGCCCTTGGCGATGCGGCCCCGGCATGTCGAGCAGGCGCTCTTTGCACATCGTGTGGAGGCCCTGGGCGCGGGCAAGTTGCTCGTTGGCCGGATCGATGCGGACAGCGTCACCGCGTCATTGCAGGAGCTGCTCGACAAGCGCCAGTACCGGCAGGCTGCCCAGACGTTTCAGAGCACCCATCGGTATTTCTCGCCTGAACAAGCCGTAGAGCAAAGCCTGTCCCTCATCGAGCGGGCATTTCTTGACAGCTGGAAGGCTGATCCTACCCAACATGCCCAATGTCCCTAGGAGAGCCCCCGGCATGCCTTCATTGAAGTCCCTCGTACAACACGCGCACAGCGATCATCTGGATTTCCATCCACCGCTTATTCGTTTGCAGCACAGCGCGCCGCATCCGCAGGGGCGGCGGGTGTTGAGGGCATTCCTGATGCTGTTTGCCTTTCTCATCGTATGGGCGTTACTTGGGCGGCTGGACATCGTCGCGGTGGCTGACGGCAAGCTGGTGCCCGCCAGCTACCTCAAGATCGTTCAGCCATCGGAGGCCGGCATCGTCAAGGAAATCTTGGTGCGCGAGGGGGCGGCGGTACGCGCCGGTCAGGTGCTCATGCGCATGGACGCTCTTATCACCAACGCCGATCTCGATGCTCTCATGATAGAGCTTGCGCGCAAGCGGCTTCAACTTACCCGCATCGACGCAGAACTCGCTGGTCAGCCCTTCCAACCAGAGGCACTAGCTCCGATGGCGCTAGTGCGGGAAACCAGTGCTCAATACCAGGCCAACCGCAATGCTTTGGCCGCTGCGCTGGCTGAAGAGCACAGCCGTCTGATAAAGGCTCAACAGGAATTGGCGGCTGCCCGGCAGCAGTGGAGACGGCTCGAAGCCGTACTGCCGCATTACCGCGAGCAGGACAAGGCTTACGAAAAACTCGTTAAGGATGGCTTTGCTGGTGCGCTAATGGGCTCGGAAAAACGGCGTGAGCGAATCGAAAAGGAGCAGGAGCTAGCTACACAGAGACACTTGATCGCGTCCGCTCAGGCCAGCATTGATCAGTCACAGAATAAGCTCAAGCAGATCGAGGCGGATTATTTGCGGCAGTTGCACGCTGAGCGCACCGAGGTACAAGCGCAGATAGACAAGCTGGCCAAGGAGCAGGAAAAGCAGCAACACCGGCGCGAGTTGCTGGAACTCAGGGCTCCGCAGGACGGCGTAATCAAGGACTTGGCGACCCACACGGCGGGCACCGTGGTGCAGCCCGGTACTGTGCTGGCCAGTCTTGTGCCCCGAGAAAAAAAGCTCAAGGCGGAGGTGTGGGTCTCCAATGAGGACATCGGCTTCGTGCGACCGGGTCAGCCGGTCAAACTGAAGCTCGCCGCTTACACTTTCCAGAAGTATGGCATGGGACACGGCACCGTCGAGCACGTCAGCGCCGACGCTCAGAGCGAGGAGGAAGCACGTGACAAGGGGCTGACCGGAGTCGGGCAACGTCCGTTGCGCTACAAAGCCTTGGTGATACTTGACGGGGATGCCCTAGAGATGGATGGTATGAAGTATCCCCTGTCCGTTGGGATGCAGGCCACGGCAGAAATATTGCTGGGCGACCGCACTGTGGCGGAATACCTACTATCACCAGTGAAAAAGGCTTGGCACGAGGCGGGCCGGGAGCGATGAGCAGTGCTCCGCCATTCCCAACATTGACGGGTGCGTTGTCGAGCCAAGTGTCAGGCATCCACTGGCTGGCTGTCGTCGGTACTCGCGATACCACCGTGTTGTCCTTGCTGTTCCAATTGGCGCACAACCAGTGACTGAATGGTAAGCGACGGCGAACACATCTCCCTAGCATATGAGCCTGCTTACGGGGAAGGTGAGTCCGGAGCGATCTATATCCAGTGATTTATTCTGTACTATGCCTTGAAAAATATCTATGCGCCCCGCCCACAACTGCACACGGAGAAGTGTGCAGTGCCTATTCAGGTAGGGGGATCAGCAGGTAGGCGGTAAGCGGCCGGGCATCACACCTTGCTGGCGGGCACCCAGTTGTGTGGCAGCAGTTCAGTCAGTGCGCTGGTCTTCTGCGTTGGCAGGCGTGTGAGCACGCCACTCAGGTAGGCATACGGATCATGTCTGTTCGGTCGCGCTGACTGGATCAGGGGCATCAGCGCAGCCGCACGGTAACCGTCCAGGCATCCCGCCTGGTTTGACCCCGCCCAGCTAAGCGATGGTGTCCACGTATTTATTTTATCGTGGACACCATTTCAATCCTGACCTGGGTGGACTGGTACAACAACCGCCGGCTGCTGAGTTCCATCGGCAACATCCCGCCGGCGGAAGCTGAAGCCGCTATTATCGACAAATCGACGAGTCAGCCCGGGCGGCATGACTCAAACCAGAGAGCCTCCGGAGTTCTCGGGGCGGTTCAGTGGTCAGCCGCCCCGACGCCTCCGGTGTACTGCACTGAATGTGGAAGTCGACCCAGGGCCGCAGATCGGCGGCAGGTAACCAGACTGACTCGGAAGCGCTCATTTCAGTACCTGGCCGACATGTTTTTCGGCGTTGCGGGGGAGGATCGCTGGACAAGCAACACGTGAATCGCCAGTCGCCACCCTGTGTTTCATGGACCCTGCTGCACTCTGGCCAGACAGGCTGCTAGGCACGTAGCGCACCGGCCAGGCGCCGCATGGCCGTTTCGATTTCATGCCCCGCCAAGGACGAATAACCGAGCAGCCAGCCCTGCTGCGTTGCCTCACCGGCGTACAGCCGGCTGAGGCCGGACAGTTGCACGCCGACGCTGGCAGCCTGGCGGATGGTCTGTTCCTCCGACCAGCCCGCGGCCAGCAGGCAGGGGATCTGCAGCCCGCCCGGCGGGCGCAGAGCGGTGGCAATCCCGTTCAGGTGCCGGCCGATGGCATCGAGCATGATGGCCCGGCGTTCCCCGTAGAGTTTGCGCATGGCGCGGACGTGGGAATTGTAGTGACCGTCTTCCATGAAGCGCGCCAGGGTCAGCTGAGGGATCTGTGGCGTGTGGCCATCCATCATGCTGCGCGCGTAGGTGAAGGCTCTGACCAGCTCGTGGGGCAGCACCATGTAGCCGATCCGCAAGCCCGGGTAGAGCGTCTTGCTGAAGGTGCCGATGTAGAGGGTGCGCTGGTACTTGTCCAGGCCCTGCACGCAGGCGGTCGGTAGCCCGTCGTAGTGGAACTCGCTGTCGTAGTCGTCCTCGATGATCCACTTGTCCTGCTCGACGGCCCAGCGAATCAGCTCGAGCCGGCGCTCCAGCGACAGGGTCGCCCCGCTGGGGTATTGATGGGACGGCGTGACATACACGCACTGGGCGCCGCTGCGGTCTGCCTGCAGCAGGTCGGTGCGGATGCCCTGCGCATCCACGTCGATGGGCACGATCCCCGCCTCGGCGGTCTCGAAGGCTTTCCGGGCGCCGTAGTAGCCGGGGTTTTCCAGCAGGATCGGTTTGCCGGCGTCGACCAGCAACTGTGCGCAGAGGAACAGGGCCTGGCGCGTGCTGCTCAGCACCAGGATCTGCTCGGCGGAGCACTTGGCGCCGCGTTCGAGATTCAGATAGGTGGCGATGGCCTTGCGCAGCGGCTCGGCGCCTTGCGGATCGCCATGCAACAGGGCATTGCCCTGGCAGTCCTTCACGACCCGGCGCTGCAGGCGTTCCCAGACATCGGTGGGGAAGGTGCGGGTTTCCGGCAGGCCGGTGGCGAAGGCCTTTATCACCTGTTGATCGGCCACGCCGCCGCTGTCGAGGATCATCCGGCCGCGCCGACTCAGGCCCGGTCCGGGGGGCGCCTCGTTGCGCCGGGTGTCCTGCGCCTTGCCGCGCCGGCGCATGGTCCCGCGCAGTTCGTTGCCCAGCGTCTGCGAAACATAGCTGCCCGAGCCGCCGCGCCGCACGATGAAACCGTCGCGGTGCAGTTGCACGTAGGCGTTCTCGACCGTGTCGCGAGCCACCCCGAGCGAGCCGGCCAGGGCGCGGGTCGCCGGCAGCTTCAGGCCCGGAGCGAGGGCGCCGTCGAGGATCAGTGCGCGCAGGGCGCGCTGAATCCGCTGGTGCAGATCCAGCAGTCGGAACTCGGCATCGTTGAGCCGCATCTTCAGCGTTTCGAGTTCGAAGGTCTTCGCCATGTGGTCTGCCCCGGATGGTTGGGCTGGCCTGAAAGGGCAGGCCAGTCTATTCGTGGAATCTGCCCGTCGCCAGTGCGGTGCCCGGCGAGTATCGGGTGCCGTTCCTGTCGAGACGGACTGCAACCTCAATCCGGGTGCCGCCTGTCTGCACTGCACGGAGAACGTAACCGCCCGCGTGCATGGCTGAGTCCGGGGCGCCCAGAATTCGGCAGGCGGCCCGAAAAGTGGTCTGGCTTGTCTTGCTGAAGTGTACGGGCGAGGCAGGCCAATGCGGCGCTATAAATCTCCTTCCATTCGAGGTCAAGCGCCTCGCTTTGCAAGGAGCACCGTCCCGCCATGTCGTCTTCAGCGTCAAAGACCCCCGTTCGCCCCGGCGATCTCGTCCATCCGATTGTCGCCGGTCTGATCTCGGTCCTCGTCAACTATGGCGGCACCTTCATCCTGGTCTTCCAGGCAGCCAAGGTGGCAGGGCTGAGCCCTGAATTGACGGCTTCGTGGGTGTGGTCCGTGTCGATCGGTGTGGGCGTGACCGGGCTGCTGCTCAGCTGGATTTCCCGCGAGCCGATCATCACCGCTTGGTCGACGCCCGCGGCGGCCTTCCTGGTCGTCGCCCTGGGCAGCACGCCCTATGCCGAGGCGGTGGGCGCGTACCTGATCTCCGCCGCCGCCTTCGTGCTGCTGGGGCTGTCCGGCTGCTTCGACAAGGTCATCCGCCTGATCCCGCCGGGCGTGGCCTCCGGGCTGCTGGCCGGCATCCTGCTGCAGTTCGGCATCGGCGCCTTCGCCGGCATGAGCCTCGACCCGCTGCTGGCCGGGCTGCTGATCGTCGCCTACCTGCTGCTCAAGCGCTTCACCGCACGCTACGCGGTGGTGGGCATCCTGGTACTGGGGCTGACTTTCCTGCTGACTCAGGGACGGGTCGAGCTGTCGGGGCTGACGCTGCAGTTCGGCGCGCCGGTGTTCACCGTGCCCGAGTTCTCGCTGAATGCCTTGCTGAGCGTCGCTCTGCCGCTGTTTCTGATCACCCTGACCGGCCAGTACATGCCCGGCATGCTGGTGCTGCGCAACGATGGCTTTCGCACCAGCGCCAACCCGATCGTGACCGTCACCGGGCTGGGTTCCCTGCTGATGGCGCCGTTCGGCTCGCACGCCTTCAACATCGCCGCGATCACCGCAGCCATCTGCACCGGCAGGGACGCCCACGAGGAACCCGGCAAACGCTGGATCGCCGGTATCGCTGCAGGCCTGTTCTACATCCTCGTCGGGGTCTTCGGCGTCACCCTCGCGGCGCTGTTCATGGCCTTCCCGGCGACCTTCATCACCACCCTGGCCGGGCTCGCCCTGCTGGGCACCATCGGCGGCAGCCTGGCCAGCGCCATGACCGACGCCAAGTCCCGCGAAGCCTCGCTGATCACCTTCCTGGCGGCCGCCGCCAACATCACCCTGTTCGGGATCGGCGGGGCGTTCTGGGGATTGCTGATCGGCCTGCTGGCCCATGCCGTGCTCAACGGTCGCCTGCCGCGCCGCGAGCCGGTCGCCGAGACTGTCAGCACTGAAGGGAGGGTCGGTCGCGATCCGGCCGGCGTGCGCCTGCCGCGCTGAGCGCCGCCTACATCACCGCCAACAAGAACTCGGTGCCGAACGACCCGCGCTCGCCGTTCGTGACCTCGGGGCTGCGCATCGGCCCCCCGGTCGTGACCACCCGCGGCTTCGGCGTGCCGGAGTGCGAGCTACTGGCAGGCTGGCTCTGTGACGTGCTGGACGCACTGGAATCCGGTGGCAGCGAGCAGGTCGCCCAGCGTGTCCGCGAACAGGTGGTGGAGCTGTGCCGTCGCCATCCGGTGTATCGGTAAACCCACGGCCCTGAGGGCGGGCTGCGCGCGGCGGTGGGCTGAGCGGCGCCGGCCGTCAAAGTTTCACCGGCGCGGCTATACACTGGAGAGCCATCCCGCAAGGACTCCCTCGTGACCGTCTACGGCATCGTCTTGTTCGCGGCCCTGCTGCACGCCTCCTGGAACGCCATCGTCAAGGGCGGCAGCGACAAGCTGCTCACCACCGTGCTGGTCGCCGGCTCGGCCGCGCTGCTCGCCGGCGTGGCGCTGCCGTTCCTCGACCAGCCGGCCGCGTCGAGCTGGCCGTACATCGCCGCGTCGGTACTGCTCCAGGTGGTCTATTACGCCCTGCTGGCCAGGGCCTATCAGGTCGCCGACATGAGCCATGCCTACCCGCTGATGCGCGGCTGCGCGCCCCTGCTGGTCGCGGTCCTCGGTATCTACTGGCTGGGCGAGCCGCTGAGCGGCAGCGCCTGGCTGGGCATCGCGATCATCTGCGGCGGCATCCTCGGCATGGCCGGACGCGGGCTCGCCGGCAGCCCCGGGCTGGGACTCGCGCTGGCCAATGCCGGGGTGATCGCCGGCTATACCCTGATCGACGGCGTCGGCGTACGCCTGTCCGGGGCGCCGGTCGCGTATGGCCTGTGGATCTTCCTGCTCAGCGGCCTGGCGCTGGTCGCCTGGGCGCTGGCGCAGTTGCACAGGCGCGGGGCGCTGGTCCGCTACCTCGGCGGCAACTGGCACTACGGACTGATCGGTGGCTTCGGCACCATCGCCTCGTACAGCCTGGCGCTGTGGGCCATGACCCAGGCCCCGGTGGCGGTGATCGCCGCCCTGCGGGAAACCTCGATCCTGTTCGCCACGGCCATCTCCGGGCTGATCCTCAAGGAACGGCTGAGTGCGGTGCGCATCGCCGCCGCCTGCGTCATCGCGCTCGGCGCGGTGGCCCTGCGGCTTCCTTGAGGTGCTTGGGGGGATTCACCTGCAGCCGGCCGGCGCAGCCGCAACTGCGCCGGTCGTGACTGCGCCTTTCATGCCCTAGTTGGTGCAGCCGGAGGTCTCCGGGTACAGGTAGACCAGGCCGCGTTTTTCACCCTTGGAGTCCTCGTAGGTCATGGCCGCGGGAATGGCTCCGCAGTAGGTCTTGGCCTTGTCGGGAATGAAGTACTCGACCTTGACCACCTTGGAGATGTCCAGCGGCATGCCGTACTGGTACTGCTTGAACTCGGGGGTCTGCACGTCCTTAACGCCCTTCATCACCATCAGCGGGGGCGGGGTATCGCTTTCGCTTTGCGCGATGACCACGGACGTGGCGGACACGGCCGAGAGCACGGCGACGGCACAGCACAACTGCATGGATCGACTTTTCAACAGCTTCATGGGATGCCTCCCGGAATCAGGAATCGGGCTCCATCATGATCTTTCGATGCAGGGGCACCGGGTTGGGCATCGGCTGTCCGGCAACCCTGCACGGGTTCCGTCAGCCGTAACGCTAGCAGACTGGGTCCGCCCTGCTGCCGCGGGCGCGGCCGTTCGTCCGCTTCTCTCGCGCCCGGCCCGGTGCGTGCTACGGCCGCTGCCGCGGGCCGACTGCCGCCGCCGATTCGCCGCCCGGGGCGCGCGCGTCTGGATGGGCATCTTCGGGCGACGCGCGGCCTGTCCGCCGCCGCGGCGGCACGGCTGCCCGCCGGCAGGCGGGGCCGAACTGCGCGACCTGCCGTTCATCGCCTGGGGCGCCGTGCGCGGCGCAGGCAGGAGCCATGCACGCCGACGCAGGCGGTGTATGATCCGGGCCAGCCGATTCTCGAAACCCTCTGCAGGAACCTGTTCATGGAAGCCAACAGCCGTCCCCTGATGCGCATCTTCGAGCCCACCGTGTGCTACCAGATCCCGCTGTTCCAGCGCCCCTACGTCTGGCGGCGCGAGTGCAACTGGCAGCCGCTGTGGGACGACTTCGAGCGGTTGCTCGACCAAGCGCTGGCCGGCCAGCGCCTGCGTCCGCACTTCCTCGGCGCGGTGGTGATCGAGCAGCTGTTCGACGCCAGCGGCTGGGTGCAGCTGCGCCAGGTCATTGACGGCCAGCAGCGCTTCACCACCCTGCAACTGCTGCTGATCGCCCTGCGCGACCTGTGCGGGAGCCTCGGCAGCGCGCGCTACTTCGAGCGCTTCGACTCGCTGGTCTCCAACCGCGCCGCGCTGGTCGACAGCCCGGACGAGCTCTGCAAGCTGCTGCCGACCAACTTGGACCGCCGCGCCTACGCCTTGGTGCACCGGGCCGGCAGCCCCGAGGCGTTGCTGGCGCAGTTGCAGGAAGCCGGCGAGGCCGTCGACCTGGAGCAGGGCATCGCCGGCGCCTACCTGTACTTCCACGAACAGTTCGCCGACTGGCTGGCGCAGCCGGTCGAGGAACGCCCCTGCCTGGAGCTGGAGGACCGCCTCGAGGCGCTCTGGGCGGTGGTGCAGAAGGGCCTGCAGTTCGTGGTGATCGAACTCGGCGAGCACGACGAAGCCCAGGTGATCTTCGAGACCCTCAACGCCCGCGGCACCCAACTGCTGCCGGCCGACCTGATCAAGAACTTCCTGTTCCGCCGCGCCCAGGCCGAAGGCGACGACATCGACCTGCTGTACCGCACCTGCTGGGCGCAGTTCGACGGCGAGTTCTGGCGCGAGGAAGTCCGCCAGGGCCGCGACAGCCGGCCGCGCATCGACATCTTCATCCGCCACTTCCTGACCCTGGCCATGCGCCGGGACGTCCGCTTCGTGCACCTGTTCGACGAGTACAAGCACTACGTGCAGTACACCGACGACTGGCGCTCGTGCCTGATCGGCGAAGCCACCAGCGCCCGCGAACACCTGGCGCTGCTCGCCGGCTACGCCGAGCACTTCCGCGAGTTCGCCAGCCCCGAATCGGGCTCGCACCTGGCGCGCTTCCTCAAGCGCCTGGAGACGCTCGACACCTCGGCGATTTATCCGCTGCTGCTCTTGTGCAGCCGGCAGCTGCGCCCGCAGCAGGAGAACGAGTTCGAGTCGATCCTCGACGTGCTCGAATCCTTCCTGTTCCGCCGCATGATCTGCGGCCTGACCAGCAAGAACTACAACCGCCCGTTCCTCGACCTGATCCGCCATCTGGAGGTCCGGGGCAACATCAGCGCCCGCGCCGTCGAGCAGTTCCTGCTGGCCAGCGAAGGCGAGGGCGCGCGCTTCCCCACCGATGCCGAACTCAAGCGGGCGATACTCGACCACCCGCTGTACCAGTGGTGGCCGCAGTACCGCGTGCGCGCCGTGCTGGAAGCCCTCGACGCCGCGCTCGGCAACCAAGAAAGCGCGGCGGAAGCCCAGCCATCCGCGTTTGCCATCGAACACATCCTGCCGCAGAAGTGGGACGAACACTGGCCGCTGCCGAAAGCCGTGCAGAAGAACCCGCAAGGCAAACAGGCCTTCACCGAACAACGCGACCGCCTCAAACACACCCTGGGCAACCTGACGCTGCTCGCCGGCAGCCTGAACCCGGCGCTGTCGCGCTCGCCGTGGGAGGTGAAGAAGGCGGAGCTGCTCAGGTACGGCCAGCCGGGGCTGAGCCGCGAGCTGCATGCGCTGGAGGACTGGGCGGAGCGGGAGATTCTGGCCAGGGGGGAGGTGTTGGCGGAGGTGGCCTGTGCACTCTGGCCCTATCCGTCAGCGGTTCAGGCGGCGCCGTATCGCGAGGCATAGATCGGCTCGCGGGATGGCCTGGGCCGTTACCAGGGGCATCGGCCCTGCGCGGTGCGCGCCGGTGGCCGATGCGGCGATCCCCCGCATCCCATTCCCGATCGGGAATTAATCGCCCGTACAGCCGCCTGAATGCGCCCAATCTTCCCGATCAGGAAGATTGGCTTGCGTTGGCGCGGTTTCGGTCGAATAATTTCCCGATCGGGAAAACAATCGAGTACGCCATGATTCCTATCGACTCCACACAAGCGCTCGGCGCAGCCCTGCGAGCCGCACGCAAGCAACTGGGCCTGACGCAAGCCGATCTGGCCCTGGCCGCCGGGGTGGGCGTGCGCTTCGTGGTCGATCTGGAGGCCGGCAAGCCCACGGTGCGGCTGGAGCAGGTGCTCCGCGTGATCGATGCCCTGGGCGGCCGGGTCCGACTGGACGGACTGGCGGGTTCTCCGACTCCAGCAGAGCCCACTCGTCATGGCGCATGAACTCGAAGTCTGGCTGTTCGCCGAGCAGGTCGGCACCTTGGCGCTGGTGGATGGTCGCCTGAGCTTTGCGTATCACCCCAGCTGGCTGGCGAACCCCGACGCGGTAGCGCTGTCGTGCTCCCTGCCGCTGCAGGCGGCCCCCTTCGATGACATTCGTACCCGGCCTTTCTTTGCCGGGCTGTTACCGGAAGGCCATCTGCGGCGCTTGATCGCCCAACGGTTCCAGGTATCGAGGCAGAACGATTTCGCCCTGCTGGATGCCATCGGCGGCGAGTGCGCCGGGGCCATCACGCTGCTGCCGAAGGATGCAGTCCCGCAGGTCGCCGGCGCGGGCGAGGTGTCGTGGCTGGACGATCAACGACTGTCCGCGATCCTCGACGAGCTGCCCCGTCGCCCGATGCTGGCCGGTCAGGACGGCCTGCGCCTGTCGCTCGCCGGCGCTCAGGACAAGCTGCCGGTGGTGTTCGACGGGCAGCGCATCGGCTTGCCTCTGGGAGGACAGCCCAGCACGCATATCCTCAAGCCGCCGATCCACGCCCTCGATAATACGGTGCTCAACGAAGGCTTCTGTCTCGCCCTGGCCCAGGCGATGAAGTTGCCAAGCGCCGAAGCGCGGATTCATCAGGCTGGCGACCGCCGCTTCCTATTGGTCGCACGCTATGACCGCCAGCGCGACGCACAAGGCAGCCTGATACGTCTGCATCAGGAGGATTTCTGCCAGGCGCTCGGCGTGGTACCGGAAATGAAGTATCAGAACGAGGGCGGCCCCGACCTGAAAGCCTGCTTCGATCTGCTGCGGCGCATCACCCGTCCCAGCGCCCCCCAGGTGCTGCGTCTGTTGGACTATGTGGTGTTCAACGCCCTGGTCGGCAACCACGATGCGCACGCCAAGAACTTCTCGCTGCTGTTCGCCCCCCCATCATCCAGAGCGGCACCGACCCTGGCGCCGCTCTACGACGTGCTGTCGACCGCCATCTACCCGAGCCTCACCCCGAAGATGGCGATGAAGCTGGGCAGCAAGTACAAGTTCAGCGAGGTCCAGCTCCGGCACTGGGAGCAATTCGCCGAGGCCGCCGGGCTGGCACGCGCCCAGACCCGCAAGCGAATCCTTGGCATGGCGCAGGCGCTGCCCAGGGCTGCGCGCACCTTGCAGGCGACGCCCATGTTTGCGGGAGAGCCACTGATCGAACAGATTGCCACCCTGATCGAGCAGCGCGCGGCACTGACTACCCGGCGCCTCACAGAAGAAGGCGATGATTCGGCCCGATGAATGCGGGCTGAAGTGGGACGAGCACTGGCCGCTGCCCAATGCCGTGCAGAAGAACCCGCAGGGCAAACAAGCCTTCACCGAACAACGTGACCGCCTCAAGCACACTCTGAGCAACCTGACGCTGGTCGCCGGCAGCCTGTTCCATTGAGCACGGGAAAAACGGGAAACAGAGAGGCCGGGGCTATTTGCCCCGGCCAATATTGGTAAAGTCACCAATAACGGATCAGGTGGGAACATTAATAAAGGCAGGCACTCTCAATTTGAATTGAAATCCAGGGGGAGATATTTTTCCTTAATTCGGAGAGGTAGATTTGCACCTCTCTGAAATCCAAATTATCCTTGTCAAACATTGAAAGGTGCTTGTTTTTTAAATAAATTGCAGTATCTCTAGGGACGCCTTTGGAGATAAGAAATTTTGTGATCTTGTGGTGCGCGCCATTTTCTATAATGCTGAGAACGGCATTGTCCTCTGGCGACATGTCAGCTAATGGCTTTAGCAACATTGGCAAGCCGAAGCAGGCTTTTGAAGATATGGTCTGAACTGCTTTGTCGATCTCATCACTTGAGTTCTCTGTGAAATTTCTTTCCGATAGTATCTCCCGGAGCAAATTTTCACGCCCCCAGTCTGTGGCATATCTGCATATGCTCCATATGTATCTACTGCGCATTTCGGCGTCTCCGCTTGGGTCTCCGATGTAGCGCTTAAAATAGTAAGGCATTATTTCTGAAAATGTGGCTAATGAGTTCTTTAAGGAGTCAAGAAGGTTTTGATCCCAAATATTTCTTGGAAGTGGCTTTAGTTTTCTGCTTTTTAATGCTTGAAAAATAATCTCTAAATCAAGAGGGTCCCAGTATCTGTTTTTCAGTACGACCTCTTTGGGTACTTCGATGCGGGCTAGAGACTCTATGATTTTCGATATTTTTTCTTTATCGAGGTTTATCCCAACCTCTTCCAGTCTGGCAAGGCTGTTATTCCCATGTCTAAATACTGTCTGCCTGATATGCGTTAGTAGGCTTTTTTCTTTTCCTTCGTCAATGGGTTGCTGGTTTTTGATTCCTTCCTCTATTTCTGATCGAAATCTATCGAAGTATTCGCCATAGCCGGCAGTAAGTTCTTTCTCTGTTTGCTCAAAAAGGCTTTCTTGATTTGACTCAACTTCGAAAGATGACTCGTCCAGTACTATGGTCCTTCCTATGAATTCCTTTAGCAGTCTGCCGGCACGGCCTCGCAGGTTTGAGAATTCATAATTTGAAAGCTTAACGTTTTCGGAGTTGCTCTTTCTTTTAACGAACAGGTACGGATTTCTAACCAAGATGGTGGAGGCGGGGAAGTTTACGCCTTGCATCAAAGTTGTTGTGCAAACAATATTTTTTATAGAGCCCTTTGCAAATGACTCCTCAATTACTGACCGGATATGCAAAGGGAGTTTTCCTGTGTGATATGCCACTCCGCACTTGACCATCTTGGCCAAGTCGTAATCCGGATGAACAAAGTACTCGATGTATTTCGATAGCGATTCTAGTTTTGGGTCTTTTGCGGGCGCTTTGTGATCAGCTAGATAATTTGCGGTCTTTCTTGCTTGAATGGCGGTTGGCGAGAATATTAGATTGCTCTTATCTTTATCTACCTTGCTCAGGATTGAAAGTAAGTAACTATGGAACCCTTCATTATAAAGGGTTCCTCCTAGCCCGCTGATGTTGCTGGAGTTCTCAATTTTAATTGATCTTGGTTGTTCTGATATATCGCTATATTGATTTAGAAGATACGTCCTTCCGGTCTTGGCGATGGAATAGGTTACATTGACAACGGGCGGAAGTTTTGTTTCCGCCTCATATGATACCTCATCAAAAATTTCATAACCTAAGTTTCCGATATTCTTGAGGCGCGGCCCGCTTAGTATGATTTTTTCCGTCTTTGTTTGATGCTTAATTTCCTTGAGGAAGTCATATAGTATTTTTGATCTTTGGTCTCCATCGCTAGCAACTCTTTCAATGTTCTGGATTTCATCAACGACGAGCAAGTCAATTTCATTGAAATGATTGGTTTCGTTGAACCCTGAAATGGCTCTTTCTTGGGTCAATACGTATATATAGCATTTCGGAGGGGATTCCTGGATCCCCGTGTAAACCTCAATACCTTCGAGAGAGAACTCCTTAATCAAATTGGTTAGATCCCTTGTCACTTGAGCAACCAAGCTGATTGTTGGTACTATGTATATTATCCGAACTTTTTTTCTCGCAAGCCTTTCAATTATCTTTAAGTAAATAATGAATGATTTCCCGGCCGATGTTGGGGCGGAAATACACGTTATCTTGTTTTTGTCTATCGAATCCCAAACCTCCTTTTGGAATTCAGTGAGCAAATATATTTGATTGTTTAGGGTGACTTCATGGCTTATCTGGTTTGCGAGAATGGAAATCTTGTTTATGTAGCTTGAGAATGGGCTATATTTGCCGCTGCTTTTGAATTCCTCGTCAATAAGAATTGTCGCGGGTGCAATTCCCATTCGACTCAGCATGGTGATAAATATTTCTCTAAGAGAATCTCGGTAATCGCCGTTCGCGTATTCCCAGGTTAACGCAATGGCCAGTACTGAGACGCGCTTTGCAAACTCTTGGTTGCTTCTGGATAGCTTGTCAATTAATGAAACCGCTTGCGCTAGGGCCGGCCTTTCCAGAGTTACGGGATTGCGGTTTATCAGTCCCAGCTTAATTGCGTAATTTATATGCTCTGCTTCAAGAAGAGCGTTAACGACTTCCCGCTGGGTTTTATTTATGCTATTCATGCGTCAAATCCATCAAGTAGGCTATCCATTTCCCAGCATGGAAAAATAATGTAATGAATTCTATTGAGGATGGGCTTTCCTATTCCGCTGGTTAGTTCGTCAGGTGAGGAGGTCAATCTATCGAGCACGATGTTCTTTATATTTTCCTTGATCTCTTGCTCCGTACTTGCGGAAGGACTGTTATTTTCATTGTATGATATTAGGCAAACAAGTTCGTGCTTCACGTTTGCGAGTCCGCCTTCTTTGTAAGACTCGGCAACTTCTTGCAGTGAGGGGTCCATAAAGTCGTCGTACGTGTAAAGGAGGAGCTCATCCTGCAAGGAGCTAAATGTGTTTAAGATGCTGTCTATAGAATCCTTTAGTGCTGTGTTGAATTTGTATATGGATTTGTATGTTTTTGATTCACCAATGTATATAATGTTTTGGCCGTCTTGCTTTTTGAAGTGTATTGCATCCGCCCCAAATCTTTCATGCCCTCGGCTCGTTGTTAAGGGCATTTTTCTAAGCAAGGCGGGGGCGCCAAAGAAAAACTGTAAAAAGTTGAAAAGCAGTAGTTCGCCAAACTGGCCTTGAGGGATTCCTTTTCGAAATTTTTCTCTTGCCAGATTGTCAATATGGGAAGAGGCATTTTGATAATCATACCCTCTCTTCTCCAGTTCTTTTTGAAATAGCTGGTGGTATTTTTTCTTTCCATAAACCCAGCCGCAAACGGTATTCCTTAACTCTCTTATAAAATCGCTCTTTCTTTCCTGAATGTCTGTGTAGTTTATTGCGATCCCTTTGTGGCTTTTTCCTTCTGGCTTGGATATATCTAGCTGGAAGTGATAGGTGTGACTTACAAGTGAATCAATATTTGTTAGTAGTTTTGATATATTCTCTTCGGTCATTTTGTTAAGTCCGATTAAGCTGGCCTGATTGTTGTGCTTTTATATGGCGCGCGAATAAATTGGTGGGCTGAGGGTTAATAACTAAATCTGTAGCCATGTCACTCATGAACTCTGTGCGAAAAAGCGGCTGAGCGAATTTCAAACAAAGTGAAAAGTGGTGAAGACGCAGGCTTTGCTAGTCGTAAGTGAGCATCCGGAGGCGCTTTTCAACGCAGCGTCCTCGAGCACAGGCATATCTCGTATTGATTCGACTGACATGCAGATGCTGTCGCGGGGGAGAGGGGATAGGGTAGATACATGCACCATTACAAAAAATCCCTATGTTTTTGGTGGCTAAAGGCATGAGAGTAGATTTATCACAGAAGTATGACAACCGTCACTCCTGGCGTTACAACACTTATGTGGCACACCAAGGCCTGTTCCTCCTTGCCTAATCTTGTTCCAGCCGCCCTTTTTACATCTCATTCCTTGCTCCAGATCAACAAAACCCCCACTACCCGCGCGGCTACTCCATTCGGATGATGTCGCCCCCCGGCCCCCGCCAAAGAATCCGTCCCGTGTCACACAGGGCGAGCCGCTGCGCAAACGCTGGCGGCCCGCGACTTCTTCCCGCACGACCATGGGTGAGTCGATGGAGCAAACAACAAGAATTTCCCCCGAGCAGATGGTGGCCCGTGCCCGGGCGCTGGTGCCGCTGCTGGCCGAGCGTGCCGCGCAGGCCGAGGCCGAGCTGAAGGTGGCCGACGAGGTGATCGCCGCGCTGCAGGAGGCGCAGCTGTTCCGCGTCATGCAGCCGAAACGCCACGGCGGCTTCGAGTTCGGGCCCAAGGTGTTCGCCGAGATCCAGCAGACGCTGGCCGAGGGCTGCATGTCCACCGCCTGGATGTACGGCGTGGTGGCGGTGCATCCGTGGCAGCTGGCGCTGTTCCCCGAGCAGGCGCAGCAGGAGGTGTGGGGCGAGGACGCCTCGACGCTGGTGGCCTCGACCTACATGCCGGTGGCCAGGGTCACGGAAGTGGAGGGCGGCTACCGCATCAGCGGGCGCTGGGGCTTCTCCACCGGCTGCGAGCACTGCGAGTGGGTGTTCCTCGGCGGCAACCTGACGCCGGGCGTCGGCAAGGGCAACAGCTACCGCACCTTCCTGGTGCCCAAGAGCGATTTCCGCATCGAGCGCAACTGGGACGTCATCGGCCTGCGCGGCACCGGCAGCCACGACATCGTGGTGGAGGACGCCTTCGTGCCGCTGCACCGCACCCACGCCACCCAGCAGCACGACGACGCGGCCAACCCCGGGCGCGAGCTGAACAGCGCGCCGCTGTACCGGGTGCCGTTCGCGCAGATGTTCATCCCGGCGGTGTCCAACGCCTGCATCGGCGGCCTGGCGGCAGCCATCCAGCACTTCAAGGACTACGCCCAGCAGGGCATCAGCAAGAACGTCGGCATGCGCACGGTGGACGATCCCAACGCGCAGCTGGCCTACGCCCGCGCGGTGGTCGCCCACGAGCAGATGGTGGAGAACCGCAAGCGCCACTACGAGGTGCAGATGGCCTGGGCCGAGCGCGGCGAGGCGGCGCCGGTCAACGAGCGGCTGCGCCAGCGCTACCAGCTCGCCCAGGTGGCCAACGAGTGCGCCCACCACATCAACGAGCTGCTGCGCTGCTGCGGCGCCACCGGCACCTACCGGAGCAATCCGCTGACGCGGATCTTCCTCGACGTGTTCACCGGCCGCGCGCACATCGCCAACAACGTCGACCTGTTCGGCCGCGCCTTCGGCTTCATCGCCCTCACCGACCAGACCACCACCGACAGCTTCCTCTGAGCCCAGGAGACCCGACCATGTCCATGAATCGCGCCAAGATCATCGCCGACCCGATCCCCGAGCGTTACGCCCGCGGCTGGCACTGCCTGGGCTCGGCCCAGAAGTACAAGGACGGCAAGCCGCACACGGTGAACGCCTTCGGCTACCGCCTGGTGGTGTTCCAGACCTCCGACGGCGCGCTGCAGGTGCTCGACGCCTGGTGCCCGCACATGGGCGGCGACCTCAGCCACGGCCGCCTGGAGAACGACAACGTGGTCTGCCCGTTCCACGGCTGGCAGTTCGACCGCGAGGGCAAGGCGGTGAGCATTCCCTACTGCAAGCGCGTGCCGCCGAAGGCGCGGGTAGGGCGCTGGGCCACCGCCGAGCTGAACGAGGCGCTGTTCATCTGGCACGACCCGGACGGCAACCCGCCGATCGAGGGCCAGGAGATCCCGCGCCTCGAGGAGCTGTATTCGCCGGAGTACAGCGAGATGCGCTGGGCCGAGTGGGTGATCAACGCCAACAGCCGCGAGCTGGTGGACAACATCGTCGACATGGGGCACTTCGACGAGACGCACCAGTCGCCGTCGCTGTTCTTCGCCAACCTGTTCGAGGACCACAAGGCCACCCAGGTGCAGATCTCCGGCTCGCGGATCATGAGCGCGGGCGAGGCGGTGATCACCTACGCCACCTACTACGGGCCGGGCGTGCTGCTGGTGTCGCTGAAGGGGCCGTACAAGGGCCACTACATGGAGACCATCTACATCGTCGGCAACACCGCCATCGACCACAACAGCTTCACCCTGCACTTCGGCGTGGCCACCAGGAACATCCCGGGGCTGAGCAAGGCGGAGAACCAGCAACTGATCGCCGAGTGGACCGAGCTGCAGCAGGTCGCCCTGGGCACCGACGTGGCCATCTGGGACAACAAGGTGCGCATCGGCAACCCGATGCTCTGCGAAAGCGACGGGCCGATCTACCACGCGCGCAAGTGGTACGACCAGTTCTTCCAGCCGATCAACGAGGCGTCCGAGGAGTCGACCCGCCGCTACGAGCACGAGATCGACATGGACTACGTCGGCGTGAAGCCGGAACTGCGCCACCTGCGCGGCTGATTGCCGAATAGTGCGCCGGGCGCGGTCTCCTGTAGGGGCGAATTCATTCGCCTTCGCGGAGTGGTTTGGCGAATGAATTCGCCCCTACAGGGGGTGTTCATACGCCGCCATGGTGGCCCCGCCCGGCGCCGCGACGAGGAGAATCCGATGATGGACATTCGTGGACTGGCCTACGTGGTGGCGTCGAGCCGCGACCTGGACGCCTGGCGCCGGCAGGCCGAGGACGTGCTGGGCATGATGGTGGAGGAGGGGCCGCTGGGCGACCTCTATATCAAGATGGACGAGCGGCCGTTCCGCCTGTTCGTCTCAGGCGGGCCGGCCGACCGTTACGTGGCCAGCGGCTGGGAGCTGGCGGGCGAGGAAGCCTTCGAGCAGGCCTGCGCGGAGCTGGAGCGCGCCGGGGTGCCGTTCGAGCGCGGCTGCGCCGAGCTGTGCGCGGTGCGCCGGGTCAACGGCCTGGCCAGCCTGCGCGACCCGTCCGGCAACCTGCACGAGCTGGTATGGGGCGTGCGCTCGGACTTTCGCCGCTTCGTCTCGCCGGCCGGCGTGCCGGGCTTCGTCACCGGCGAGCTGGGCATGGGCCACACCGTGCTGCCGGCGTCGAACTTCGATGAAACCTGGGCCTTCCTGCGCGATGTGATGGGCTTCGGCCTGTCCGACATCCACCGCTTCCAGCCGGCGCCGGACGCCCCGGCCATCCCCATCTACTTCCTGCACTGCAACAACGGCCGCCACCACAGCCTGGCGCTGTTCGGCGCGCCGGTGCCCAGCGGCTGCGTGCACCTGATGGTGGAGGTGGAGAACCTGGTGGAAGTCGGCCGCGCCCACGACCGCATGCAGCGCGCGGGCGTCAAGCTGATGGCCACCCTCGGCCAGCACGTCAACGACCGCATGACCTCCTTCTACATGGACACGCCCTCGGGCTTCGCCATCGAGTACGGCTTCGGCGGCCTGGTCCTCGACTGGACGCGGCACAGCGTCTACGAGGCCAGCGAGGTGAGCGTGTGGGGTCATGACTTTGGGGTGGGATTCAACGCGCCGGCGGGGTGATGAGTGGGTCGGTCGCTCTCTCTGGCCGTCGTTGGAGCTCTGGCCCTGACATCTGGGTTGTCGTGATGTGTTCGACAGGTGGTTCTTGCTTTTCTGGTTTCTCTCAATGAGCATTGTCCCAGGTCCCGGGACCTGGGACACTGGCTCTGTGGTGGTCATGAAAAGTCAAGATATAGGGGTGCTGCTGAAACTGGTCTGCCTGCAGCGGCAGGAAATGGCTGCCCGTGCAGAAGTTTCGGACAAGGCCTGGCCCCACGACTGGCAGGACTGGAGTGAGGAGAACGCCCCGGAATATCCGGGCGAGGTGGATCTGGCTGCACTGCCGGTCGGAAGTCCGTCGCTCTACACGGCGCGCGCCCTGGAGCTGCAGACCGGCATCAGCAAGACGCAGATCAACCGCTCGCTGAAGCATTGCATGGACATCGGTCTGGCCAGGGAGGATCGCAAGCTGGGCGTGCCGCGTGCCAATACCAGGGTGCTGCTGGAGTTTATCGTTCATGGTCTGAAATATGTGTTCCCTGCGCGTGCCGGGGAGCTGACCAGGGGCATCGGCACTTCCTTCGCTGCTCCGGTGCTGGCGGGCAGGTTGCTGAGTGCCGGCGAGCACCTGCTGGTCTGGCCCGATGCCTACGGCAACACCAAGGGGCTGAAGGTCGAGCCGCTGTTCAAGACGGCGACCTATGCCGCCAAGCGGGATCCGGAGATGTACGCGCTGATGGCGCTGATCGATGCCATCCGCCTTGGCCAGCCGCGCGAGAGCAATCTGGCCACGAGCCTGCTCAAGGAGCGCCTAGAGATCCGATGACGACATTCAACACCCAGAGAGACATGCTCAAGCTGGTCGCCAAGGCTCTGGGACCGGATCTGTGTCGGCAGATGACTTTCGTCGGTGGGTGCACCACCGGCCTGCTGTTGACCGATGCCTTCACCCGCGAGCAGGTGCGCAGCACCGACGATGTCGACCTGATCGTGCATGTCATGAGCTACACAGGCTTCTCCTCTCTGCAAGAGCAACTGATCCGGCGTGGTTTCCGTCTGGATGTCGCGGAGATGGATGACGACTTTCCGATCTGCGCCATGCGCCTGGGCGATCTGCGCGTCGACTTCATGCCCGACGACGAGCAGGTGCTGGGTTTCAGCAACCGCTGGTACCGGGAGGCGATGGCGACCTCGACGGTCTATGCCTTGGACAAGGAGACCACCATCAATCTGGTCCACCCCGTCTACTTTGTCGCCACCAAGCTGGAGGCCTATAAAGGACGTGGTGGTGGCGATGCACTGTCCAGCCGGGATATCGAGGACATTCTCAACCTGGTCGACGGGAGGGAGGAGCTGCTGGAAGAGATCCGCGCTGCGGCTGCCGAGGTGCGCAGTTACATTGCTCGGGAACTGTCCAGTTTGCTCGCTGATGCCGATTTCGAGTACGCCGTCGCCAGTCAGGCCTATGGCTCCCGGGAGCGCGAGGCGCTGCTTTTCGCCCGCTTGGAAGCGCTGGCCGGGGAACACGGCTGATGCGCGTGGAGTGGACCAGCCAACAAGGATCTCAGACGCGCACCAACAACGATGCAGCAGCTGTGGGGCGCAAGGGAAACTGCCTGTTGGCCATGCTGGTCGACGGAGCCGAACGTGGCGAGGGGCAGGCGCTTGCGAGGCACTGGGCGATTAGCATCATCACCGATGCCTTGGCGGCGGACGAACCGCCTGAAGCATCCGCACTCGTTCGCTTGATGCAGGCGCGGCAGCGTGAGTTGCGTCAGCACTACCTGCACGAAATCGCCAGCTATTGCTGCGTGCGGCTCGATCTGAACAGCCGTCGGCTGGATGTCCTGCATGTCGGCGACTGCCTGGCCGGAGTCTGTCAGCCCGATGGGCAAATCGACTGGCTGACGATCCCGCACACCCTGAGCAGACAGCCCTTCTATCACTCGACCCCGCAGGCCAGTGATCCCGCGTCCAGACATCTGCTGACCCGCTCCTTGAATGCCCGACGTTTTTGCGCCCCGGAGCATCGGGTGACGATGCTAGCGACCGGTACCGAACTGCTGCTCTGTACCGACGGATACTGGTACGAGCATCGGCAGCAAGGAGTTGCGCTATCGCGAGTGCATGACGATGCCAGCGAGTTGCGCTTGAGCCCGGGGGCCATGCGTGTGATCCAAGCGCCTGACAGCGACAACTTGTTCATCATCGCGGACTGATCTGCCCCTCCCGCGCGCCGGGCGCGCAAAGGCCTCTCTGGCGCCTGCAATCGCCCGGATATCCCTCAAATGGGTGATGTGTCACCCACCCGCCCATTCCCACACTGGACCCGTCCCCGCCGCGCCGGATTCACGCGCGGCGGGGTCATGGACCTGCCCGCGTGGTGGCTTTGTCCGAGCGCGGGCCTGCAATGCCAGAAAAACAATAATCCGGAGGCAGTATGCCCAAGGCAGCAAGAAAGGAGTGCCGGCGCGCCGGCCAGCCGCCGTACCTGCGCGAGTTGCTCGCAGTGGCCGTGGCATTGAGCAGCGGGGCGGCGAGCGCCCTGCCGACCCTCGAACTCGGCGAGTCGACCACCCTCGAATCGTCGCTGACGGTGAACTACACCGCCTCGGTGCGGACCGAGAAGCCCGCCGACGAGTACCTCAACGATATCAACTCCGACGACGGCACGCGCAACTTCGACCGTGGTTCGCTGATCACCAACCGCGTCAGCCTGTTCGGCGAGGCGCTGCTGCGCCACGACAACGTCGGCGCCATGGTCCGCGCCAGCCACTTCTACGATGCGGCCTACCACGGCAGCAACGACAACGACTCGCCGGCCACCGTCAACAAGTTCGGCGCCCACGACCACTTCATCGAGAAGACCCGCGAGCGCAGCGGCGGCGAGTTCCGACTGCTGGACGCCTTCGTGTTCGGTAGCTGGAATTTCGACGACCGCTACCTGTCGGTGAAGGCCGGTCGCCACCTGGTGGCCTGGGGCGAGAGCCTGTTCTGGCCGAACATCAGCCAGGGCCAGGCGCCGGTGGACGCCACCAAGTTCAACGTGCCGGGCACCGAGGCCAAGGACGCCTACCTGCCGGTCGGCCAGCTGTCGGCATCCTTCTCGCTGACCGACGACCTGACCCTGGTCGGCTTCTGGCAGTACGAGTGGGAGGAGACCCTGATCAACCCGGTGGGCGACTTCTTCGGCAGCGACTACTTCGGACCGGGCGCGCAGTTCTTCCGTCTGCCCGGGGGGGCAGTGGTCAACTACGCCGGCGAGGTGGAGCCGGATGACGATGGCCAGTGGGGCCTGGGCTTGCGCTACCAGCTGGCGCAGAACACCGAGGTCGGCCTCTACCACTACCGCTACCACGACCGGGTGCCGGCGCTGTTCTTCGATTTCACCGGCAACACCCAGTACTCCTCGCTCAAGCGCGTGGGCCGCGGTACCGGGCCGGGCAACGCGCCGGCCTACCAGCTCGGCTACTTCGACGACATCGCCCTGACCGGGTTGAGCCTGAGCACCAAGCTCGGCGATGCGGTGCAGATCGGCAGCGACCTCAGCTACCGCGAGGACGCCGCGGTCTACCTGTCCAACGGCGCGCCGACCCGCGGCAACCTGATCCAAGGCAACCTCAACGCCGTGTACATGATCGGCCCGACCGCACTGGCCCACCAGACCACGCTGATGGGCGAGGTGGTGCACCAGCGCATCGACAGCGTCGAGGATCTGGTCGTCACCGGCGGCATTCAGAACGGCACCTTCGACGACTTCGAGTACGACGGCCAGACCCGCGGCAGCACGCTGGTCGGCGTCGGCGCGATGTTCGACTACCCGAGCCTGTTCAGCGGCTGGGACCTGACCACCAAGGTGTTCTGGAACCAGAACGTCTCCGGCAGCGCCTATTCGGGCCTGGGCCGCGACGAGAAGCGCATCACCGTCGGCGGCGACTTCAAGTACCTGGGCAACTTCCAGGTCGGCCTGACCTACGTCGGCTACCTCGGCTCGGCCGACATCGCCAACGGCCGCACCCTGGCGGATCGCGACTACCTGTCGCTGAACGCCAAGTACACCTATTGAGAAGGGGAGGGACCCATGAAGAAGCACACGCAACTCGCCAGCCTGTTCGCCTGCGGCGCGCTGTTCGCGCTCGCCATGCCGGCACTGGCCAAGACCGATGAAGCGGCCCAGCTGGACAGCAGCACCCTCACCTGCATGGGCGCCGAGCGCGCCGGCAACGCCGACGGCAGCATTCCGGAGTATTCCGGCAAGTGGCTGGGCGCGCCGCCCCATGTGAATTTCCAGGGCACCGGCAACCATCCGCTCGATCCCTATGCGGACGAGAAGCCGCTGTTCACCATCACCGCGGCGAACATGGCCGAGTACGAGCAGCACCTCACCGACGGCATGAAGGCGCTGTTCCGGCAGTATCCGGACACCTTCCGCATGCCGGTCTATCCCTCGCATCGCGACTTCCGCTTCAACGACAGCGTGTGCCAGGCGACCAAGGCCAACGTCGGCTATGCCCAGCTGACCGACGACGGCGAGGGCGTGGTGGCCAAGACCGGCGGCACGCCGTTCCCGCTGCCGAAGAATGGTCTGGAACTGCTGAAGAACGCCTCGCTGTTCACCGTGCGCGCGTGGACCGAGGAATACGTCTCGGACAACGCCTATGTGCTGCGCGACGGCAAGGTCAACTGGGGCCGCGTGCACTCGAAGAACCTGGCGCCGCACCTGGAGCCGGGGCGCATCGGCGACACCAGCGGCCAGTCGTCCTTCTACCTCAACGAGACCCTGCTGCCGCTGCGCGACAAGGGCGAGGTGAACACCGGCATGGAGTTCTGGAACGACAAGACCGAGCCGCGCCAGAGCTGGCGTTACGACCCGGGCACCCGCCGCGTGCGCCAGGCCCCCGGCTACGGCTTCGACATGGCGTTCCCCGGCACCGGCGGCTCGATCACCGTGGACGAGGTACGGCTGTTCAACGGTTCCGGCCAGCGCTACGACTGGAAGATCGTCGAGAAGAAGGAGCTGTACATCCCCTACAACGCCTATCGCATCCATTCGCCGGAGCTGAAGTACGCCGACCTCCTCAAGCCGGGCCATATCGACCCGACCCACATGCGCTACGAGAAGCACCGCGTGTGGGTGCTGGAAGGCACCCTCAAGACCGACTACCGCCACCTGTACGGCAAGCGTCGTCTGTACATCGACGAGGACACCTGGTTCCCCATCGTCGCCGACAACTACGACAGCCGCGGCGAACTGTGGCGCACCTCGATGCTCAACTTCTTCTACGCCTACGAGACCCAGACGATGCAGGCCGGTGTCGGCCTGTACCACGACCTGCTGGAGAACACCTATCTGGCGTTCAACCTGATCAACGAGCAGCCCAAGGGCTTCAAGCTGAACGTGGCGGGCTTCCGCCCGGCGATGTTCGGACCGGAGGCGGCCCGCCGGGGCGGTCTGTGATGGACGGGGCAGGGGGCGCGTGCGCCCCTTGCCTCGCTGCAGGCACCAGCTACGCCGAGCTGCAGGGGCTGATCGGCCTGGTCTACGACGGCCTGCTCGAGGACAAGCCGTGGAACGCCCTGCTCGACGCCCTGCGCCGGCAGTTCCGCGCCAACTACGCCTCGCTGACCATCCGCCTGCCCAGCGCCGAGGATCGCGGCCTGGTGGTGTTCGCCGGCGAGGCGCGGCCGCACATCCACGCCCTGTACAGCAGCTCGCTGTACGCGGTCGACCCGTTCGTCAACCTGCCGCGCGACACCGTGGTGATGCTCGAGGAGTTGATCGACGAGCGCGAGTGGCTGGGCAGCGTGATCTACCGCGATTTTCTCGAACCGCTGCAGGTGCGCTACATGATGGGCGCCGACATCCGCAGCGACGACGGCCGCGAGCGTGAATTCCGCTTGCGTCTGAGCCGCCCGCCGCAGAGCGGGCCGTTCAGCGAGACGGAGCGGGCTCTGTGCGCCCTGTTGCTGCCGCATCTGCGGCGCGCGCTGCGCCTGTATGCCCACCTCGACCGGGTGGAGAGCGCCTGCCGGCTGTACGTCGGCACCCTGGAGCGCATCGGCATCGGCTCGATCCTGCTCGACGAGAACGGCGGCATCTGCCGGATCAACAAGGTCGCCGAGGAGATCCTCGCCGAGGGCGACAGCCTGCAGCTGCACAACGGCATGCTTGAAGCCGTCGCCCCGCGCGACGACCGCCGCCTGTGGCGGCTGATCAAGCAGGCCGCCGCCGGCCGCAACGGCAGCGGCCTGGTGGAAGCCATCGCCCTGGATCGCGGCGGCCAGCCCGGCGGCCTCAGCGTGCTGGTGCGCAGCATCCCCCTTTCCGCCAGCGCCGAGGCCGGCCGCGCCGCGGCCGTCGAGCTGATCCTGCGCGACAGCAGCCGCCCGGCGCAGCCTTCCGAGCCCCTGCTGCGCCAGCTCTACCAGCTCACCCCGGCCGAAGCCGCACTGGCCGTGCTGCTCGGCGAAGGCCTGACCCTCGAGGAAAGTGCCAGCCGCCTCGGCATCAGCCGCAACACCGCCCGCAGCCACCTGCGCGCGGTGTTCGCCAAGACGGGGGTGAAGCGGCAGACCGCGCTGGTGCAGCTGTTGTTGTGCAGTGTGGTGGCGTTGGATTGAGGGGCGTGAGCCGATTGCGGCGGTTATTCGGCTCATCTGATGAGCCGAATAGGTGGATTAATCGGCTCAGGGGCCAGCCGGGCAGCTCCGGGAGCTAGCCGGGCAAACCTGTCTGGCGTTCGGCAAGATACTCCGGTAGGGTGCGCCGTGCGCACCTTGTCTGCGTGCGGACAAACGGCCCACTGGATGGTTCGCAGGGCGCACCCTACGGCAAGGCGTGCGGGTCATTCCGACTCGCCTGTGTAGTCGCTATGACAGCTGTTTTTCGTGTCGTTTCGACCGCAAATGCCCGAGCTCTTCGCTAGGTTATTGATCTGCAAGCCCCCGCCCGCCTGGCACGTTTCCTGATTGGTCTTCCGCAACTGCTGAAACCCGTTGTGGAGGTGCCTGAGATGTCCGGTGTGCTTGAATCCCCCAGCAAAGTCTTCCATCTGGCCAACAACCTGGTCGTGTCCGGCGTGGTCGTCCTGCTCGTCGGCGTGCTCGGCGCCTACTGCTTCGACGAGGCCATCGGCCTCGGCCTGGTGGTCGGCTCGCACATGCTGACCATCGTCGGGCCGTCGCTGGTCAAGCTCGGCTACGTGATGCGTCTGTCGGTGCAGGACAAGCTGGTCGCCTGCTGAGGAAGGCCCTCAACGCCCCTCGAAGCGCGGCTTGCGCTTGTCGATGAACGCCTGCATGCCTTCCTTCTGGTCGCGCGAGGCGAACAGCAGGGCGTTGGCCTTGCGTTCCAGGGCCAGGCCCGCCTCCAGCGAGGCGTCCATGCCGGCGAGGATCACTTCCTTGATCTGCTCGGCGGCCAGCGGCGGCATGGCGGCGATGTCGCGGGCCATCTCCAGGGCGCGTTCCTGCACCTCGGTGTCGTCGACCAGCTCGCTGACCAGCCCGGCGACCCAGGCTTCCTCGGCGCTGATCGGCGCGCCGGTGAGCGCCATGCGCATTGCCTTGGCCTTGCCCACCGCGCGCACCAGGCGCTGGGTGCCGCCGATGCCGGGCATGATGCCGATGCGGATTTCCGGCTGGCAGAAGCGCGCGCTGCGCCCGGCGATGATGATGTCGGCGTGCATCGCCAGCTCGCAGCCGCCGCCGTAGGCGTAGCCGCACACCGCGGCGATCACCGGCTTGGGGCAGTGCTGGATCGGCGCCCAGACCCGCTCGGTGTGGCGCTGGTAGATGTCGATGGCGCCGACCCCGGCCATGCTGGTGATGTCGCCGCCGGCGGCGAACACCTTGTCGCCCCCGGTGAGGACGATGCAGCGCACCGCCGGGTCCTCGCCCAGTTCGGCGAAGTGCCGGGAGAGCAGCGCCTGCAGCTCCAGGCTGAGGGCGTTGGTGGCCTGCGGGCGGTTCAGGCGCAGGCGGGCGACGCCTTCGGCGGGAAAGTCGAGAAGCACGGGAACAAGGTTGTCGGCGGACATGCGCGACCTCTCTGCAAGACGGGAGCGATGGGCGATTGTTCGCAGGTGCGGGGCCGTCACTCATCGTCCGTTTGAACGACGAGTTCGGCGAAGGCCAGTCCCTAGAGTGAAGCCATGCAGCTATCAAGGAGCATGCAATGGCCACTCAGAACCTCGATTACACCGGCAAGGTGGTGCTGGTCACCGGCGGCACCAAGGGCGTCGGCGCGGGCATCGCCCAGAGCTTCCTCGCCGCCGGCGCCCGCGTGCTGGTCTGCGGTCGCAACGCCCCGGAGGCGCTGCCGCAAGCCGACGGCCGCCAGGCCGAATTCCTCCCCGCCGACGTGCGCGACGCCGACTCGCTGGCCACCCTGTTCGCGGTGATCGAGGAGCGCTGCGGGCGCCTCGACGTGCTGGTCAACAACGCCGGCGGCAGCCCCCACGTGCTGGCCGGCGAGGCCTCGCCGCGCTTCCACGAGGGCATCATCCGCCTCAACCTGATCGCCCCGCTCAACGTCGCCCAGCACGCCAACCGGCTGATGCAGCGCCAGGAAGAGGGCGGGGTGATCGTGTTCATCGGCAGCATCAGCGCCCTGCGTCCCTCGCCGGGCACCGCCGCCTACGGCGCGGCCAAGGCCGGCGTGCTGGCCCTGGTCACTTCGCTGGCGGTGGAGTGGGCGCCCAAGGTGCGCGTGGTCACCGTCAGCCCGGGCCTGGTGCGCACCGAGCAGGCTCACCTGCACTACGGCGACGAGGCGGGCATCGCCGCGGTCGCCGGCACCATCCCGGCCGGGCGCATGGCCAGCCCCGAGGACATCGGCAACGCCTGCCTGTACATCGCTTCGCCGCTGGCCGGTTACGCCAGCGGCTGCAACCTCCTGCTGCACGGGGGCGGGGAGACGCCCGCGTTCCTCGCCGCAGCCAATTCCGCCCATCAATGACCGAAGCCGGCGCGTCCGCCGTGCGGCGGGCCGCCCTCAACTCCGAGGAGAACATCTTGGCTGAACAAGAATTCATGCCCGCCGTGCGGGCCATGGTGGGACGCGAGTACGGTCGCGTCTACGCCTGGGACGCGGTCAACGCGCCGATGATCCGCCAGTGGTGCGAGGTCATGGGCATCGACAACCCGCTGTACCTCGACGCCGACTACGCGGCCACCACGGAGCACGGCGGCATCGTCGCGCCGCCGGCCATGCTGCAGGCCTGGTGCCTGGAAGGCCTGCATCAGAACAACTACGCGCCGGGGTCCACCGACGCCAACCCCTACGAGGTGCTCAAGCTGCTGGAAGCCAACGGCTTCGCCTCGGTGGTGGCGGTCAACTCCGACCTGAGCTTCGACCGCTACGTGAAACTCGGCGAGAAGCTCTACTACACCACCCGCCTCGACGCGGTGGGCGATGAGAAGACCACCGCGCTGGGCACCGGCTACTTCGTCACCCTGGTGATGAGCTTCTTCTCCGAGCAGCCCGAAGGCGACGAGCCGGTTGGCCAGTTGCTGTTCCGCGTGTTCAAGTTCCGTCCGGCCAACCCGGTCAAGCCGGCCGCCGAGGGCGACAGCGCCTCCGCCATCCCGAAGATCAAGCGGCCGAAGCCCGGCATCAGCGACGACACCCGCTTCTTCTGGGAAGGCTGCGCCGAAGGCAAGCTGCTGATCCAGCGCTGCACCGCCTGCAACACCCTGCGCCATCCGCCGGCGCCGGTGTGCGCCAGCTGCCATTCCTTCGACTGGGACAGCGTGCAGTCCTCCGGCAAGGGCACGATCTATTCGTTCGTGGTCATGCACTACCCGGAAGTGCCGCCGTTCGACTACCCGAACCCGATCGGCCTGATCGAGCTGGAGGAGGGCGTGCGCCTGACCGCCGGCCTGGTCGGCGTCAAGCGCGACCAGCTGGCCATCGGCCAGGCCGTGCAGGTCGAGTTCCACACCTTCGACGACGAACTGATCCTGCCGCTGTTCCGGCCGGTCGCGCAGTGAGGAACGGACCATGGACTTCGAACTGAACGAGGAACAGCGCGCCATCGCCGAGATGGCCGGCAGCCTGTTCGCCGACTACTGCACCGACGACCGCCTACGCGCCTTCGACGGCTCCGGCGAGCCGTTCATGGGCGGCCTGTGGAAGAGCTGCGTGGAAACCGGCCTGCACGCCCTGGCCATCCCCGAGGACTTCGGCGGCAGCGGCCTGGGCATGACCGAGCTGATGCTGGTGCTGGAAGCCCAGGGCCGCGCGCTCGGCCAGGTGCCGCTGTGGCGCCACCAGCTGGCCGCCGCCACCCTGGCGAAATTCGCCCCTGACGCCGCCGCCGAGACCGTGCAGGCCGCCGCCGAGAGCCAGCGCCTGCTGACCCTGGCGCTCGATGGTCTGGCCAACGCCAAGGGCATCGCCCTCGAGGCCAGCGAAGTAGAAGGCGGCTGGCAGCTGGACGGCACGGCGTCCGCCGTGCCGCTGGGCGCCAACGTCTGCCAGGCCCTGCTGCTGGCCAACGTTGCCGGCGCGCCGCGCCTGCTGCTGGTCGACCTGCGCGTGGCCGGCATCGACAAGACCGCCGGGGTGTTCACCCAGGGCGAGGCGGTCGCCGACCTGTGCTTCAGCTCCGTGGTGGTGCCGACCGGGGCGCTGCTGCCGGTCGCCGCGCTGGACTGGCTGGAAAGCCGCGCCATCGCCGCGCTGGCCGCCCTGCAGCTGGGCGTCTCCGTCGAGCAGATCCGCCGCACCGTGGAATACGTCAACGAGCGCCGCCAGTTCGACCGCGCCATCGGCAGCTTCCAGGCGGTGCAGATGAGCATGGCCGACGCGCATATCGCCGTCGAAGCGCTGCGCTCGGCGCTCTGGCAACTGGTCTGGCGCCTCGACGCCGGCCTGCCGGCGACTGCCGAGGCGCTGGCGACCAAGTATCTCGCCTGCGAGGCCGGCCACCTGGTCGGCCACAAGGCGCAACACGTGCACGGCGGCATCGGCGTCGACCTGACCTATCCGATCCACCGCTACCTCTACTGGAGCCGCGCCCTGGGCATCACCCTTGGTGGCAGCGCCGCGACCCTCGAGCGCCTCGGCGACTGGCTGGCCAACAACGACAAGCTGGGATGGAAATATGACCTCGAAGAAAACCAAGGCATTTGACGAAGTGCTCCCCGGCCAGGCGCTGCCGGAGCTGGCGATCCCGATCACCGTGCAGCTGATCACCGCCGGCGCCATCGCCACCCGCGACTACTTCCCCGGCCACCACGACAAGGACGCCGCGCGCGAGCTCGGCTCGCCGCACGTGTTCATGAACATCCTCACCACCAGCGGCCTGGTGCAGCGCTACGTCGAGGAGTGGGCCGGCCCCGCCGCGCGCTTCGCCGACCTGAAGATCAAGCTGGGCGCGCCCAACTACCCGGGCGACACCATGACCTTCAGCGGCGAAGTGACCGCTCAGGACGCCGCCAGCCGCACCGTGCAGGTGACGCTCAAGGGCAAGAATTCCATGGGCAACCACGTGACCGGCACGGCCACGCTGGTGCTGCCGTAAGGCGCAGGAGACAGGATATGACCAGCAATTCGATTTCCGGACGCGCGGCCATCGTCGGCCTCGGCGCGACCGAATTCTCCAAGAACTCCGGGCGCACCGAGCTGCGCCTGGCCATGGAAGCCACCCTGGGCGCGCTGGCCGACGCCGGCATCGACCCGTCCGAGGTGGAGGGCTTCAGCTCCTACACCATGGACAACGTGCCGGAGTACGAGGTGGCGCGCCTGCTCGGCTGCAAGAACGTCAAGTTCTTCTCGCAGATCCCCCACGGTGGCGGCGGCGCCTGCGCGCCGCTGATGCACGCGGCGATGGCCGTGGCCACCGGCGTGGCCAAGGTGGTGGTGGTGTACCGGGCGATGAACGAGCGCTCCTGGTACCGCTTCGGCAAGCCGCACGACTTCGGCGGCGCGCCGATCTTCGACGCGGTCAACTACGGCTGGTACATGCCGCACGGCTTCCACACCCCGGCCGCCTGGGTCGGCATGTTCGCCCAGCGCTACATGCACACCTATGGCGCGACCAGCGAGGACTTCGGCCGCGTGGCCGTGGCGGTGCGCGACTTCGCCGCCACCAACCCGGCGGCGTTCTTCTACGGCAAGCCGATCACCCTCGAGGAGCACCAGGCCTCGCGCTGGATCTGCGAGCCGCTGCACCTGCTCGACTGCTGCCAGGAGTCCGACGGCGCGGTGGCCATGGTCATCACTTCGGCCGAGCGCGCCCGCGATCTCCGGCAGAAGCCGGTGATCATCAAGGGCGCCTCGCAGGGCATCGCCGAGGGCCAGCAGAGCATGACCTCGTTCTACCGCGAGGACATCACCGGCCTGCCGGAGATGGGCGTGGTGGCGCGCGAGCTGTACGCGCAGTCCGGCCTCGGCCCGCAGGACCTGCAGACCGCGGTGATCTACGACCACTTCACCCCGTTCGTGCTGCCGCAGCTGGAGGAGTTCGGCTTCTGCAAGCGCGGCGAGGCCAAGGACTTCATCCGCGACGGCCTGCACGCCCGCGGCGGCAGCCTGCCGATCAACACCCACGGCGGCCAGCTCGGCGAGGCCTACATCCACGGCATGAACGGCGTGGCCGAGGGCGTGCGCCAGGTGCGCGGCAGCTCGGTCAACCAGGTCGCCGGCGCGGAGAACGTGCTGGTCACCGCCGGTACCGGCGTGCCCACCAGTGGCCTGATCCTGGGCGCGGCCTGAGGAGCGCAACATGTTCGTCGATCTGACCCCCGAGCAACACGCCCTGCGCCTCAAGGTGCGGGACTATTTCCAGAACCTGATGACTCCCGAGCTGCGCAGCGAGCTGCGCGGCAAGGAAGGCGGCGACCTGTACCGCCAGACCATCCGCCAGATGGGCCGCGACGGCTGGCTGGCGGTCGGCTGGCCGAAGGAACACGGTGGCCAGGGCTACGCGGCCACCGAGCAGCTGATCTTCTTCGAGGAGGCCAACATCGCCGGCGCGCCGCTGCCCTTCGTCACCATCAGCACCGTGGGACCGGCGCTGATGGAGTACGGCACCGCGCTGCAGAAGGAGAAGTTCCTGCCCGGCATCGCCGCCGGCGAGATCATCTTCGCCATCGGCTACTCCGAGCCGGATGCCGGTTCCGACCTGGCCGTGCTGAAGACCACCGCGCGCCCGGAAGGCGAGCACTTCGTGGTCAACGGCAACAAACTGTGGACCTCCGGCGCCGAGGCGGCCGACTACATCTGGCTGGCCGCGCGCACCGACCCGGAGCGCCCGCGCCACAAGGGCGTGTCGATCCTGATCCTCGACACCCAGCTGCCCGGCTTCTCGACCACGGTGATCCCGACCTGCAGCAACCCGACCGCGGCCACCTACTACGACAACGTCAGGGTGCCGGCCGACATGCTGGTGGGCGAGCTGAACGGCGGCTGGAAGCTGATCACCGCGCAGCTCAACCACGAGCGCCTGGGCCTGGGCTCCTGGGCGGACAAGGTGGCCGGGCTGTTCCGCCGCGTCTACCTGTGGGCCAGGAGCGCCGATGAGCAGGGCCGCCGCGCCGTCGACCACGGCTGGGTGCGCAGCGCGCTGGCCGAGTGCTACGCACGCCTGGAGGCGATGCGCCTGATCAACTTCCGCATCGCCGCCGACCTCGAGCGCGGGCAGATGGGCGTGGCGCTGGCCTCGACCACCAAGGTCTACGGCGCCGAGTCGGCCATCGAGATCCTGCGCAAGCTGTCGGAGATCGTCGGTGCCAACGGCCTGATCCGCGAGGGTTCGGCGGCCTCCCTGCTGCAGGGCGAGCTGGAGTACGAGGTGCGCGCCTCGGTGACTCTGACCTTCGGCGGCGGCACCAACGAGATCCAGCGCGAGCTGATCGCCCAGTTCGGCCTCGGCATGCCGCGCGGGCGCTGAGGGCAAACGCACGGACGGCTCCCTGTAGGGGCGAATGAATTCGCCCCTACAGGCGTGCCCCGGTGTGCTGCCAAGCGGCGAACTCCGTTACATTGCTCGTCGGGGGCCGGCCCAGCCAGAGTCCCCGCGCACGACAGAAGGACAACAACAGATGAGCGCAATCGACGATTTCCGCCAGGAAACGCGGGCCTGGCTCGAGGCCAACTGCCCGCCCTCGCAGCGCACCCCGACGCCCGAGGGCGAGCTGGTGTGGGGCGGCAGCCAGGTCGAGTTCAGCAGTGAAGACCAGCGCCTGTGGTTCGAGCGCATGCGCGACAAGGGCTGGTTCTGCCCGGACTGGCCGACCGAATACGGCGGCGGCGGGCTGTCGCCCGCGCAGGTGGCCGTGCTGGAAAGCGAGCTGCGCCGGCTCAAGTGCCGGCCGCCGCAGATCAACCTGGGCATCTGGATGCTCGGCCCGGTGCTGCTCGAATACGGCAGCGAACAGCAGAAGCGCGACCTGCTCACGCCCATGGCGCGCGGCGAGATCCGCTGGTGCCAGGGCTTCTCCGAGCCCAACGCCGGCTCCGACCTGGCCAGCCTGAAGACCAGCGCCCGCGACGAGGGCGACCACTTCGTGGTCAACGGCACCAAGATCTGGACCTCCTACGGCGACAAGTCCGACTGGATGTACGCCCTGGTGCGCACCGATGCCAGCGCGCCCAAGCACCTGGGCATCAGCCTGATCGTGCTGGACATGCGCTCGCCGGGCATCAGCGTCAGCCCGATCGACCTGATCAGCGGCAAGTCGGCGTTCTGCCAGGTGTTCTTCGACAACGTCAAGGTGCCGAAGAGCCAGCTGATCGGCCCGCTCAACGGCGGCTGGACGCTGGGCAAGAGCCTGCTGCAGCACGAGCGCAAGGCCATGTCCAAGTTCGGCGAGACCAGCCTGCCGAACCACTTCCACCTGTTGCCGCTGGTCGAGCGCTACCTGCCCGAACCGCGTAGCGCGGCCGACCAGGCCCTGCGCGCCCGCGCGCTGGCCTGTGCGATGGACGAGCACGCCTACGGCCTCACCGTGCAGCGCATGGGCGAGGAGGCGCGCAGCGGCCAGGACATCTCCGGGCTGATGGCGATCATGAAGCTGGTGCACAGCGAGCAGGATCGCGACAAGTTCGAGATCCTCCTCGACGCCCTCGGCTATCACGCCCTCGGCTGGGAAGGCGACGCCTTCACCAGCGAAGAGCTGGCGATCACCAAGGCCTGGCTGAACGGCTTCGCCCTGACCATCGCCGGCGGCGCCTCGGAAGTTCAACTCAACGTCATCGCCAAGCGTGTGCTCGGCCTGCCGGACGCCAAGTGAGGAGCACGCCATGAGCCTGATTTTCAACCAAGAACAACGGCTGCTGGCCGACACCGCGCGCGAATTCCTCGCCGCGCGCAGCCCGGTGGCCGCCCAGCGCCGCCTGCGCGACGAGCGCGCGCCGCTCGGCTTCGATCCCGCCCTGTGGAGCGAGATGGTCGCGCTGGGCTGGAGCGCCATCCCGTTCCCCGAAGATTTCGGCGGCCTGGACTTCGGCTGCCAGAGCCTCGGCCCGCTGTTCGAGCAGATCGGCCGCAACCTCAGCGCCAGTCCGCTACTGTCCAGCGTGGTGCTGGCCGGCTCCCTGCTGCAACTGGCCGGAACGGCCGAACAACAGCAGCGCTGGCTGCCGGCGCTGATCGCAGGCGACAAGCGCCTGGCCCTGGCCATCGACGAGAGCGGCCGCCACGACCCGCTGGCCACCGAGCTGCGCGCCGAGCGCAGCGAGGCCGGCTGGCGGCTGTCCGGCGCCAAGCTGTTCGTGGTCGACGGTGTCCAGGCTGATGCCTACCTGGTGCTGGCGCGCACCGCCGGTCAGCGCGGCGAGGCCCACGGCCTGTCGCTGCTGCTGGTCGAGGCCGGCACGCCGGGTCTCACGGTATCTCCGGCCGCGCTGATCGACTCGCGCAACTGCGCGCGCCTGCAGTTCGATGGCGTGACGGTCGGCGCGGATGCGCTGGTCGGCGAACTCGACAACGGCCTGCCGGCGCTGGAAACGGCGCTGGATCGCGGCCGCGTGTGTCTGGCCGCCGAGCTGCTCGGCGCCGCCGAGACGCTGTTCGCCACCACCCTCGACTACCTGAAGACCCGCGTGCAGTTCGACGCGCCGATCGGCTCGTTCCAGGCCCTGCAGCACCGCGCCGCGCGTCTGTACGTCGAGCTGGCGCTGGCGCGCAGCGCGGTCATGGCCGGCCTCGCCGCCCTCGACGATGCCAGCCTCGATGCTGGCGAGCGCGCCCGCCTGGCCAGTCTGGCCAAGTGGAAGGCCGGGGTCGCCGCCGACAAGGTGAGCAACGAGGCGGTACAGATGCACGGCGGCATCGGCGTCACCGACGAGCTGGACGTCGGCCTGTACCTCAAGCGTATCCGCGTCGCCCAGGCCTGCCTCGGCGACACCGACTACCACTGCCAGCGCTACGGCGCGCTGGTCTGACGGCGGGGGTGACAGATGAGCATGGAAAACTGGCAAGCGGCCTGGCGGCAACTGATCGCACCGGGCTCGCCCTTCGAGGTGGTGGCGCCTGACGACGACGGCCCGCGCTGCTTCCGCAACGCGCAGCCGGACCTGCTGACCGCACTGAACGCCGGACGCGCCCACGGCGAGCGCGAGTTCGTGGTCTGGGAGGACCAGCGGCTGACCTTCGCCGAGTTCTTCGCCCAGGTCGACCGCCTGGCCGCGCAGCTGCGTACGCGCTTCGGCGTGCGCAAGGGCGACCGCGTGGCCATCGCCATGCGCAACCAGCCGGCCTGGCTGGTGGCCTTCGTCGCCGCGGTGGCCAGCGGCGCCATCGTGGTGCCGCTGAACAGCTGGGGCCAGCGCGAGGAGCTGCTGCACGGCCTGGAGGATTCCGGCTCGCGCGTGCTGCTGTGCGACGCGGCGCGCCTGGCGCTGGTCGAGGGCGATCTCGAGCCGCTCGACCTGCAGGCCATCGCCGTCGGCGCGCCGGGGCAGGGCCGGTGGGTGTGCGACTACGAGGCGCTGCTCGCCGAGGACGTTGCACTCCTGCCGCCACTGGTGTTCCAGCCCGACGACCCGCTGCTGATCCTCTACACCTCCGGCACCACCAGCAAGCCCAAGGGCGTGCTGTCCACCCATCGCGCGGTGTGCCAGGCGCTGGCCGCCCTGGAGTTCCAGGGCGCCTTCGCCGCCATGAGCTCGCCGCAGCGCATCAAGGCAATCATCGACAGCGGCTTCGCGCCGACCAACCTGATGGCCGTGCCGCTGTTCCATGTCAGCGGCCTGCACGCGCAGTTCCTCCTGGCCCTACGCGGCGGACGGCGTCTGGTGCTGATGTACAAGTGGGACGCCGAACGCGCCCTCGACCTGATCGAGCGCGAGCGCTGCACCCAGTTCAGTGGCTCGCCGGCGATGATGCAGCAACTGCTGGCCTCGCCGCGCTTCGCCAGCGACGCCACCGCCAGCCTGTTCGGCTTAGGGTTAGGCGGTGCGGCGGCCAACCCGGGGCTGCTGGCGCAACTGACCAGCGTCAAGCCGAACGCCATCGGCGGCGCCGGTTACGGCATGACCGAGAGCAACAGTGTCGGCGCGGCCATCGGCGGCGACCAGTTCGTCTACAAGCCGGCCTGTGTCGGCTGGCCGCTGCCTATCGTCGAGGTACGCATCGGCGACACGCCCGATGCACCGCAGGCGCCGGGCGTGGAAGGGCAGATCTGGCTGCGCACGCCGACCCTGATGAGCGGCTACTGGGGCTTGCCGGCGGCCACCGCCGAGGTGTTGCAGGACGGCTGGCTGGCCACCGGCGACGTCGGCTGCGTGGACGAGGAGGGCTTCCTGCGCATCACCGACCGGCTCAAGGACCTGATCAACCGCGGCGGCGAGAAGATCGCCGCCGCCGAGGTCGAGGCCTGCGCCAGCGGCCTGGACGGGGTGCTGGAGGCGGCCGCCTTCGCCGTGCCGGACGAGCGCATGGGCGAGGCGGTGGCGCTGGTGGCGCGGGTGCGTGAGGGCAGCGGGGTGGACGAGGTGGCGCTGCACGCGCACATCGCTGCCCACCTGGCAGCCTTCAAGGTCCCCGAGCACCTGCAGGTCGTGCACGGCGAGTTGCCGCGCAACGCCTCCGGCAAGCTGCTCAAGCGCGAGCTGCGCGAGGACTTCGTCCGCCGTTTCCTGCGCTAGAGCCGCCGTTTCAGACGCACGCCAGAGTGCACCCGCACCCGAGCTTCCCCGGAAGTCTCGGGTGCGGGCGCTGGCGTTTTCGCCGCCGCAAGGATGTGCCCATGATCCCGACCGCAAGCGGCGCGTTGTAGTCCTGATGGACGATGAGTTGGAGAACCCCCATTGGGAAACATGGACTCCGGCACCCAAGCCGGACCACCCCATCGGAGACCAACAACAATGAACAGAAAAGGTGTTGCGCTAGCCATAGCACTGGCGGTCAATGCAGGCCTGATCGCCAGCGCCCACGCCAAGGTAAGCCCCGAGGAAGCCGCCAAGCTCGGTAAGGAACTCACCTGCACCGGCGCCGAGCGCGCCGGCAACGCGGACGGCAGCATTCCCGCATTCACCGGCAAGTACCTGGGAGAGGTTCCCGGCTGGAACCACGTGCGCTTCTCCGGCCAGAAGCCGGTCGATCCCTACGCCGACGAGAAGCCGGTGGCGGTGATCACTGCGCAGAACATGGATCAGTACGCCGAGCGCCTGAGCGAAGGGCAGAAGGCGCTGCTCAAGCGTTATCCTGAGACCTACAAGATCAACGTCTACCCTGGTCATCGCGACTTCCGCTATCCGGACTACGTCTGCGAGCGGGCGAAGAAGAACGCGCTGACTGCCGAGCTGGAGAACGACGGCATGGGCGTCAAGGGGCTCGGCCAGGTGCCGTTCCCGATCCCGAAGAGCGCCATGGAGGTGCTGTGGAACCACCAGTTGCCGGTGCGCGCCTACACCGAGGACAACATCCGCGACATCGCCAGCGTGCTGCCCAACGGCAAGATCGCCTGGGGCCGTACCTGGCAGCGCAACATGTCGCAGGCCAACGACCCGAAGGTCGAGCCGGACACCGCCACCGGCATGCAGGCGATGAGCTGGAACACCACCCTCTCGCCCCAGCGCGAGAAGGGCACCATGAACATCGCCCATGAGCCGTACAACTTCGTCACCAGCGATCGTCAGGCGTGGACCTACAACCCGGGCACCCGACGCGTGCGCCAGCTGCCGGGCTATGGCTTCGACCAGCCGATGATCGGCACCAACGGCACCATGATCATCGACGAGGACCGCCTGTTCAACGGGTCGCCCGAACGCTATCAGTGGAAGCTGCTCGGCAAGCGCGAGATGTACGTGCCGGCCAACGCATTCAAGGCCAACAGCGGCGAGGTCAAGTACGCCGACATCCTGACGCCCAACCACCCCAATCCCGATGTGCTGCGCCACGAGCTGCGCCGCGTCTGGGTGCTGGAGGCGACTCTCAAGGAAGGCTACCGCCACCTGTACAGCAAGCGCGTGCTGTTCATCGACGAGGACACCTGGAACGCGGTGATGGCGGACAACTACGATTCGCGCGGCGAGCTGTGGAAGTTTGCGTTCATCAACTACTACTACCACCCCGACATGAGCGCCTGGCAGGCGGGCTCGTCCTTCTACCACGACCTCAGCTCCGGACAGTACGTCGGCTACACCCTGACCAACGAGTCCAAGCGCGGGCCGATCCTCAACGAGGGCAAGTACGTCCCCAGCATGTACACGGCTGACGCCATCCGCGCCCAGGGCCGCTGAGGCCGGCATCGTCACAGAGTCGCTCCGTTCGGCCGCTCCCTTCGGGTGAGCGGCCCTTTTTTCGAGCATCGCCACGAAGGAGAAGGAGATGGGCAAGCTGCAGGACAGGGTCGCCATCGTCACCGGCGCCGGCATGGGCATCGGCCGCGGCATCGCCGGAGCGTTGGCTCGCGAGGGCGCCCGGGTGCTGGTGGCGGAAGTGAACGAACAGGCCGGCGAGGAGACCGCGGCCTGGCTGCGCGAAACCTGGGGCGTCGACGCCGCTTTCCAGCGGGTCGACGTCACCGACAAGCAGCAGGTGCAGGCCATGGTGGCTGCCGCAGTCGAGCGCTTCGGTCGGCTGGACATCCTGGTCAACAACGCCTGGCGCGGCTCGGGCTACGCCAGGCTGGAAAATCTCGGCGACGAGCGTCTGCTCGGCGCCTTCAACATGGCGGTGATGGCCGCCTTCTGGGCCATGCAGGCGGCCCTGTCGGAGTTCCGCAAACGCGGCGGCGGGCGCATCATCAACCTGTGCTCGCTCAACGGGGTCAACGCCCACCTCTACACGGCCGACTACAACGCGGCCAAGGAGGCCCTGCGCACCCTGACCCGCAGCGCCGCCCGCGAATGGGCCGCGGAGGGCGTCTGCTGCAACGTGATCTGCCCCGGCGCAGTCAGCGAGGCCTACCGGCGGTTCGCCGCGGCCAGTCCGGACAACGCCGCAGCCATCGCCGCCGCCAACCCGATGGGCCGGGTCGGCGATCCGCTCGACGACATCGGCCCGGTGGCCGCCTTCCTGGCCAGCGACGACGCCCGCTACCTGACCGGCAACACCCTGTTCGTCGACGGCGGCGCCCACATCAATGGCGTGGCCTGGGCGCCGCAGATGAAAGACTGACCGCACCGCTCTGTAGGGGCGAATTAATTCGCCAACGCGGCCCTGTCAGGCGAATGAGTTCGCCCCTGCAGGCTGTATGTGGCAACCGAGCGAACCATAACGATAAGAGGCGAGAATCATGGAAAAGGCGGATGGCCCGCAGGGTCAACTACAGGTCGAAGCTGGCGAAGGCCTGCAGCTGCAGCGCCGGCAGCTTCTCAAGGCCGGCGCGGTGCTCGCCGGGGCGAGCCTGTTGCCGCGCTTCGGCATCGCCGCCAGCGGGCTGTCGCAACGCGAATATCTCGAGCTGGACGCCACGGCCATGGCCGAGCAGGTGCGCCGCGGCGCGATCAGCCCCGAGGAGCTGCTGGCCGCCGCGCTGGCGCGCTGCGATGCGGTCAACCCGAAGGTCAACGCCGTGGTGATGCACCACGACGACTACGCCCGGCAGCTGCTGTCCGCCCGGAGCGGCCAGGGTCTGTCCCGCGAGGGCGCGCTGGCCGGCGTGCCCTTCCTGCTCAAGGACCTCAATACCTACCTGGCCGGCACCTCGACCAGCAACGGCTCGCGCTTCTTCAAAGACGCCCCGCCAGCCAAGTACACCAGCACCCTGGCCGCCCGCTACGAGGCTGCCGGCGCGGTGACCTTCGGCAAGACGGCGGTGCCCGAGTTCGGCCTGACCACCACCACCGAGTCGCTGCTGTGGGGGCAGACCCGCAACCCCTGGAACCTGGCGCACAGTGCCGGCGGCTCCTCGGGCGGCGCGGCCGCAGCGGTGGCTGCCGGCATCGTCCCGGCGGCCCATGCCACCGACGGCGGCGGCTCGATCCGCACTCCCGCCTCCTACTGCGGCCTGTTCGGTCTCAAGCCCAGCCGCTACCGCACGCCCAGCGGCCCCGGCAGGTTCGAGGGCTGGTTCGGCGCCAGTGCCGCCCACGTGGTGTCGCGCAGCGTGCGCGATTCGGCGCTGCTGCTCGATGTCGGCCAGGGCCACGAGCCGGGTAGCCCTTACTGGCTGCCGCCGCTGGAGCGGCCCTTCGTCGACGAGGTCGGCCGCGATCCGGGCAAGCTGCGCGTGGCGCTGATCGACCAGTCGCTGACCGGCCTGGCGCTGGACGCCGACATCCGCCGGGTGCTCGACGACACGGTCAAGCTGCTGCTCTCGCTCGGCCACGAGATCGAGCAGATCCCGCAGCCGGTGCAGCCGCAGCAGGTGTTCGGCACCCACGGCGCGGTCGTCGGCACCGCGCTGCTGACCGCGATCCGCGACCGCGAGCAGCTGCTTGGCCGTAGCGCCGGCGCGGACGACCTCGAACAGGTCACCCGCAAGGTGCTCGAGCGCGCCCAGGGCGTCAGCGGCGAAGCGCTGTTCCGCGCCCGCCAGTCCTTCGAGGCGGTCAGCCTGGCGATGGAGCAGCTGTTCGAGCGCTTCGACGTGATCCTCTCGCCGGTCACCGCCACCCTGACCCCGGAACTCGGCAAGCTGCGCCTCAGCCAGCCTTGGGAAGACTACGCCGGCGCCGCCACCGGCAGCGCCGCGTTCACCGTGGTCGCCAACGTCAGCGGCCAGCCGGCGATGTCGGTGCCCTCCGGCTGGAGCGAGAGCGGCTTGCCGATCGGCATGATGTACACCGCGCGGCTGGGCGGGGAGGGCCTGCTGTTCAGGCTGGCCGCCCAGCTGGAGCGCGAGCGGCCGTGGCAGGGGCGGCGGGCTGTGCTCTGAGGATCGCAGCTGCGAACGCCGCCCGGCCATGGGCGGCGTTTGGCATCCATCGGGGCGCGCCTGCACTCAGGTGTTGCCCGAACTTTCGATCTTCCGTGTGTTGACAACGGCCGGAATGGCTGTATTATTCGCAGCCCCGCTTGGCTTGGATTGCTCGCCAATTGAGGGTAAGTGATTGATTTAGAAAGATTTTTTCTGAAGTCAACGCTTGACAGGTTGAAAGGCTGCTGTAGAATGCGCGGCCTCGGTTGAGATGAAGCGGAAGCGCTGAGTGAATCGATCGAAACGCTCTTTAACAAGTTGAATCAAGCAATTCGTGTGGGTGCTTGTGAGGTAAGACTGACAGTCGCAAGATTATCAGCATCACAAGTAACACTCGTGAATTCGAGAGTTTTTTGCGATTGCTGAGCCAAGTTTAGGGTTTTCTCAAAACCCGAATTGATTTGAACTGAAGAGTTTGATCATGGCTCAGATTGAACGCTGGCGGCAGGCCTAACA
>NZ_CAJGBM010000014.1:0-89791 GCF_904426495.1 Pseudomonas sp. OF001 | reverse complement strand
CACCAGCCTGCTGGAGGGGGTGAACAACCGGATCAAGGTGATCAAGCGCATGGCCTATGGCTTCAGGGACGCCGATTACTTTTTCCTGAAAATCAAGGCCGCCTTCCCCGGGAAAATGCGATGAACCAAGAAAAAGGCCGGCCCGCCCGTTGCCGCGGGTCGGGCCGGCCGGAGGGTGACAGGGGATCAGAAGAAGGTGACGAACATCAGCTGGCTGTACAGGTTGGTGTCGTCGCCGCCGAGCTGGGTGCCGCCCTCGGCGGCGCTGCGCTCGGGCTGGTAGAAGCCGACCACCGGACTGATCATCAGGTGGTCGTTGACCATCCACTCGGCGTACAGGTCCAGCTCGCGGCCGCCCAGGTTGCCGAGATCGGTGTCGAGGGTGTCGAAGTCGAAGTACAGCGCGCCGACGGTGACGTTCTCCAGCGGCGCGGCCTTGAGGCCGACGTGGTGGACGCGGGTGTTGCTGTTGAACGGGCCGGCGTAGTTGGCCGCCACCTCACCCTGGAACCAGGTGCCGTAGCCGCGGTTGAAACCGTAGAACAGCGGGTCGAAGGTCTCCGAGAAGCGGCTGTAGCGGTAGGTGGCGGTCGGCGACCACGGCAGGCCGGCGAAGGTCCAGCTGCCTTCCACATACCAGGCGTTCTCGGTGCCGCTGTCCTTGTCCTGGCTGGCGTACTCGAAGGCCAGGTTGAGGTTCTCCACGCCCAGCCCGCCCGCGCCGCGCAGGCTGACGGTGTCCATGCCGTCGCGCTCGAGCTGCGCCGGGCTGGCGTAGCGCTCGTTGACGTCCAGGCCGCGAATCCAGGTCAGGCCCAGGGTGCCCGGTGCGCCGACGTGCTCGAGGGTGGCGATGGCCAGCTCGGTCTCGGCCTGGGCGCGGTTGTCGGATTTCAGCCACATCAGGTCGCCGCGCAGACCCTGCTCGCCGCCCAGGCGCAGCACCGCGGTCTGGTCGAAGGCCTTGCGCGCGGCGATGTAGTAGGCGCCGCCACGGTCGTAGTCGGCACCGAGGTCGACGTCGCCGAAGTTCAGCGAGTCGCCGTTGATCAGGAAGCCGTCGCCGACCACCACCTTCTGCCGGCCACCGGAAATGTCCACGCCGTTCTCGCCGAGCGCCGGGAACAGGTCGCCCGAGCGCCAGCCGAGGTAGGCGTCCTCGATGTCGGTCATGCGCTCGCTGCCCAGGCTGAAGCCGGCGGCGTCGCCGTCGCCCCAGGTGCCGGAGCTGACCAGGTTGACCGCGCCGTACAGGCTGCCGGCGCCGCCCAGGGCCTGGCTGCCGCTCAGGCCGTACTTGACGTAGCCCTCGCGCCAGCTCGAGCTGCCGGCGCTGCGGTTGCCGAAGCCCAGCTCGTAGCTTTCCTCGCTGTGCATCAGGCCGAACACCGCCTCGAGGTCGGCGTTCAGCACGCTGCCATCCTGGTTGTACAGCTCGTAGGCGCTGGCCGGGACGGCGGCCAGGGCGGCGAAGGCGCTCGCCAGCGCCAGGGCGAGCGGCGCGCGGCGCGATCCGTGTCGGGTGGAAATCATCGGGGGCAGACTCCGTTGTTCTTCTGGGTCGGTGCCGGCTACGGGCGGCCGGCGTCGGTGACATTAATCCCATGCCCGCCGACCGGCGGTCTTGTGCCTGACTGCCAAGCGATTGCCCCTGACTGCCAACTCATGGCGCCGCCTGCCGCGACTCGAGCAGGATGCGCTGGTGCAGGCGCCGGTAGGCGGCCTCCTGCGGCTGCAGGCGCAGCAGCCGCTCGCTGTAGCCGAGCGCCAGCGGATAGCGCCCGGCGCGGTAGTTGAGATGGGCCAGCGCGTAGAGCAGGTCGCGATCCTCGCCGGCCAGGTCGAGACCGCGCAGCAGCGCGGCATTGGCCTCGTCGATGCGTCCCAGGCGGCCGAGCAGCAGGCCGAGGTTGTAGTGGACGCGCGCCCGCTGCGGCGCGGCCTCGGCGGCGCGGCGCAGCCAGTCGGCCGCCTCCGCGCCCTGGCCGCGCTGCGCCAGCAGCAGGCCGAGGGCGTAGGCCTGGTCGGCCAGGGCGTCGCCTTGCGGCTCCAGGGCCAGACCGGCGCGCAGCAGGGGCTCGGCCTCCGCCAGGCGCTGCTGACCGGCCAGCAGCTGCGCCAGGTTGAGCCGCGCCGGGGCGAGGCGGGCGTCCTGGCGCAGGGCCATGCGGTAGTCGGCTTCGGCCTCGGCCGGACGCCCGAGACGCTCGCGCAGCACGGCCAGGTTGAGGCGCGCGCCGGGCAGGTCGGCATTGGCCGCCAGGCGCCGCTCCAGGTCGGCGAGCCGGGCGTCGAGGCGCGCATGCACGTCATCGGCCAGCGGGACACCGCGCAGGTCGGCAAGGGCGCGGGCGGCCTGGTCGCGCACCGCCAGGCTGGGGTCGTCGAGCAGCGGCGCCAGACGTGCCAGGCGCTGCTCGGCCGGCAGGCTCTCCAGGCCGCGCAGCGCGAGCATGCGCACCTGGGCATCGGCGTCGTCCAGCGCGCGCTGCAGGCTGTCGACCAGCGGCGCGCCGTAGCCGGCGGCCAGCTCGGCGGCGCTGGCGCGGACGATGGCCGGGCGGGTGCGGTCCTCGATCAGCCGGGCCAGCTCGCCGGTCACCTGCGGGTCGTGGCGGCGCGCGGCGGCGAGCACCGTGCCGTAATGCGGCGGGCGCTTGGGCTGGCCGAACTTCGCCTCGATCACCTGCGCCGCCCAGGCCGGGTCACGCTCCTGGTGGCAGGCCGTGCAGGCATCCGGCGCAGCGCTGCTGGCGGCCAGATCGGGTCGCGGGATGCGGAAGCCGTGGTCGCGGCGGGCGTCCACCACCATGTAGTTGCGCGCCGGGGCGTGGCAGTTGACGCACTGCGCGCCGGGACTGCCGGCCGGGTGGAAGTGGTGGAACGGATCGTCGTAGCGCTTCTTCTGCAGGCTGGGGAAGCGCGGGTTGCCCTGCGGGTTGTGGCAGCCGGCGCACAGCGCGTTGCCCTCGGCACGCAGGGTGGCGGAGTGCGGCTCGTGGCAGTCGCGGCAGGTCACGCCCATGGCGAACATCCTGCTCTGCACGAAGGAGCCGTACTCGAACACCTCGTCGAGGATCTGCCCGTCGGCATGGTAGAGGCCGGCGGACAGCGTGGTCGGGCGCATGGCGTCGAGCAGCGGCCGCCCCGGTGCGCTGCCGACCCCCAGGCTCTCGCGCCGGCTGTGGCAGCGCGCGCACTGCTCCACCTCGTAGCCGTGGCCGCCGCCGCGGAAGTCGACCGCCAGGCCCATGTCGGCGGCCTTGAGCCCGGCCGCCGGCTGCGCGCCGCGCCGCTCGGCCCAGGCGACATGTTGCTCGCCCGGCCCGTGGCAGCTCTGGCAGCCCACCGCCATCTCGCTCCAGGTGGTGCGGAAGCTGTCGGCGGCGGGGTCGTAGCCCTTCTTCAGATTGCCGGAGTGGCAGTCGGCGCACATGGCGTTCCAGTTCTGGTAGCGCCCGGTCCAGTGCAGGGCGTCGTCGGGGGTGAAGCGCTGGCCGGGGTACAGGGAGAACCAGCGCTGCCCGCCGGCCTCGCGCGGGCGGCTGTCCCAGGCCACGGTGAGGCTCTGCAGGCGACCGCCGGGACGTTCGATCAGGTACTGCTGCAGCGGAGCGAAACCGAAGGTGTAGGCGATGGGGAAGTCGGCGCGCTGGCCGTCCTCGCCCTCGGCATTGACGAAGAAGCGCTCGCCGCGGCGGAAGAAGCGCATGCTCACCCCGGCCTCGTCGCGGTATTCGGCGTCGGCGAAGTCGCCGAGCACGTTGCCGGCCGTGGCCGCGCGCAGCGACCAGCTGTGGTGCGAGCCGGCCCAGGCCTTGGCCGCCTCGGCATGGCAGGCGCTGCAGCGCGCCTGCTCGACGTAGCCGTCGGCCAGCTGCGGCTGTGGCGCGGCCAGCGTCAGCAGCGGCAACAGCAGCAACAGCAGGCCGAGCCACTGTTCCCGCCAGCCGGGTCTCGGGTTAGTCCGCGCGAGCATCGCTCCTCTCTCTTGTTCTTCAGCCGAGCGGGCCGGCAACGCCCCGCTCGGCTGGCCGCCCTCAGTAACCGCTGACCTGGTCGGGCAGGATCACGTTGTTGTCGCGGGCGTACTGTGCCCACAGCTGCTGCAGCTCGGCCACCTTTTCCGGGTGCTTGCCGCTCAGGTCGTGGCGCTCGGCCAGGTCGCTGCGCAGATCGAACAGCTGCCAGTCGCCGCTGCCCCAGGGCTTGGGCATGTGCACCAGTTTCCAGTCGCCCTGGCGGACGAAACGCTTGCCGAACAGTTCGCCGCCGTGCACCCGCTCGGCGACCTTCTCGCCCTTGAGCAGCGGCAGGATCGACACCCCCGACATCGGCTCGACCGCGCGCCCCTGGTAGCGGTTGCCCGGATGCCTGACGCCGGCCAGCTCCAGCAGGGTCGGCGTGAAGTCCTTGACGGTGACCAGCTCGCGCACGACCTGCCCGCTACGGGTCACGCCGGGGATGCGCAGGATGCCGGCGGTGCGGGTGCCGCCCTCGGTGGCGAAGCCCTTGTGCAGGCTGAGCGCCGGGGCGGACACCCGCGCCCAGTTGGGGCCGTACAGGGTGTAGGAACCGGGACGGCCCATCTGCGCGTAGCTGAAGTCGTGGGTCTCGTCGACCACCTTGCGGATCTGCGGGAACAGCTCGGCCGGCCAGGTCTCGTCGAGGTCGTGGCCTTCCGCACCGTTGTCGGAGATGAACACCACGATGGTGTTGTCGTACAGGCCGTTCTTCTTCAGGTAGTCGAAGACCCGCCCGGTATGCGCGTCCATCTGGTCGATCATCGCCGCGTAGACCTCCATCGCCCGCGCCTCGACCTTCTTCTGCTCCGGCGTCAGGCTGTCCCACGCCTGTCCCTTGGGCGGCCGCGCCGCGCCTTCGGCATCGGCGGGGATCAGGCCCAGCTCCTTCTGCTTCTGCAGGCGCTGGGCGAACAGGGCGTCGTAGCCGGCGTCGTAGCGCCCGCGATACTTGGCGATCGCCTCGTCCGGCGCCGCCAGCGGCCAGTGCGGCGCGGTGAAGCTGAGCATGCCGAAGAACGGCTTGCCGCTGTCCTTGTCGGCGGCGATGTAGTCGATGATCTTGTCGGCGTAGAACTGCGACGAGTACTCGAAGTTATCCGGCAGCCTGTCGAGCATCTTGCCGTCTTCGGCATAGGGCGCCTTGGCGTCCGGAGTCGGCGCGTAGGCGGGACGCATGTCCGGCCAGTGGCTGGCCCCGCCGCTGAGCAGGGTGAAGGAGCGCTCGAAGCCGCGGTCGTCGGGGCCGGTGTCCTCGCTCTTGCCGAGGTGCCACTTGCCGGCCAGGTAGGTGTTGTAGCCGGCGTCCTTGAGCAGCGAGGCGACGGTGACCACCCGCTCGTTGAGGTGCCCCTCGTAGCCCGGCTTGCCCTCCTGGTTGGGCGCCAGTTCCTCGGCCATGTTGCCGAGCCCGGCCAGGTGCGGGTCGACGCCGGTGAGCAGCGCGGCGCGGGTCGGCGAGCAGGCAGGCGCGGCCTGGAAGTTGCTCATGCGCACGCCCGAGGCGGCCAGGGAGTCGAGGTTGGGGGTGTCGATCTCGCCGCCGAAGCTGCCCAGGTCGGCCTGGCCCATGTCGTCGGCGACGATCAGCAGGATGTTGGGGCGGGCGGGATCGGTGGAAGCGGCCTGCGCGGGCAGGCTGAGCGAAAGCACGGGAATGGCGAGCGCTACGGCCAGCGCGAGGGCGGACAGTGGTTTGCGCATCTTGGCGTCTCCTGCGAATGGGAAGAGCACTGGGGATGTGGGGGCGGCAGGCCGCCGGCGGTTCTGCCGGCGGCGCGGGCTCAGAAGCCGAAGGACACGACCAGCTGGCTGTACAGGTTGAGGTCGTCGCTGCCCTGCTGCGAGCCGCCCTCGGCGTCGCTCTTCTCCGGCTGGTACAGGCCGACCAGCGGGCTGATGGTGAAGTGGCCGACGGTCCAGTCCAGGTAGAGGTCCAGCTCCTTGCCGCGCAGGTCGCCCTGGCTGCGGTCGAGGGTGTCGAAGTCGAAGTACAGCAGGCCCATGGCCACGTTGGGGCGCGGGGTCAGGCCCAGGCTGAGCATGTGGATGCCGGCGTTGCGCTGGAACGGACCGGCGTAGTTGCCGGCCACCTCGCCCTGGAACCAGGTGCCGTAGCCGCGACTGAAGCCGCTGAACAGCGGGTCGTAGCCTTCCGAGTAGCGGGTGTAGCGGTAGCCGACGCGCGGCTGCCAGGCGACATCGGAGAAGGTCCAGCCGCCCTCGAGGTACCAGGCGCTCTCGTCGCCCAGCTTCTTGTCCTGGCGGGCGTACTCGCCGGAGAGGAACAGGTCCTTGACCCCGGCGTTACCCTGGCCGCGCAGGCTGACCACCTCCAGGCCGTCGCGCTGGGCGCTGAACGGGTTGGCCAGCTTGTCGTCGACGTCCAGGCCCTTGACGTAGGTGAGGCCCAGGGTGCCGGCCTCGGCGACGTGCTCGAGCACCGCCACGCCCAGCTCCGGCTTGGCCTTCACCTCGTTGTCCGACTGGATCCAGATCAGGTCGCCGCGCCAGCCCTGCTTGCCGCCCAGGCGCAGCCAGGCAGTCTGATCGAAGGCGTTGCGCGCGGTCAGGTAGTAGGCGCCGCCGCGATCGCGGCTGCCGTCGCCGAAGTTCTTGCCGACGCTCAGGCCGTCGCCGTTGATGATGAAGCCATCGCCGACCTTGACCTTCTGGCTGCCGGCGGAGAAGTCGATGCCGTCCTTGCCGAGCGCCGGGAACAGCTCGCCCGAGCGCCAGCCGGCGTAGGCCCGGTCCACCGCGGTGCGCCGCTCGCTGCCGTCGGTGTAGCCGGCGGCATCGCCCCGCCCCCAGGTGGCGTTGCTCACCACGTTGAACTCGCCGTACAGCGAGGAGTCGGCGGCGCCGGCGAAGCGCTGCTCGCCGCTCAGGCCGTAGCGCAGGAAGCCCTCCTGCCAGCTAACCGAACCCGGCGCGATGGGCCCGCCCTGGTTGTAGCTCTCGTCGCTGTGGAACACGCCGAAAGCGCCCTGGACGTTGAGATTGACGGTCAGGCCGTCGGCGGAGTGCAGTTCGTAGGCCGACGCGCCGACCGACGCCATGGCGATCGCCGCGGCCAGTAGCGAGCCGTGCAGGCCCTTGCCCATGATCATGCTTACCTCTGTTCTTATTGTTAAAATGCCCAGCGTCGCTTGCACGGAAATCCCTCCCGGTCCCCAGGCATGGACCTCGAAGCACTTCGCTGCGGGTTCGCGTTATCCCTGCACGATGCCATTAACCCATGCTCGCGCTACGCCAGCTTGCACCTCCCTGCCAGCAGACTTTGCTGAGCGTGCCAGGGCGCCCTGGCAAGAGTGGCCGTCGGCGGCGTGCCAGTGCAGGCGGTCGGTCTCGAAGCGGTGCTCGATCGTCCAGCCGTTGGCGAAGTTCAGGGTCAGGCGCCGGCCGGCCAGGTCGGCCAGGGCGGGGAGGATGAAGGCCTCGGGGGCGAAGCCCTCGGCCAGGGCGCCTACGGTGATCCAGTCGGAGTTGCTGCTCATGGGAGGTTGCCTCGGTGGGCGAAGGACGTCGCCATGCTGGCGGAGCGTTCGCCCGCGCGACATCAACCGGATGGTTGAGTCGCGCCTAGAGGAACAGCCGGGCGACCAGCTCGGTGCGGTTGCGTGCGCCGACCTTGCGGAACAGGTTGAGCAGATGGGTCTTCACCGTCGGCAGGCCGATGCCCAGTTGCCGCGCCAGCAGCTTGTTGCTGGCGCCGTCGCGCAGCAGCAGGGCGATCTGCCGCTCGCGGGCGGTGAGCTGGGGCGGTTCGTCCGCCGGCACGCCGGGCAGGGTCGCGGCGGCCATCTGCATCGGCGCGTGCATGCCCTGCAACAGGAAGTCGCCGTCGATGCGGTAGAACACGGCGCAGCGCGCCGGCACGGCCTGCACGGCCTGCAGGCAGTGCAGGCCGAAGGTGCTGGGAGTCATGGCGTCCTCCCCGGCGAACAGGAAACGGGCCGCCCGCGCGGACGGCCCGGGATGGCTCAGACCACCGCGAGGTAGTGCTTGACGAAGGCCTCGCTGGTCACGTCCCACAGCACCGGGGTGCCCTTCTCGACGAACCAGCTGTCGCCGGCCTTGTAGGTGGTGGTCTTGCCGCTGGCCTCGTCGGTCAGGGTCACCTCGCCGCTGACCACGGTGGCCTGCTCGTTGAACGGGTAGACCATGCGGAACTTGCTCCTGGTCACGCCGAAGTAGGCGGAGCTGACCGGGTCGGTCGGCGCGCCGAAGGTCATCTTGCCGAAGGCCTTGCCCTCGCCCTCGAGAATCTCCGAGCCGAGGTCGGCCACGGTGCCCCAGGCGTCCAGTTCGGCGATGGTGGTGCCTTGCTTGATCGGATACATCAGTCGGTCCTCACACAATGAATGGTTCAACTGTCAGCGGCGGCCGGTCCAGTAGCCGGAGGCCTGGTGCCAGCACTTGCCGCCGGTCAGCAGCAGGGAACGGAAGCGGTCCTTGCCGGGAATGCTCGGTCGGCGCACCGAGCTGATCAGGTCGTAGCGCGCCGAGCCCTCGCTCATGCCCTCGGCCAGCACCTTGCAGACGATGTGGCTGGGGGTGACGCCGAAGCCCGAGTAGCCCTGCACGAAGAAGGCGTTGGGCCGCCCCGGCAGCGCGCCGATCTGCGGGAACAGGTTGGCGCTGCAGGCCATCGGCCCGCCCCAGGCCAGGTCGATCTTCACGTCCTTGAGGTAGGGGAAGATCTTCAGCATCAGGTTGCGGTTCCAGGCCTTGAGGTCGCTGGGGATATGCTCGACCAGCGGGGTGGCCGAGCCGAACAGCAGGCGGTTCTCGTTGGTCACCCGGTAGTAGTCGATCACCGGGCGGATGTCACTGTAGGCGCCGCGGATCGGGCTGATGCGCTCGATCAGCTCGTCGGACAGCGGCTCGGTCATGATCTGGAAGGCGTAGGTGTTGATGGTGCTGCGGTGCAGTTCCGGCTCCAGCTGGTTGAGGAAGCTGTCGCAGGCCCACAGCAGCTTGCTCGCCCTGACCGAGCCCTTGGCGGTGCGCACTTCGATGCGCTCGCCGTAGCGGACCTCCAGCACCGGGCTGTATTCGAAGATCTTCACGCCGTGCCCGGCCAGCGCCTGGGCCTCGCCGAGCAGCAGGTTGAGCGAGTGCACGTGGCCGCCGCCCATGTGCAGCAGGCCGCAGCTGTAGGCGTCGGAGCCGACGATGCGCCTGACCTCGCTGCCAGTGAGCAGGCCGATCTCCTGGTGCGGGGCGAGTTTCCTGAACTCGCTTTCCCAGGCGCGCAGGGTCTTCTCCTGGCGGGCGTTGAAGCCCATGTAGCCGTAGCCGTGGCGGAAGTCGGCGTCGATGCCGTACTTGTCGATGCGCGCCTTGATGATCTGCGCGCCCTGGTCGCTGATCTCGAAGATGCGGCGCAGGCCATCCTCGCCGACGTCCGCCTTGATCGCCTCCAGATCGTGGCCGATGCCGGCCATCACCTGGCCGCCGTTGCGTCCGGAGCCGCCGAAGCCGATGTAGCGGCCTTCCAGCACGACGATGTTCCTGATGCCTTTTTCCGCCAGCTCGAGCGCGGTGTTGATGCCGGAGAAGCCGCCGCCGATCACCACCACGTCCGCGTCGAGATCGGCCGCCAGCGACGGGAAGCTCAGGTCGTATTTCTTGGTCGCCGTGTAGTAGGTCGGCGTTTCGATGTTGATCATGGCGCATTACCAGGGGGCGTTGGGATTGCCGGCCCGGAGCGCTGGGATCGCGCATCCGGATTGCCGCCTCGTTTCGTGAACCTATTAGGCCGCCCGCCCACCCGGGCGTCTTGCCCGGCGCTGCCAGATTTCTTGCCCGAGACTGCCAGCGCGCCCGTCCGGCAAGCACAGTCAAGAAGCTCGGCAGGCAGGGGCAAGACGGCCCGCCCGGTGCTGCTCAATGATCGATCCGACTTCGTTCGACCCCACCGTCTGCAGCGATGCAGCAACGCGGCCGACGGGACACGACCGGCGCCAGGCGCCGCCCCCTCACCCGGAACGAGATACGCACATGAACAAGAGCACCGCGAGTGCCTCAGACACTCTTCTCCCCGACGCAGCCGGCAGCCCGGCACTGAAACGCGGCCTCGGCTTCGCCACCATGATCGCCATCTGCATCGGCGTGGTGGTGGTGCAGGGCAGCATGGTCAGCGCCCTGCAGGGCATCGGCTTCGGCGGCGCCGGTTTCCTCGCCGCCGCCGTGGTCGCCTTCCTGCTCGCCCAGTGCAACGCGCTGAGCTTCGCCGAGCTGTCGCTGATGTTCCCGCGCGCCGGCGGCACCCTCGGCAGCTACACCGAGGCGGCGCTCGGCCCGTTCCCGGCGATAGTCGCGGTGTACGCCGGCTACGTGGTGGTGGCGATGTTCGGCCTGTCGGCCGAGCTGCTGTTGGTCGATGCGGTGATCGGCCAGCTGTTCCCGGGGATGGTGCCGGAGATGGTGGTGCCGCTGGGCATTCTCGGCGTGCTGACCCTGCTCAACATCCTCGGCACCGACGTGTTCGCCCGCTTGCAGAACGTCTTCACCTTCGCCATGGTCGCCGCCCTGCTGCTGGTCGGCCTGACCGCGGTCACCGGCAGCGCCAACCCGGCGCCGGCCGAACTCCCCGGTGCGGTGCAGTGGAGCTGGGACGGCATCCTCGACGGCAGCTTCCTCGGCCTGGTGGCCCTGGCCATGTGGCTGCTGGTCGGCGTCGAGTTCATCTGCCCGCTGATCGGGGAAGTGCGCAACCCCGAGCGCAACGTGCCGCGGGCGATGATGCTGTCGCTGTGCCTGATCTTCGCCATCTTCCTGCTGTTCTGCTGGGGCGCCAGCCGCTACCTGACGCTGGACACCCTGACCACCTCGCCGCTGCCCTACCTCGACTACGTCGACGCGGTGTTCGGCAAGGCCGGGCTGATCGTCGCCACCGTGATGGCGGTGACCGCCACCTGCAGCACGGTCAACACCGTGCTCGCCTCGGTGCCGCGCATGCTGCACGGCATGGCGCTCAACGGCCAGTCGTTCCCGCAGCTCAAGCGCCTGCACCCGCGCTTCAACACGCCGTGGGTGGCGATCCTGTTCATGGCCGCGATCATCGCCCTGCCGTTCCTGCTGCTGGGCATCGACTCGATCATCCCGCTGCTGATCGCCGCCTCGACCAGCTGGCTGCTGGCCTACATCATCGCCCACCTCGACGTGATCGTCCTGCGCCGCCGCCAGCCCGACCTGGCGCGGCCGTTCCGCACGCCGTTCTACCCGCTGCCGCAGCTGCTCGGCATCCTCGGCATGGGCTACGTGGCGCTGAACAACTCGCCGTCGCCGGAGATGACCCAGACCGTCTACAGCCTGACCGGCGTGGTGCTGCTGATCGTCGGCGCGATCGCCGCGCTGTGGGTCAAGCTGGTGATGAAGCGCGGGCTGTTCCAGCCGGAGATGCCCAGGGGCTGAGTCGCCACACCCCAGAAAGTGTTACCGAAGGGCGCCCGCGGGCGCCCTTCGCGTTTTCGCACGCTTCCGTGAAGACCTCGGCAACGGCTCTGGGACGCGGCTTTGCCCCATACCAAAGGATGCTGACCGGGCGTTGGCACGAAAATGGCTAACATGTTAACAATGTTACCGCCAACCATCCCGAGTGGCGGCCACCGCCCACAGTCCCCATGAGGTGCAGCGTGAACGGCTTCCACAGCACATCAGCGACGTTCGACCACTGGCTGCAGGACCTGCACCGCGTGTGCGGCCACTTCGAGGCCAGCCCGCCCGGGCGCGGCGAGCGCTTCGTCGGCGAGATCGCCCGCCACGACCACGGCGGCCTGGAGCTGGCGCACATCCGCACCAACGCGGGGCGCATCGCCCGCCAGCAGTGCCGCAGCGACCGCGGCGACGACCGCCACTGCTTCCTGGTGGTCAACCGCAGCGGCCACTCCGAGGTGCGCCAGGACAACGGCCGCATCCAGCTGGCGCCCGGCGACATGGCGCTGTTCGATTCGACCCGCGCCAGCGAGATCACCAGCGGCGACCTGATCGACCACGTGTCCTTCCACCTGTCGCGCGAGACGCTGTGCCGCCACTTCGCGCCCAACCAGCGGCTGTTCGGCAAGCTCGACCTCGGCTCGACCAGCGGCCGCCTGCTGGCCAGCCTGGCCGGACAGATCCTCGCCGACGACAGCGGGCAGACCGCCGCCGACGAGGGCAGCGCCCTCCAGGAAGCGCTGATCGCCCTGCTGCTGCCGACCCTGCGCGGCAGCGCGCCGGCGCGCAGCGAGCTGGGCGAGACGCCGCACGCCGCGCTGCTGCGCGACCAGGCGCAGCGCCTGATCGGCCAGCTGCTGCAGGAGGCGCAGCTCTCCCCGCAGTACCTGGCCGAGCGCCTGCACATCTCCATCCGCCAGCTGTACCGGCTGTTCGAGGAACAGGGCGACAGCGTCTGCCGCTACATCCAGCGCCAGCGCCTGCAGCGCAGCGCCGAGGACCTCGGCAACCCCCAGCTGCGCCACGAGTCGATCACCCAGATCGCCTTCAAGTGGGGCTTCGCCGACTCGGCGCACTTCAGCCGCGCGTTCAAGAAGCAGTTCGAGCTGTCGCCCAAGGACTACCGGCTACAGCGCCAGACCACGCACTGAGCGCCGGGCGGGAATAAAAATCACCCGGCACAGGGCGGGTGCCGGGCGAACAGGAGCCCGCGCGGAGCCCCTTCAGGGAAAGCTCGTGGTCAGGCGCTCGCCAGCTCCTCGCGCAGGCGCGCCTGGCTGACCCGCACCAGCGCGCGTTCCAGGCGGCGCAGCATCTCGTCGATGTTGGCGTGGCTGACCGTCAGCGCCGGCGAGAAGCGCAGCACGTGCGACTGCGGCGCGTTGAGCAGCAGGCCCTCATCCAGCGCCGCGCGCACCACCGCCGGCGCCGCCAGGCGCTGCAGCGGCAGCCCCCAGAGCAGGCCCTGGCCGCGCAGCGGGCCGTGGCCATGGCGGCGCGCCAGCTGCGCCAGGCCGTCGCGCAGGTGCTCGCCCAGCTCGCGCACCTGCTCGAGGAAGCCCGGCTCCAGCAGGGTCTTCAGCACCGCCAGGCCCGCCGCCAGCATCAGCGCGTTGCCGTGGTGGGTGCCGCCCTGCTCGCCCGGCTCCAGGCAGCAGGCGTTGCCGCGCGCCAGCACGGCGGCCAGCGGCACGCCGCCCCCCAGGCCCTTGCCGAGGGTGACGATGTCGGCGCGCACGCCGTACAGCTCCTCGGCGAGCAGCGCGCCGCAGCGGCCCATGCCGGTCTGCACCTCGTCGAGGATCAGCAGCACGCCGCGCGCGCGGCACAGGCGCTCGGCGCCCTGCAGGTAGTCGAGGGTCGCCGGGATCACCCCGGCCTCGCCCTGCACCGGCTCCAGCATCACCGCCACGGTATGCGCATCGACCGCTTGGGCCAGCGCCTCCAGGTCGTTGTAGGGCACCTTCTCGAAGCCCGGCAGCTTGGGCTCGAACAGCTGCTGGAAGGCCGGCTTGCCGGAGGCGGACATGGCGCCGAGGGTACGGCCGTGGAAGCTGTGCCGGGCGGTGACTATGGTGAAGGCGCCGTCGCGGTGGCGCTGGCCCCACTTGCGTGCCAGCTTGATCGCCCCCTCGCAGGCCTCGGCGCCGCTGCCCACGAAGTAGGCCTGGTCGCTGCCGGTGGCCTCGCACAGGCGGCCGGCCAGCTTGAGCAGACCGGGATGCTGGAAGGCCGAACCGCTGTTGAGCAGCCGCTCGGCCTGGCGCTTGAGCGCCTCGACCACCACGCTCGGGCTGTGGCCGAGGCTGTTGGCCGCCCAGCCCTGGGTGAAGTCGAGGTAGGCGCGGCCCTCGCTGTCCCACAGCCAGGAGCCCTGGCCGCGCACGAAGACCTGCTCGGGACGCACCACGCTGGGCATCAGGCGCAGGCTGGCGAGGGCATCGTCACGCATGGTCGGCGCCCTCGGCGGCCGGCTGCGCGCTGGCGCGGCCGTACAGGCGCGGCTGCCAGTCCTCCAGCTCGCCGCTGGCCAGGCGCCGCGCGGCGATCCGCCGCCACTCGCTGCCCAGCGCGTCGCAGGCCAGCATCTGGCGCAGGGCGCTGCGCTGCAGCGGTTCGTGGACGAACCAGGCGAGCAGCCGCGCCACGCTGAGTTCCGGGTAGTGGCGCTGCACCAGCTGCAGCGGCGCCCGGGTGTCGATCAGGCCGGGGCGCCGCACCCGGTAGAACCAGCCGCAGCGCCCGCTGTCCTGCAGCAGGGGCGGCAGCTCGGCCAGGTTCCAGCGCTGCGCCAGGCGATAGTCGGGCAGGCACGGCTGGCTGACCTCCAGCAGCGCCTCGCCCCAGCGCACCAGGTCGCCGATGCAGATCTCGGCCTCGCCGACGCCGAAGGTGGAAAAGTTCTCGCCGCAGGCCGCCGGGCGCCACTTGTGCAGCGGGAAGCGCTTGCGCCAGTGGCGGTAGTGCTCGGCCGGGTAGTGCAGCAGGGCGCAATCGGCCGCGCCGGGGTGGCGGCGGCGCGCCAGCTCGTCGCCCGGCAGGCCGTCGCCGGCCAGCCAGCATTCGCCGTCCAGCCGGCGCACCTCGGTGCTGCTGGAAGCCTCTTCGACTTTGCCTATGAAAACTTCCCGAATCCGCAGGCTGTGCATGGTCCTGCAATCCCCTGTTGGCGCTTGATGGACGCTAGACTAGGGCTCGGCCGGCCTGCGGGCCATTTCGATTTGCCAGCATTTGAAATAGGTTTTCCTTATGGATTTCCGCCAGCTTCGCTACTTCGTCGCGGTCTACGAGGAGGGCCATGTCGGCCGCGCCGCCGAGCGCCTGAGCATCTCCCAGCCGGCGCTGTCGCAGCAGATCCGCCAGCTGGAGGGTGAGCTGGAGGTGGCGCTGTTCCAGCGCGGCGGCAAGCGCCTGCTGCCGGCGCCGGCGGCGCACACCCTCTACCACCACGCACTGCCGCTGCTCGACGGCCTGGAGCGCTGCCGCGAAGCCATGCGCGCCTTCCGCGGCCAGGCGCCGCGCAGCCTGGCCATCGGCGTGCTGCAGACGGTCAACGCCAGCCTGGTGCCGCTGCTGCTGGAGCGCCTGCGCGCCCTGCAGCCGCAGCTGGTGGTGCAGATCTACGAGCTGTCGGGGATCGACATCGAGCGGCGCCTGCTCACCGGCAGCCTGGACGTCGGCATCGGCTTCCTGCCGCCGCGCCAGCCGGGGCTGCACAGCCTGCTGCTGTACGAGGACGAGCTGCAGCTGGTGATCGCCGCCGACCATCCGCTGCGCGAGTTCCGCAAGGTGTCGCTGGCCCAGGCCGCCGAGCTGCCGATGCTGCTGCTCGGCGAGGAATTCCGCATCCGCCAGATCTGGCAGGAGCAGCTCAGCGCCATCGGCCGCCGGCCGCGGGTGCAGGCCGAGCTGAACCAGATGGGCGGCATCCTCGACAGCCTGGCGCACACCCGGCTGGCCTCGGTGCTGCCCGGCCGCGCACGCCAGGTGCAGGGCCACGAGCAACTGCTGTGGAAGCCGCTCAGCGAGCCGCGCATTCCGCTGCAGGTGGGCCTGGTGTATCGCGACGCGCAGCGCCAGCAGGCGACCCTGGAGCTGCTGCGCTCGGTGCTGGAAGGCGGGATCTGAGACGTCCTGCCGACGCTCCGCGCGGGTGCAGCAGCGAGTGCAGCAGCGGGTGCAGCAGCGGGTGCAGCGGCAGGCGCAGAGGCGGCGGGCGGAAAAATCGCGGGCAAAAGAAAACCCCGCCGAAGCGGGGTTCTTGCAGACCGTGTCCTGACATCCGTGATCGCCCCACCATCCTGATGGGATCCCTGTTATCCATGTTCTGATTCGCGCTTCCTGCGCCAAGTCCAGATGTGCTTAGGTTAGTTGCCGGGCCGGGGAGTTCCTAGGGCGGTTAGCCCCCACGTTGTGTAAGCCTATGCTTACGCATGGCCAGCATCGACCGGCGCAGCGGCCGGGCGATGCTCAATGGCCGAGTTCGAACTCCTCCTCGGCCATCGCCATCAGGCTGCCGGCGCCGGCCTGGATGCAGGCCACGTGGCTGCGGGTGCGCGGCAGGATGCGCTGGAAGTAGAAGCGCGCGGTGTGCAGCTTGGCGCGGTAGAAGGCGGCCTCCTCCGTGCCGGCGGCCAGCTGCTCCTGCGCCACGCGCGCCATGTCGGCCCAGAAGTACGCCAGGCAGGCGTAGCCGGAGTACATCAGGTAGTCCACCGCCGCCGCGCCGACCTCCTCGCGGTCCTGCGCAGCCTTCATGCCGATCTGCAGGGTCAGCTCGCCCCACTCCCGGTTGAGCTGGGCCAGCGGGGCGACGAACTCGGCGAGCGCCGCATCGCCCTCGTGGGCCTTGCAGAACCTGTGGACGACCCTGGTGAACGCCTTGAGCGTCTCGCCCTGGGTCAGCAGCACCTTGCGCCCCAGCAGGTCGAGGGCCTGGATGCCGGTGGTGCCCTCGTACATCAGCGCGATGCGGCTGTCGCGGGCGTTCTGCTCCATGCCCCATTCGGCGATGTAGCCGTGGCCGCCGAACACCTGCATGCCGAGGCTGGCGCTCTCGAAGCCGGTCTCGGTGGCGAAGGCCTTGGCGATCGGGGTGACGAAGGCCAGCAGGGTGTCCGCCTCCTTGCGCGCCGCCTCGTCGCTGCTGTAGCGCACCACGTCGACCAGTCTGGCGGCGTAGTAGATCAGCGCGCGGTTGCCCTCGGCGAAAGCCCTGATGGTCAGCAGCATGCGCCGCACGTCGGGGTGGACGATGATCGGGTCGGCCGGCTTGTCGGGCGCCTTGGGTCCGCTCAGCGCGCGCATCTGCAGGCGCTCGCGGGCGTACCTCACCGCGCCCTGGAAGGCCACCTCGGCGTGCGCCAAGCCCTGCAGGGCGGTGCCGATGCGGGCGGTGTTCATGAAGGTGAACATGCACTTGAGGCCCTCGTTGGCCGGGCCGATCAGCCAGCCGGTGGCGCCGTCGAAGTTCATCACGCAGGTGGCGTTGCCGTGGATGCCCATCTTGTGTTCCAGCGAGCCGCAGGACAGCGCGTTGCGCGGGCCGATTCCGCCATCCGCCGCGGGCAGGAACTTGGGCACGATAAACAACGAAATACCTTTAGTCCCAGGCGGCGCATCGGGCAAGCGGGCGAGGACGATGTGCACGATGTTGTCGGCCAGATCGTGCTCGCCGGCGGAGATGAAGATCTTGGTGCCGCTGATCTTGTAAGTGCCGTCGGCCTGCGGCTCGGCGCGGGTGCGCAACAGGCCGAGGTCGGAGCCGCAGTGCGGCTCGGTCAGGCACATGGTGCCGGTCCACTCGCCGCTCACCAGCCTGGGCAGGTAGGCCGCCTTCTGCTCTTCCGTGCCGTGCGCCGACAGGGTGTTCATCGCCCCGTGGGCCAGCCCCGGGTACATGCCCCAGGCCCAGTTGGCCTCGCCGACCAGCTCGCTGACCACCAGGCCGAGCGACTCCGGCAGGCCCTGGCCGCCGTGCTCCGGCTCGTGGGCCAGGCTCGGCATGCCCAGCGCGACATACTGGCGGTAGGCCTCCCTGAAGCCGCTCGGGGTCTTCACCCCCTCCGCCGTCCAGGTGCAGCCCTCGAGGTCGCCGACGCGGTTGAGCGGCGCCAGCACCTCCTCGCAGAACTGCGCGGTCTGCTCGAGGATGGCGTCGACCACGTCGGGAGTGGCGTCCTGGCAGGCGGGCAGGCTCTGGTAGTGCTGCGGGTAGCCGAGCAGCTCGTCGCGGACGAAGCGCAAGTCGCGCAGGGGGGCCTTGTAGTCGGGCATGGTGATCGTCCTCTGAAACCGTCTGTCGTTGCTCGACAGTATGGCCGATCGCCCCGCTCGGCAAGCCGTTCGGCGCCGGCGGCCGCTCCGGCCGCGGCGGGCACCTATGCTTTCCGGGCGGCACGGCGCGGGGGAGGCACACCCATGGTCGCGGACCGGGCGCCTCGCGGGGGCGCCGACAAACGGTGGCTGGCGCTGCTGGTCGCCCTGCTGTTCGCCTCGCTGGCGGCGGCGCAGGATGCCGCCAGCCTGCAGGCGCGCCATGCCGCCCTGCGCGAGCAGCTGGACAGCAACCCGTACCGGCGCCCGCTGCACATCGCCTCGCAGGTCGGCGACGGCACCCTGCAGGGCGACGTCCACGCCCGCTTCGGGCAGCCCTTCGCCGTGCTCGGCGCGGCGCTGCAGGACGTCGGCCACTGGTGCGACATCCTCATCCTGCATCCCAACGTCAAGGGCTGCCGGGTGCGGCCCGGCGATCGGCTCGAACTCAACCTCGGGCGCAAGTTCGAGCAGCCGCTGGACGACACCCAGCCGTTCGCTTTCCGCTTCCGCGTGCTGAGCGCGCGCCCCGACTACCTGGCGCTGGCGCTGGATGCCGACAGCGGGCCGCTGGGCACCAGCGAGCACCGCATGCGCGTGGAGCTGGCGGCCCTCGACGCACAGCGCAGCTTCCTGCACCTGTCCTACGCCCATGCCTACGGCCTGCGCGCGCGCCTGGCCATGCAGGGCTACCTGATGACCCTCGGCCGCGACAAGCTGGGTTTCAGCGTCGTCGGCCGCGACGAGCACGGCCAGCCGATCCACGTCGACGGCCTGCGCGGCGTGGTCGAGCGCAACGTGATGCGCTACTACCTGGCCATCGAAGCCTACCTCGATGCCCTGGCAGCGCCGCCGGCCGTGCAGGCCGAGCGGCGCCTGCAGCTGTGGCACGCCGGAGTCAGCCGCTATCCGCGCCAGCTGCAGGAGCCCGCACTGGACGACTACCTGCAGATGAAGCGCCGCGAGATCCAGCGCCAGCAGGTGCCGGCGCGCTGACGACTCAGAGCCGCAGCGGCGCCAGGTCGAGATGCGCGGCGACCGCCGCCGGCGAGGCCTCGGCCAGACGCGGCACGCGGCCCAGGCAGGGTGCCGGCAGGCGCTCGGCCAGCGTGGCGAGGTTTTCCTCCAGCCGCGAGGTGGCCGGATCGACCAGGTTGGCCACCCAGCCGGCCAGGGTCAGTCCGTCGCGGGCGATCGCCTCGGCCGTCAGCACGGCGTGATTGATGCAGCCCAGGCGCACGCCGACCACCAGGATCACCGGCAGCCGCAGGGCCACGGCCAGATCGGACAGGCTCTCGCGACCGGCCAGCGGCACCCGCCAGCCGCCCGCACCCTCGACCAGGGCGAAGTCGGCGCCGCGCGCCAGCACCTGGCGCACCGGCGGCAGCAGCGCATCGACAGTCAGCTCGACGCCGACCTCGCGCGCCGCCAGGTGCGGGGCGATGGCCGGTTCGAAGGCGAACGGGTTGACCTCGGCGTAGTCGAGCGCCAGCGAGCACTCGCCGAGCAGCGCCAGCGCGTCGCCGTTGCGCAGCCCCGCGAGGGTGCGCTCGCAGCCGGAGGCCACCGGCTTGGCCGCCGCGGTGGACAGCCCGCGCGAGCGGGCAGCGTGCAGCAGGCCGGCGGCGATGGTGGTCTTGCCGATCTCGGTGTCGGTGCCGGCGATGAAGAAGGCGGCGGTCATGGTGGTGGTCCTCGGTAGTGAGCGTGCCCACGCTCCTGCGTGGGCACGCAGCCAGAGACGCTCCCGCGTCCCGGACGCCGGAGCATCCGTAGAGTCTGGCTCCCACGCAGGCGCGTGGGAGCCATCATGCATCACACCCGCCGCAGCACCCCGTACACCACCTGCCAACTGGCCGGCAGGCCGTGGTCGTCGCGGAAGCGCTCGTAAGCCTCGACCAGTGCGCGCACCCGCGCGCGGCCGGTGAGGCCGCCGGGGCGGCCGGGGTTGAGGTTGTGGGCGCCGAGGGCCTTGAGCTCGTGGGTCAGCTGGCGCAGGTCGGCGTAGTGCAGCACGCGGCGCTCCGTCGCCAACTCGACCACTTCAAGACCGCTGGCGGCACACAGCGCCCGGTAGTCCTCGAAGCGGCGGAAGCGGTTGACGTGGACGAAGCCGTCCACCGCCTGCCAGCTGTCGCGCAGCTCCTGCAGGGTGCCGACGCACAGGCTGCTGAAGGCGAAGACTCCGCCCGGCGCCAGCACGCGGCGCGCCTCGCCCAGCACGGCGGCGAAGTCCGCGCACCACTGCAGGGCCAGGCTGGAGAAGATCATCTGCTGGCTGGCGGAGGCCAGCGGCAGGCGCTCGGCGTCGCCGCAGACGAACTGGGTCGCGCCACCGAGCGGGCGGGCGTGGCGCAGCATGCCCTCGGCGATGTCCACCGCGGTGCCGCTGGCCTGCGGGAAGCGCGCGGCCAGCGCGCGGCTGAAGTGGCCGGTGCCGCTGCCCAGGTCGAGCCAGCGTTGCGGCACGAAATCGGCCGGCAGGCGCGCCAGCAGCTCGGCGCCGACCGCGCGCTGCAGCTCGGCGACGCTGTCGTAGCTGGCCGCGGCGCGCGAGAAGGAGGCGGCGACCTGGCGCTTGTCGGGCAGGGCGGCGTCAGTCATCGCTGGCCTCGCGGACGAATTCGGCGAGCATCTCGGCCAGCGCCTGCGGCTGCTCGAGGACGCAGGCATGGCCGCTGCCCTCCAGCAGGTCGACCTCGCCGGCCGGCAGCAGCGCCAGCAGGGCCGCGGCCGCCTCGGCCGGCACCAGGGCATCGGCCTCGGCCAGCAGGTGCAGCTGCGGGCCGGCGAAGCTCGCCAGCGCCACGCGGTTGTCCAGCGCGGCCAGCACGTCGAGGCCGGCCAGCAGCTGCGCCGCCGTCTGCGCCGGCAGGCCCTGCTGCAGCTGGCGGGCCAGCGCGCGGGCCTCCGCGCCGCCCTGGGCGCAGAGCATGGCGAAGCGCTTGAGGGTGGCGGCGGCATCCGCCGCGCAGCCGGCGCGGAAGGCGGCGAAGGTCGCCGCGGCCATGGCGCCCGGCCAGTCGGCGCGGGCGACGAAGCAGGCGTTGCTGGCCAGGGTCAGCAGGCCCTTGCAGCGCGCGCCGCGCCGTGCGGCCAGCGCGCCGGCGAGCATGCCGCCCAGCGACCAACCGCCCAGCCAGCAGTCGGCGGGCAGGCGCGCGTCCAGCTCGTCCAGCCAGGCCTGGGGATCGGCGGATTCCAGCGCCGGCAGCTCGGCCAGTTCGGTGGGCAGGCCCAGCTCGTTCAGGGCGGCCACCAGCGGTTGCAGCGCGGCCGGGCCGAGGCCCCAGCCGGGCAGCAGGATCAGTCGGGTCATGGCGTTCATTTCTCCAGCGGCGGCAGCAGCGCCTGACATTCGCCCAGCGCTTCGAGCAGGCGCTCGAGCTGCGCGAAGCTGTGCGCGGCGGACAGGGTCACCCGCAGCCGCGCGGTGCCGGCCGGCACGGTGGGCGGGCGGATGGCGCCGACCATCAGGCCGCGCTCGCGCAGCAGGCGGGAAAACTCGACGGCGCGCGCGCTGTCGCCGATCAGCAGCGGCTGGATCGGCGTCGGGCTGTCCATCAGGGTCAGGCCCAGTTCGGCGGCGCCGGCGCGGAAGCGGGCGATCAGCGCACTCAGGTGTTCGCGGCGCCAGCCCTCGGTGCGCAGCAGTTCGAGGCTTTTCAGCGTGGCGCAGGCCACCGCCGGCGGCTGGCTGGTGGTGTAGATGTACGGGCGGGCGAACTGGATCAGCGTCTCGATCAGCTCCTCGCTGCCGGCGACGAAGGCGCCGGCGGTGCCGAACGCCTTGCCGAGGGTGCCGACCAGCACCGGCACGTCGTCCAGCCCCAGGCCGAAGTGCTCGACGATGCCGCCGCCGCTGGCGCCCAGCGGGCCGAAGCCGTGGGCGTCGTCGACCATCAGCCAGGCGCCCTTCTGCTTCGCCGCGGCGCACAGCGCCGGCAGGTCGGCGAGATCGCCGTCCATGCTGAACACGCCGTCGGTCACCACCAGGCTGTTGCCGCTCGCCTTGGCGAGGCGGCTGGCCAGGCTGGCGGCGTCGTTGTGCAGGTAGCGCGAGAAGCGCGCGCCGGACAGCAGGCCGGCGTCGAGCAGCGAGGCGTGGTTGAGGCGATCCTCCAGCACGCTATCGCCCTGGCCGACCAGCGCGGTGACCGCGGCCAGGTTGGCCATGTAGCCGGTGGAGAACAGCAGTGCGCGCGGCCGGCCGGTGAACTCGGCGAGCGCCTCTTCGAGTTCATGGTGCGGCTGGCTGTGGCCGATCACCAGGTGCGAGGCGCCGCCGCCGACGCCCCACTTTTCCGCACCCTGCTGCAGCGCGCGGATCACCTCGGGGTGATTGGCCAGGCCGAGGTAGTCGTTGGAGCAGAAGGCCAGCAGCTTCTGGCCGTCGACCACCACCTCCGGGCCCTGCGGGCTTTCGAGCAGCGGGCGCTGGCGGAACAGGTTGTCGGCGCGGCGGGCGGCGAGACGGGCGGCGAGGTCGAAGGGCACGGCGTGGCTCCAGGCGACAAACGGCATGCAGGGGCGAATTCATTCGCCCAGGGCGCGCCCAGGCGAATGAATTCGCCCCTACAGAATCAGACGGAAGCGGCGGCGTCGGTGAACAGCTGCGAATTGCGCTGCTCGACCAGCGCCTGCTCGATGGCGGCCTGGTGCACCTCGTCGGCGTGCTCCTCGCGGGCCTCGGGCTTGATGCCCAGGCGCTGGAACAGGCGCATGTCGCGCTCGGCCTCGGGGTTGCCGGTGGTCAAGAGCTTCTCGCCGTAGAAGATCGAGTTGGCGCCGGCGAGGAAGGCCAGGGCCTGCATCTGCTCGTTCATCTGCTCGCGGCCGGCGGACAGGCGCACGTGCGACTGCGGCATGAGGATGCGCGCCACCGCCAGGGTGCGGATGAAGTCGAACGGATCGACGTCCTCGGCCTCGGCCAGCGGGGTGCCCTGGACCTTGACCAGCATGTTGATCGGCACCGACTCCGGGTGCTCCGGCAGGTTGGCCAGCTGGATCAGCAGGCCCAGGCGGTCGTCCAGCGACTCGCCCATGCCGAGGATGCCGCCGGAGCAGATCTTCATCCCCGCCTCGCGCACGTAGGACAGGGTCTGCAGGCGCTCGCTGTAGGTGCGGGTGGTGATGATGTTGCCGTAGAACTCCGGCGAGGTGTCGAGGTTGTGGTTGTAGTAGTCGAGGCCGGCGTCGGCCAGGGCCATGGTCTGCTCCTGGTCGAGGGTGCCGAGGGTCATGCAGGTCTCCAGGCCCAGCGCCTTGACGCCCTTGACCATCTCCAGCACGTAGGGCATGTCCTTGGCGCTCGGGTGCTTCCACGCCGCGCCCATGCAGAAGCGGGTCGAGCCGATGGCCTTGGCCTCGGCGGCGGCCTGCAGGACCTTCTGCACCTCCATCAGCTTTTCCTTGTCCAGGCCGGTGTTGTAGTGGCCGGACTGCGGGCAGTACTTGCAGTCTTCCGGGCAGGCGCCGGTCTTGATCGACAGCAGGGTCGACACCTGCACCTCGTTGGCATTGAAGTGCTGGCGGTGCACGCCCTGGGCCTGGAAGATCAGGTCGTTGAACGGCTGGGTGAACAGGGCGCGGACCTCGTCGAGGGTCCAGTCGTGGCGCAGGGAAGCGTTGGCACTCATCGGGCGGTGTTCCTTGTTATGGGGACAGCACACCCCTGCTAGAGTGGCGGGGCGGCACGGATGCCGCATCTTCTCCGGGTAGCGGAGAGGCTGTCAACCGCAGGGAAAGGCATGGTTTACATCTGGACGAAATTCATACAGATCCTGCAGAGCCAGGCTGCCGCCCTGCGCCGCCCCGGCGCCTGCCTGCTCTGCGACGGCCCCGCCGACACCACCCACGCCCTGTGCAGCGCCTGCCAGGACGAGCTGCCCTGGCTGGGGCCGCACTGCAGCGTCTGCGCCCTGCCGCTGCCGGCGGCGGGCCTGACCTGCGCCGCCTGCCTGCGGCGTCCACCGAGCTTCGCGCGGGTCGAGGCGCCATGGCGCTACGCCTTCCCGGTCGACGCGCTGGTCACCCGCTTCAAGCACCAGAGCGCCTGGCCCTTCGGCCGCCTGCTCGGCGCACTGCTCGCCGAGCACCTGCGCCACGCCCATCTGGAAGGCCTGCCGCGCCCCGAGCTGCTGCTGCCGGTGCCGCTGGCCCGTGCGCGCCTGCGCCGGCGCGGCTTCAATCAGGCGGCGCTGCTGGCCCGCTGGCTGGGCGAGGCCCTGCGCATCGAGGTGCGCGAGGATCTCGTGCTGCGCCCGCAGGACACCGCGGCCCAGCAGGGCCTGGACGCCGCGGCGCGCCGGCGCAACCTGCGCGGCGCCTTTACCGTGGCCGAGGCGCAGCTCGTCGCCGGCCGCCATGTCGCCCTGGTCGACGACGTGCTGACCACCGGCGCCACCGCCGAGGCGCTGGCGCGCCTGCTGCGCCGGGCCGGCGCGACGCGGGTCGACGTCTACTGCCTGGCGCGCACCCCGGCGCCGGACTGAAGGGCTACGCTGTGTGCAGAGGGAACGCATCAACCACATCAGGTCGGGGGAACAAAAGCCATGAGCATCGCCCACTGCCGCGAGTGTCACCGGGAAGTCGAGCGCCATGCCCGCCGCTGCCCGCACTGCAACGCGGAGATCCCCGGCGAGGGCAAGCTGCTGCTGCTCGCCAAGTACTGCCTGTTCTTCGTGATCCTCGGCGCTCTCATGTACGCCCTGTTCAACTTCATCGGCGGTTGACTCGACCGGCAGGGGGTACACTGCGGGCTCACCGACTGGAGCCCGCCATGAGCCACCCCTTCTCCGCCCTCACCCCCGACCTGGTGCTGGACGCCGTGGAAAGCCTCGGCTTCCTCAGCGACGCCCGCGTGCTGGCGCTGAACAGCTACGAGAACCGCGTCTACCAGGTCGGCATCGAGGGCGAGGTGCCGCTGATCGCCAAGTTCTACCGCCCCGGGCGCTGGAGCGATGCGGCGATCCGCGAGGAGCACGCCTTCAGTTTCGAGCTGGAAGCCCACGAGGCGCCGGTGGTGGCGCCGCTGCTGGTCGGCGGCGACAGCCTGTTCGAGCACGCCGGCTTCCGCTTCGCCCTGTTCCCGCGCCGCGGCGGCCATGCCCCGGAGCCGGGCGATCTGGACCAGCTGTACCGCTTCGGCCAGCTGCTCGGCCGCCTGCACGCCATCGGCGCCAGCCGGCCGTTCCAGCATCGCGAGGCGCTGACGGTGGCCAACTTCGGCCACGAGTCGCTGGCCACCCTGCTCGACGGCAACTTCATCCCGCGCAGCCTGCTGCCGGCCTACGAGTCCGTGGCGCGCGACCTGCTGGCGCGCCTGGATGCGCTGTTCGCCGCCACGCCCTACCAGGCGATCCGCCTGCACGGCGACTGCCACCCCGGCAACCTGCTGTACCGCGACGAGCGCTTCCACATCGTCGACCTCGACGACTGCCGCATGGGCCCGGCGGTGCAGGACCTGTGGATGCTGCTGGCCGGCGAGCGCCAGGAGCGCCTGCGCCAGATCAGCGAGCTGATCGACGGCTACCAGGAGTTCCACGACTTCGCCCCGCGCGAGCTGGCGCTGATCGAGGGCCTGCGCAGCCTGCGCCTGATCCACTACAGCGCCTGGCTGGCGCGGCGCTGGGACGACCCGGCGTTTCCCATGAGCTTTTCCTGGTTCGGCAGCGAGCGCTACTGGGGCGAGCAGGTGCTGATCCTGCGCGAGCAGCTGGCGGCACTCGACGAGGAACCGCTGCGCCTGTACTGAACTGTCAGGAAAAGCTGACGGCGGCGTGCCGGGCGGCCCGTGCCGGCACGCCGCCGCCACAGACAGCCACCCGGCCAGGCCCTAGAATGGTGCACTCATTTACTTAGCTTCCTAAGAATTGGAGCCGCCATGAGCACCGCCACCCCGCGCCGGGGGCTTGTCCTGGGCCTCACCGCCTACCTCATCTGGGGCCTGTTCCCGCTGTACTTCAAGGCCATCGAACAGATCCCCGCCCTCGAGATCATCGTCCACCGCGTGCTCTGGTCGGCGCTGTGCGGCAGCCTGCTGCTGCTGGCCTGGAAGCATCCCGGCTGGTGGCGCGAGCTGCGCGACAATCCGCGCCGGCTGGGCATCCTCGCCGCCAGCGGCGCGCTGATCGCCACCAACTGGCTGACCTACGTGTGGGCGGTGAACAACGGCCACATGGTCGAGGCCAGCCTCGGCTACTACATCAATCCGCTGCTCAACGTGCTGCTGGCCATGCTGCTGCTCGGCGAGCGCCTGCGCCCGCTGCAGTGGCTGGCGGTGCTGCTCGCCGCCGCCGGGGTGGCCCAGCAGGTCTGGCAGCTCGGCAGCCTGCCGTGGATCTCCCTGCTGCTGGCGCTGTCGTTCGCCTTCTACGGCCTGATCCGCAAGCAGGCGCCGGTGGCGGCGCTGCCCGGCCTGGTGGTGGAGACCTGGCTGATGCTGCCGGCGGCGCTCGGCTGGCTGCTGCTGCATCCGGCCGCGCAGAGCGCCCAGCCCGGCTTCTGGAGCGGCAGCGACGCCCTGTGGCTGGCCGCCGCCGGGCCGGTGACGCTGATCCCGCTGGTCTGCTTCAACGCCGCCGCGCGGCACATGTCCTACGCCAGCCTCGGCTTCCTGCAGTACCTGGCGCCGACCCTGGTTCTGCTGCAGGCGGTACTGCTGTTCGGCGAGCCGCTGCAGGGCCCGCAACTGCTGGCCTTCGCCTGCATCTGGCTGGGTCTCGCCGTGTTCAGCCTCGACAGCCTGCGCGGGCTGCGCCGCGCCACCAGCCCCGCCTGATCGTTTTTCGATCAACTCCCTGCAGGCCGCGCCAACCGCGGCCTGCAGCCGACTGCCCCGAGGTTGTCCACAGGGTGGTTCACCTCCACTGTGCACAAGCGCCGCCGGCCGGGCTGTGCAGAAAATCGCCAGCCCCCCTGCGCAGCCCGCGGCTGGCGCGGCCTGGCGATCCATCCCGAGCTTATCCACAGGCTGATCCCCCGCCACTGTGGAAAACCCCGTGCCGACGCGCTCGCCGGCTGCTGCTCAAGATTCGACCAACCACCTGCAGGCCACGCCAGCCGTGGCCTGCAGACAGCTGCGCGCAGCTTGTCCACACCCTGATCCACCTCCCGTGTGGACAACAACGGCCTGTGCACAGGGCCGCGAGGAAGGCTTTTCCACAGCTTGTGGAAAAAATCCTGCTCAAAAAACAGCCAGACGCCGCCAGGGCCCGCCAGCACTGGGCTGCAGCCAGCGCTCCAGAGGTTGTCCACAGGCGCATCCACGTCCGCCGTGCATAACCCCGGCGGCGCTGATCAAGAATCGATCGATCGCCTGCAGACCGCGCCACGCCTGGCCTGCAGCACTGTGCCCCATGCTTGTCCACAGCCCCATCCACGCCAAACGGGGACAAGCGCCGGGCACCTCCGGCCACAGCCCCGCCGACGCTGTGGACAACCACCCGGCATCGGCCTTGGGTCGCGGTTTTCCACGACTTTTGTCGAAGTGCGCCCTGCCCTTCATACATTTCTCATCCGGCTTCATGTAGTATCCAGCGACCGAGCACTACATGAACGGCGTGGCCGCAGTCCCAGGCGGCTGCCAAGCAGAGTGAGGCAAGCAATGACTGAACGCGTGCAAGTCGGTGGCCTGCAGGTCGCCAAAGCCCTTTACGACTTCGTCACCAACGAAGCCATTCCCGGTACCGGCGTCAGCGCCGACCAGTTCTGGGCTGGCGCCGACAGCGTGATCCACGACCTGGCGCCGAAGAACCGCGCCCTGCTGGCCAAGCGTGACGAGCTGCAGGCCAAGATCGACGCCTGGCACCAGGCCCGCGCCGGCCAGGGCCACGACGCCGTGGCCTACAAGGCCTTCCTGCAGGAAATCGGCTACCTGCTGCCGGAAGCCGAAGACTTCCAGGCCACCACCGAGAACGTCGACGACGAGATCGCCCGCATGGCTGGCCCGCAGCTGGTGGTGCCGGTGATGAACGCGCGCTTCGCCCTGAACGCCGCCAACGCCCGCTGGGGCTCGCTGTACGACGCCCTGTACGGCACCGACGCCATCCCGGAAACCGACGGCGCCGAGAAGACTGCCGGCTACAACCCGCTGCGCGGCGCCAAGGTCATCGCCTTCGCCCGCGCCTTCCTCGACGAGGCCGCGCCGCTGGAAGGCGCCTCCCACGTCGACGCCACCGGCTACGCCATCGACGGCGGCAAGCTGGTCGTCAGCCTGGCCAATGGCAGCACCGGCCTGCAGAACCCGGCCCAGCTGATCGGCTTCCAGGGCGAGGCCGCGGCGCCCAAGGCCGTGCTGCTGAAGAACAACGGCATCCACTTCGAGATCCAGATCGACCGCAACAGCCAGATCGGCAAGACCGACGCGGCGGGCGTGAAGGACGTGCTGATGGAAGCCGCGCTGACCACCATCATGGACTGCGAGGACTCGGTCGCCGCGGTCGATGCCGAAGACAAGGTCATCGCCTACAAGAACTGGCTGGGCCTGATGAAGGGCGACCTGGCCGAGGAAGTGGCCAAGGGCGGCACCACCTTCACCCGCACCATGAACCCGGACCGCGTCTACACCGCGGCCAATGGCGGCGAGCTGACCCTGCACGGCCGTTCCCTGCTGTTCGTGCGCAACGTCGGTCACCTGATGACCAACGACGCGATCCTCGACAAGGACGGCAACGAGGTGCCGGAAGGCATCATGGACGGCCTGGTCACCAGCCTGATCGCCATCCACAACCTCAGCGGCAACACCAGCCGCAAGAACAGCCGTACCGGCAGCGTGTACATCGTCAAGCCGAAGATGCACGGCCCGGAAGAAGCCGCCTTCACCAACGAGCTGTTCGGCCGCATCGAGGACGTCCTCGGCCTGGCGCGCAACACCCTCAAGGTCGGCATCATGGACGAGGAGCGCCGCACCACCGTCAACCTCAAGGCGTGCATCAAGGCCGCCCGCGAGCGCGTGGTGTTCATCAACACCGGCTTCCTCGACCGCACCGGTGACGAGCTGCACACCTCCATGGAGGCCGGCGCCTTCATCCGCAAGGGCGACATCAAGAACGCCGCCTGGATCAAGGCCTACGAGAACTGGAACGTCGACATCGGCCTGGCCACCGGCCTGTCCGGTCGCGCGCAGATCGGCAAGGGCATGTGGGCCATGCCCGACCTGATGGCCGGCATGCTCGAGCAGAAGATCGTCCACCCGATGGCCGGCGCCAACACCGCCTGGGTACCGTCGCCGACCGCCGCCGCGCTGCACGCCCTGCACTACCACAAGGTCGACGTGTTCGCCCGCCAGCAGGAGCTGGCCAAGCGCGAGCGCGCCTCGCTGGACGACATCCTGACCATCCCGCTGGCGCCGAGCATCAGCTGGAGCGCCGAGGAGATCCAGAACGAGCTGGACAACAACGCCCAGGGCATCCTCGGCTACGTGGTGCGCTGGATCGACCAGGGCGTCGGCTGCTCCAAGGTGCCGGACATCAACGACATCGGCCTGATGGAAGACCGCGCCACCCTGCGCATCTCCAGCCAGCACATCGCCAACTGGCTGCGCCACGGCGTGTGCTCCGAGGCCCAGGTACGCGAGACCTTCGAGCGCATGGCCCTGGTGGTGGACCGCCAGAACGCCAACGACCCGCTGTACCGGCCGATGGCGCCGAACTTCGACGACAACATCGCCTTCCAGGCCGCCCTGGAACTGTGCATCGAAGGCACCAGGCAGCCCAACGGCTACACCGAGCCGGTGCTGCACCGCCGTCGTCGCGAGTTCAAGGCTCGCAACGCCCAGTAATACCCCGCCGGCCTGCCGGCAACCCGGGAGTGTCCTGCGCTCCCGTCCACGACGCGCCGCGCTCCCCCGGGAGGCGGCGCGTCGTGCGTTGTGGCCCGGCAAAAACCGGCCGGACACGGCCAATGGCCGATTGCCAGCGACACGACGGGCGGTTAGCGTGGCCCGATGGGTACCTGACAGACCCACTCCGGAGACAGCCATGCGCCGTTTACGTTTTCTCCTCGGCCTGCCCCTGCTGCTGGGCGGCCTCGGTGTCCAGGCCGCCGACTGCGGCCCGCTGCTGCAAGGCAGCCTGCCGCCCCTGCGCGGCAAGGAACCCATCGACCTGTGCCGCTTCGCCGGCAAGCCGCTGCTGGTGGTCAACACCGCCAGCCACTGCGGCTTCACCGGCCAGTTCAAGGGCCTGGAGGCGCTCTACCAGCGCTACCGTGGCCAGGGCCTCGAGGTGCTCGGCGTGCCGTCCGACGACTTCCGCCAGGAGGCCGACGACGCCGCGGAAACCGCCACGGTCTGCTACGTCAACTACGGCGTCACCTTCAGCATGAGCGCCGTGCAGAAGGTCACCGGCCAGGAGGCCATCCCGCTGTTCCGCAACCTCGCCGCGCAGAGCGGGCCGCCGCGCTGGAACTTCTACAAGTACGTGATCGACCGCCAGGGCAAGGTGGTGGCCAGTTTCTCCAGCATGACCGGACCGGATGATGCGAAACTGCTCGCGGCCGTGGAACAGGCCATCGCGTCGCAGCCCTGAGTGCAGCCAGCCTGGCGCAGATCAGGGGCTGCGCCAGGGTGCCGCGCGAATCATCAACGGACGCCCCCGGAGAACCGCAAGATGAGCAAGAACGATGGTTTCGCGGAGGTCGGCAAGACCGCCGTCCTGCAGAACATCCAGGGCACCATGCACTTCCTGCTGCGCTATGCCCCGTTCAACCAGATGGAACTCAGCCACCTGGCGCAGATGGTCGAGCAGTGCCGCCTGCGCTTCTACGCCGCCGGCGATCCGATCGTCGGCCCGAGCGACGGCAAGATCGAGGATGTCTACATCGTCAAGCAGGGGCTGGTGCTCGGCCAGCGGCCGACCCTCAGCGGCGACGGCATGGAGACCACCCAGGAGATCGCCCCGGGCGAATGCTTCCCGGTGGCGGCCATGGTCAGCGAGCGCGCCACCCGCAGTCACTACATCGCCGCCGAGGACACCTTCTGCCTGCAGCTCGGCCGCGCCGCCTTCGTCCACACCTACAACCAGTCGGAGGCCTTCCGCGACTTCGCCCTGCGCGGGGTCAGCAGCCTGGTCGGCCAGGTGCAGCAGCAGGTGCAGATGCAGGCTGCGGAAAGCCTCGGCGCCCGCTATTCGCTGGAGACCCGCCTGAACATCCTCGCCGCCCCCGAGCCGGTGACCTGCCGCAGCGGCATCAGCCTGCGCGATGCGGTGAAGCTGATGCACGAGAAGCACGTCGGCAGCCTGATCATGATCGACGACCGCCACTACCCCATCGGCATCTTCACCCTGCGCGACCTGCGCCGGGTGATCGCCGACGGCAGCGGCGACCTGCAGCAGCCGCTCGACGAGCTGATGACCCCCGATCCCATCCACCTGCCGCCGACCGCCACCGCCTTCGAGGCGGCGCTGACCATGACCCGGCGGCGCATCGCCCACATCTGCGTGGTGGAGATGGGCCGGCTGGTCGGCGTGCTGTCCGAGCGCGACCTGTTCTCCCTGCAGCGCGTCGACCTGGTGCATCTGGCGCGCACCATCAGCGCGGCGCCGCATATCGACACCCTGGTCGAGCTGCGCGAGGAAATCGCCCACCTGATCGACAACATGCTCGCCCATGGCGCCAACCCGGAGCAGCTGACCCACATCATCACCCTGCTCAACGACCACACCGTGGCGCGGGTCATCGAGCTGATGATCGAGGCGCACGGCGATCCCGGCGTGCCCTTCACCTGGCTGGTGTTCGGCAGCGAGGGGCGCCTGCTGCCGCTGGCCCGAGCGATCAACGCCGCGCTGGACCGCTGCGGCTTCGCCCTGTGCAACGGCAACATCATGGCCGGCAACCCGGAGCTGTGCCTGTCGCGCCAGGAGTGGCTGCGCCGCTTCAGCGGGATGATCCAGAGTCCGACCCGCGACAACCTGATGCACTCGTCGATCTTCTTCGACCTGCGCCCGGTCTGGGGGCCGAGCGAAGGCTGCCGGCAGCTCCAGGAAGCGCTGCTCGGGATGATCGAGGGCAACAGCCTGTTCCAGCACATGATGGCGGCCAACGCCCTGCGCCATCCGCCACCCATCGGCCGCTTCCGCGACTTCATCGTCGCCAGCCGTGGTGACGACAAGGACACCCTGGACATCAAGGTGGAAGGCCTGATGCCCTTCGTCGAAGGGGTGCGCATCCTCGCCCTCGCCCATGGCATCGGCGAGTGCAACACCCTCGAACGCCTGCGCCAGCTGGGCGCGCGCGGCGTGCTCAAGGCCCAGGACGCCGCCGCCTACGAGGAGGCCTACCACTTCATCCAGATGACGCGCATGCAGCTGCACCAGCGCCAGGAGCGCGCCGGCCAGCCGCTGAGCAACCGCCTCGATCCCGACACCCTCAATCAACTGGACCGGCGCATCCTGCGCGAGTCCTTCCGCCAGGCCCAGCGCCTGCAGAGCAGCCTGAGCGTGCGCTACCAGCTATGAATCCGATCCGCGCCCTGTTGTCCCGCCTGCAGCGCCGCCACCTGGAACTCGACGACCAGCAGCGCCAGCGTCTGCGGGCGCTGCCGCCGCCTCCGCCGCCCGCGCTGGCGACCCCGCTGCACCGGCAGCGCTTCGTGGTGCTCGACCTGGAAACCACCGGCCTGAACCTCAGCCGCGACATCGTCATCTCGATCGGCGCGGTCGCCATCGACGGTGGCGCCATCGACATGGCGCAGCAGTTCGAATGCACCCTGCGCCGCCAGGTCAAGGTCAACGAGGCCGTGCTGATCCACGGCATCGCGCCCAGCGAGCTGGCCGCCGGCCAGCCGCCGGCCGAGGCCCTGCTCAGCTTCATGGAGTTCGCCGCCGACAGCGTGATGCTGGCCTTCCACGCGCCCTTCGACCAGCGCATGCTGGCCCGCGCGCTGAAGCACGAACTGGGCTACAGCCTGGAGAACCCCTTCCTCGACGTCGCCGATCTGGCGCCCATGCTGTTCCCCGAGGTGCTGACCCGGCGCGGCAGCCTGGATTTCTGGATGGACTACTTCGGCCTCGACATCGCCCAGCGCCACCACGCCTCGGCGGATGCCCTGGCCACTGCGGAAATCGCCCTGATCCTGTTCAACCGCGCCCGGCGCATGGGCATCGAGCGGGTCGACGAACTGGCCGAGCGGGTCAGGTACTGGCAGCGCGCCCGCGAGGCCGCGCAGCGCTCCATCTGAGCGCGGCCTCGCGGGCGCGCCTCAGGCGTTGATGTGGTAACGCAACGCGAACAGCTTCTTGAAGTCCTTCACCACGTGCAGGGCATCGCGCAGCAGGTCGCGCTCGAGCTTGTTCAGCTTCTGCAGGTCGATGAGGTTGGGGGTCCGGTCCTGGCCCTTCGCGCTGGCCTCGATACGCTGCATCTGCTGGTTCAGGCGCAACTGGATGAAGATCGACAGGGCCTCGCCGAGGTTCTCGCCCATGGCCTTGTCCATCCGGCCCATCGCCACCAGCGCCTCGATGCGCCTGAAGGTGTTGGTCTCCAGGATGCGCTGCTCCAGCGCCATGGTCCTGACCCCGTGGACGATGGGGAAGATGCCGCCCTTCTTGATGTCCAGCTGCTCCTTGTCGCGCAGGTTGCCGAAGATGGTCAGCGGCGTATCGAAGTTCAGCGCGGCCTTGGCGAAGTGCGAGAAGAAGATGTCGTTGCTCTGCACCCGGCGCAGGAAGGCGTTCCTCGCCACCTTGAACAGGGCGATGTTGCCGGCGATCGGCTTGCTATCCACGGCGATGGCCAGGTTCATCACCGACGCGCCATCGTAGCTGTGGCTCCAGTGCGTCAGCTTGCGCGCCCACTCGTCGATCGAGTTCACCCACTCGGGATTGGACACCATGATGTTGCCCGGGCAGGGCGGGAAGCCGAAGCTGATCAGGGTCTCGCTGAAGTGGCGCATGGTGTCCATCATCCCGGGCCATTCCAGCCCGTCGCGCACCAGCAGCGCATTGTCCTGGTCGGTCTTCATGATCTGCTCGCCGCGCCCCTCGGAGCCCATCACGATCAGGCAGACGTGCGGGCGCATGTCCTGGGGAATGAGCAGATCGAACAGCCTGGAAATGATCCGTCCGTTCATGGCGGCCAGCAGCTCCATGGTGAAGCGGATCTTCACCCCGGTGGAGATCAGCGCGCGGATCAGGTCGGTGAGCCCCAGCGCCGCCTCGCGCAGTTCCTCGACGGTGTTGGCGCGCTCGACGCGCAGGCCGATGACGTGGGAATGGCTGGAGAAGTGGCTGAGCACATCGGTCAGCTCGACGACCCCGACCAGGGCGCCGTCCTCGCCCATGACCACGACCCGCTCGATCTGATGCTGGGTCATCAGGATCAGTGCATTGAACAGGTAGTCGTCGGGCTCCGCGGTGACCAGGCGGTAGCTGGCGATCTCGGCGACATCCGTGGCCAGCGGCATCCCCTTCAGCACCACCGCATCGAGCAGGTCGGTGCGGGTCACCATGCCGTAGCGGTTGCCCTTCCTCGCCAGCAGGCAGTCCGACTTCATCTCGCGCATCAGACGGGTCGCCTCGTGCAGACTGGTGCCGCCCGCCACGATCGGCGGCTCGCGCACCATGCCATCGCTGATCCGAGCCAGCATGAACTCGGTCATGTCCTGGCTCTGCCCGTGCTGCGCGACGATCTCCCGCTTGGCCGCCAGGCTCTGCTGGAAGTAGTCGGCAAACCGCGGGTTGCTGGCCATCAGCTCCAGCAGGATCCTGGTCGGCAGCACATGGCCGATGGTTTCCTCGACCGCGATGAAGTTGTGGATCGCCACGCCATTGATCGCGGACCAGCCGCCAAAATAGTCCTCGTCCTCGTAATGCACGAAAACGTGGCTGGCCAGCGGCTTGCCATCGGCATCCGGCTCGGCCACATCGCTTTCCGCGACGCGGCCTCTGGCGATGACGAATACGCCCTGCGGCGGCTTGCCCGCCTCGATGATCGCCTCGCCCTTGTGGAAGCTGGCAATCTCCAGGCTGTCGCTCAGCAAGGCCTGCTCCCGCGCATCCAGCAGACTGAAGGGCAGGTTATCCATCTTGAACGAAACCGACATGACAAGCTCTCCGTCCTGATTGTTGTTCCTGTCAGACGCTCGAAGCGGCAAGCCCGGTCCCCGGATGCATCGATTCGACCGGGGGCGCGAAGTCCGCAGCGGCCGCTCAGCCGTTGGCGGCACAGATGGCCCGATACAGCGGCGCGTCCTGCTCCAGCCTGGTCATGGTTTCGAACTTCGCCTGACCGGCCTCATTGAGCCTGAACATCGCCTGCTCGCTGCATAGCAGCTGATAGGTGGCGCTGGTCACGGTGGACATCAGGTGCTGCTTCTCGAAGCGATACAGCACGAAACGGCCCATGCGCCCGCGACTGGTCTCCTCGATCTGCGCATTGGCGGAATCCAGCACCGTATAGGCCAGCGGCATCGGGAACAGGGCCGTCCAGGGGCGCCAGAGCATGTCGCCCTTTTCGCTCGAGACGATCACGGAACCTTCCGGCAGGCGCACCTGCTTGGCATCGAACCAGGTGTATTCATAGTGGATGGTATAGGAAAGCATCCCCAGACCCGCGAATGCCGGAATGATCCACTTCGGCAGCCGCTTGCGCGTCAGGCTGCGTAATACCAATGCGATTCCCGCACCCGCCAGGGCTGCGCAGATTGCGGCAATCAGATGCCAGATCATATATAGCCTCCTCAAAAAACATCGGGCCTCCAAATGGAAGCCCGATGTTTGCTTCAACCATGGCTCAGATTATTAATCTGGCTTCTGGTCGCATTATTGCTTAGTGGCTGAGTGCGGCACCAGCACCCTTCGGAGTACGCACGCTCTCCACCAGATCCTGGACTGCCTTCGGCGGAGCCTCGGTAGCCAGCGACACGGCGTAGGCCACGGCGAAGTTGATGATCGCACCCACCGAACCGAAGGCCTGCGGGGAGATGCCGAACAGCCAGTTGTCCGGAGTGTTGGCGAAGGTCGCGGTGCCCGGAATGAAGAACCAGCCCAGGTACATGAAGATGTAGACGATGGTGACCAGCAGGCCGACGACCATGCCTGCGATCGCGCCCTTGTCGTTCACGCGCTTGGAGAAGATACCCATCATCAGGACCGGGAACAGGGTCGCTGCCGCCAGACCGAATGCCAGTGCCACTACCTGTGCCGCGAAGCCCGGAGGATTCAGACCCAGCCAGGTGGCCAGCAGGATCGATACCGCCATGGAGATCCGTGCGGCCTTCATTTCATTCGCTTCGCTGATCTTCGGATTGATCAGGGTCTTGATCAGGTCATGACTCACGGCGGAAGAGATGGCCAGCAGCAGACCGGCAGCGGTGGACAGCGCAGCGGCGATGGCGCCCGCGGCGATCAGACCGATGACCCAGGACGGCAGGTTGGCGATTTCCGGGTTGGCCAGCACGATGATGTCGTTGTTGACGGTCAGCTCGTTGCCGTTCCAGCCGCGCTCGGTAGCGGTCGGGGTGAACTGGGCGTTGGCGTCGTTGTAGAACTGCACGCGGCCATCGCTGTTCTTGTCTTCCCACTTGATCAGACCGGTTTCTTCCCAGGTCTTCACCCACTGCGGACGCTCTTCATAGGACAGGGCCGGAGCCTCGGTACCCTGCGGATACACGGTGGTCATCAGGTTCAGGCGCGCCATGGAAGCCACGGCCGGAGCGGTGAGGTACAGCAGGGCGATGAAGATCAGGGTCCAGCCGGCGGACCAGCGGGCATCGGCCACCTTCGGCACGGTGAAGAAGCGGATGATGACGTGCGGCAGACCGGCGGTACCGATCATCAGCGACAGGGTGAACAGGATCATGTTCAGCTTGTTGCTGGCGTCGGCGGTATAGGCGGCGAAGCCCAGATCGGTGACCACGGCATCCAGCTTGGCCAGCAGCGGCATGCCGGACTCGACGTGGGTACCGATCATGCCCAGCGACGGAATCGGGTTGCCGGTCAGCTGGAAGGCGATGAACACCGCCGGGATGGTGTAGGCGATGATCAGCACCACGTACTGGGCCACCTGGGTGTAGGTGATGCCCTTCATGCCGCCGAATACCGCATAGGCGAACACCACGCCAGCGGCGATCCAGATACCGGCCGAGTTGCTCACTTCGAGGAAGCGGGAGAAGGCGATACCGGCACCGGCCATCTGGCCGATCACGTAGGTCAGGGAGATCAGCAGCAGGCTGATCACCGCCACCAGGCGCGCGCCACGGCTGTAGAAGCGGTCACCGATGAAGTCCGGTACGGTGAACTTGCCGAACTTGCGCAGGTAGGGCGCCAGCAGCATGGCCAGCAGCACGTAGCCACCGGTCCAGCCCATCAGGTAGACCGAGGTGGAGTAGCCGCCGGCAGCGATCAGACCAGCCATGGAAATGAAGGAAGCCGCGGACATCCAGTCAGCCGCCGTGGCCATGCCGTTGGTTACCGGATGCACGCCACCGCCGGCGACGTAGAACTCCTTGGTCGATCCGGCGCGAGCCCAGACCGCGATACCGAAGTAGAGAGCGAAGGACGCCCCTACGAACAGCATATTGATTACAAATTGGCTCATGCTGGCTTACTCCTCGACGCCGAATTCTTTGTCCAGCCTGTTCAGCCTCCACGCGTAGTGGAAGATGAGCGCGATGAACGTGATGATGGATCCCTGCTGAGCGAACCAGAAGCCCAGGTCCGCTCCGCCGACTGAAATACCCATCAGCACCGGGCGTAGAAGAATGCCGATACCATATGAAGCCAGAGCCCAGACCACCAGGCTCCATGTGATAAGGCGAACGTTTGCCTTCCAGTACGCAGCAGAATTGCTCTTATCGTCTGCCATTACCTTTCTCCGTATTGTTTTTATTGCAGGTGAAAGAACCACATCCTGAATCTAACAAAGGGGCTGCGACAAAAGTAATCCCCGACTTTAGTCTGAAGCCCGTCCCAGACGCCTCCCGCTCCGCCGGCTCACGGCGATGGCGAGCCCCTCGACCGGCGCGGACGGACAGGTCATGGTGCGTTGTCCGGGGCATGTGCTCGACAAGCGCAACTCCCGGCACATCCCGCCAGGCTCCCGGGCTTGCCGCAGCGGCAAACCTCCGCACCCGGGATCAGCGGCAAGGCGCGGGCGTCGCGCCGGCCCCGGCAATCCCCGGCGATGGAAACGGCAATCCCGATTTCAGGCCCGGCGGATAGGCCGAGTGTGCTGGATGCCAGGGCAGCCACAGCAATATTTGGCGACAAATCAGCGTGCCGAAAGTCCCCTGCTCCGACGGCACCCTTTCGGCTCAGGAAAGAATCTTTTCATTCACGACTGCGCACACCGGCAACCGAACGAGCGGATCGCGACAGCCGCAGGCACGACAGCGAAACCGGCATTGGACCCGATGCAAGAGCCACTCAACCGGCGCTCTGCGGCACCCACACGCCAACCTGCTAGACTGTCCGGCCTTGTTTCCACCCAGGCCCGCCCCGTGACCGACGCCTTCGCCACCCTGCCCCTGCCCGCCCCCCTGCTCGCCAGCCTGGATGCCCTCGGCTACCGGCAGATGACGCCGATCCAGGCGCACAGCCTGCCGATCATCCTCGCCGGGGGCGACCTGATCGCCCAGGCCAAGACCGGCAGCGGCAAGACCTGCGCCTTCGCCCTCGGCCTGCTGGCCCCGCTCAACCCGCGCTACTTCGGCTGCCAGGCGCTGGTGCTGTGCCCGACCCGCGAACTGGCCGACCAGGTGGCCAAGGAAATCCGCCTGCTGGCCCGCGGCCTGGACAACGTCAAGGTGCTGACCCTGTGCGGCGGCGTGCCCTTCGGCCCGCAGATCGGCTCGCTGGAGCACGGCGCGCACATCGTGGTCGGCACGCCGGGGCGGGTGCTCGAGCACCTCAACCGCGGCAGCCTCAGGCTCGACGGCCTCAACCGCCTGGTCCTCGACGAGGCCGACCGCATGCTCGACATGGGCTTCGTCGACGCCATCGCCGCGATCATCGAGCAGACCCCGGCGCGCCGGCAGACCCTGCTGTTCTCCGCCACCTATCCCGAGGGCATCGAGCAACTGGCCGCGCGCTTCCTGCGCCAGCCGCAGCGGGTCGAGGTGGAGGCGCTGCACGACGACAGCCAGATCGAACAGCGCTTCTACGAGGTCGATCCCGCCCAGCGCCTGGACGCGGTGGCGCGCCTGCTGCTGCACTTCCGCCCGGCCTCCAGCGTGGTGTTCTGCCAGACCAAGGCGCAGTGCCAGGAAGTCGCGGCCGCGCTCAACGCGCGCAAGATCTCCGCGCTGGCCCTGCACGGCGACCTGGAGCAGCGCGAGCGCGACCAGGTGCTGGCGATGTTCGCCAACCAGAGCTGCTGCGTGCTGGTAGCCACCGACGTGGCCGCACGCGGGCTGGACATCGACACCGTGGAGGCGGTGATCAACTTCGAGCTGACCCGCGACCCGCAGGTGCACATCCACCGCATCGGCCGCAGCGGCCGCGCCGGCGCCAAGGGCCTGGCGCTGTCGCTGGTGGCGCCGAGCGAGGCCAGCCGCGCCAGCGCCATCGAAGCGCTGCAGCAGACGCCGCTGAACTGGGCCAGGCTGGACAACCTCAAGCCGCTGGACGACGCGCGCCTGCTGCCACCGATGACCACCCTGTGCATCAACGGCGGGCGCAAGGACAAGCTGCGCCCCGGCGACATCCTCGGCGCCCTCACCGGCGAAGACGGCCTGCCGGGCGCACGCATCGGCAAGATCGCCCTCTACGACTACAACGCCTACGTGGCGGTGGAGCGCGAGCTGGCCCGCGAGGCGCTGCAGCGCCTGAGCGAACGCAAGGTCAAGGGCCGCCACTTCAAGGCGCGGATCCTCTGAGGCGCAGGCGCCGGCGGACGCCCGCGCCAGCCGACTGACGGCACCCCTGCCCGCGGCCGGCCGCGCCGCCAGTGGCTACAGTTGGAAGACGGCCGCGTGCCAGCCAGGCACGCGGGCGACTGTCCACGGAATTCGCGAGGCTCCCATGCCACAGGACTCCAGCCGGCACCGCGTGCAGGCAACGCGGCGGGCTGCCCGCGGCACGGTCGCGGCGCGGGTCCTGCTGCTCGCCCTGCTGACACTGTTCGCCCTGGCGGTGCGCGCCGAAGAGGCCAGGCCGCTGCTGCGCCTCGACGGCCACGAGCGGGCCCTCGACCTGTACCCCTACCTCGCCCTGTACCGCACGACCGACGATGTCCGGCCGGGCGACCCGGCGCCGCCGCTGCAGGCGCACTTCCAGCCGCTGCTCCGGCGCAGCGAGCTCAACCTCGGCTACACCGCGGACCGCGTCTGGCTGCGCCTGGAGCTGCAGTCGCAGGCCGCGCAGCCCGCCGAGTGGCGCATCGCCTTCAGCTATCCGGCGCTCGATCGCATCGAGCTGTTCAGCCTGGGCGCGGACGGCCTGCAGCGGCAGAGCGCCGGCGACAGCCTGCCGCGCACGCAACGCAGCCTCGACCATCGCGCGCCGCTGTTCGCCGTGCACCTGGCGCCCGGCGAGCGGCGCACCCTGTACTTCCTGGCGCACAGTTCGGGCAGCCTGTCCCTCGATGCCCGCCTGTGGACGGCGGCAGCCTTCCTGCACGACAACCAGAACGCCAGCCTGCTGCTGGCCCTGTACTTCGGCACCCTGCTGGGTCTGGCCGGCTACAACCTGCTGCTGTTCCTCGCCCTGCGCGAGCGCAGCTTCCTGCTCTACGTGCTGTTCGCCGCCAGCGGCGGCCTGGCCATGCTCGCCCTCACCGGCCTCGGCGCCCAGTACCTGTGGCCGCAGGGCGGCGCCTGGGGCACTCGCGCCCTGCCCTGCTTCCTCGGCCTGGCCAACCTCGGCGCCATCCTGTTCAGCCGCAGCTTCCTCGACAGCGCACGTCATGTGCCACGCTGGCATCGCCTGCTGAACATCGCCCTCGCCGTGCAGCTGCCGATCACCCTCGCCACCCTGCTGCTCGCCGCCCCGCTGATGCTGCAGGTGCTGGCCCACGCCAGCCTGGCCAACATCGTCCTGCTGCTCGGCTGCGGCCTGGCCTGTGCGCGCCGCCAGGTGCCGGCGGCGCGGGTGTTCGTCGCCGCCGGGCTGATGCTGCTGGGCGGTTCGCTGCTGCTGGCGCTGCGCAACTTCGGCGTGGCGGCGTCCAACGCCTTCACCGTCAACGCCCTGCTGCTCGGCTCGGCGCTGGAGCTGCTGCTGCTGTCCTTCGGCCTCGCGCAGCGCCTCAGCGTGCTGCGCCAGCGCCAGGCCGCCGTCACCCTCGACGCCCAGCAGCAGGACCTGCGCGCCCTGCAGGAGCAGGAGCGGATCCTCGAGCAGCGGGTGGCCGAGCGCACCGAGGCGCTGGCCGCCGCCAACGAACGCCTGCGCGAGCTGGCGCTGCAGGACCCGCTCACCGGCCTGGCCAACCGCACGGCCATGCGCCAGCACCTCGAGCAGGCCTGGCAGCGCGCGCGCCGGCGCCGCGAGATGCTCGCGCTGATCCTCCTCGACCTCGACGGCTTCAAGCCGGTCAACGACTGCCACGGCCACGAGACCGGCGACCGGCTGCTGGTCCAGGTCGCTCACCGCCTGCAGGCCAGCGCGCGCAGCAGCGACCTGGTGGCGCGCCTGGGCGGCGACGAGTTCGTGCTGGTCTGCGAGGGCATCGGCAGCGAACTGCAGGCCGAGCAACTGGCCGGGCGCATCCTCGAGGAACTGGCCCGGCCCTTCCGCCTCGACGGCGTGGAGATCCGCATCGGCGCCAGCATCGGCATCAGCTTCGGCCTCGGCTGCCAGTGCTGCGAGGACCTGCTGCGCGAGGCCGACCAGGCCATGTACCGGGCCAAGGCCGCCGGACGCAACTGCATGCACCTAGGGCGCCGGCTGGCCGAGGGCGAGACGCTGGACGAGCCGGCGGCGCCCGACGAGCTGTGAACGCCCCCCGGCCGGGCCGGAGCTGCACCGCGACGGGCGGCTGTGTTTAGAATGCTCGCCAAGCGGTCGCCGGCCCGGCCGGTTCCGCGCCCGCCCCTTGCCTGCAGGACGCTCCATGCCCGCCACCTCGCTCCGCCACTCCCTGCGCCGCCTGTGGGCGCTGGACAAGTTCAGCTACAGCCTGCGGGTGTTCGTCGCCCTCACCGGCAGCATGGCGCTGTGCTGGACCCTCGGGCGCATGGAGCTGCTCATCCCGCTGTTCCTCGGCATCGTCGCCAGTGCCCTGGCCGAGACCGACGACAGCTGGCGCGGCCGCCTGCGCGCGCTGCTGGTGACCCTGGCGTGCTTCGCCACGGCGGCCTTCGCCGTCGAGCTGCTGTTCCCCTATCCCTGGCTGTTCGTCGCCGCCCTGGCGCTGTCGACCTTCGCCCTGACCATGCTCGGCGCGGTCGGCGAGCGCTACGGCACCATCGCCTCGGCCACCCTGATCCTGTCCATCTACACCATGATCGGCGTCGACCAGCGCGGCGGCGAGGTCGCCGACCTGTGGCGCGAGCCGCTGCTGCTGGTGGCCGGCGCCGCCTGGTACGGCGCGCTCTCGGTGCTCTGGCAGGCGCTGTTCAGCCAGCAGCCGGTGCAGCAGGCGTTGGCCCGGGTGTTCCGCGAGCTAGACCAGTACCTGCGCCTGAAGGCGGCGCTGTTCGAGCCGGTGCGCGAGCTGGACGTCGAGCGCCGGCGCCTGGAACTGGCGCAGCAGAACGGCCGCCTGGTGGCGGCGCTCAACGCGGCCAAGGAGATCATCCTGCACCGCGTCGGCAAGGGCCGCGCCAACCCGCAGGTCAGCCGCTACCTGAAGCTGTACTTCCTCGCCCAGGACATCCACGAACGCGCCAGCTCTTCGCACTACCCCTATACCGCGCTGGCCGAGGCGTTCTTCCACAGCGACGTGCTGTTCCGCTGCCGCCTGCTGCTGCGCCAGCAGGGCAAGGCCTGCCGGGCGCTGGCCCGCGCCATCGAGCTGCGCCAGCCGTTCGAGTACCAGCGCGCCAGCGCCCAGGCCCGCGACGACCTCGAGGCCTCGCTGGCCTACCTGCAGGCGCAGGACAACCCGCAGTGGCGCGAGCTGCTGCGCGCCCTGCGCGCGCTGGCCGACAACCTCGGCACCCTCGAGCGCCTGCTCGGCGCGGCGAGCGACCCGGATACCCTGGCCGAGGAGCAGGACAGCACCCTGCACGACCGCGACCCGCACAGCCTCGCCGAGGTCTGGCAGCGCCTGCGCCTGCAGCTCACCCCCACCGCCCTGCTGTTCCGCCACGCCCTGCGCCTGGCCGCGGCGCTGGCCGCCGGCTACGGCGTGCTGCACGCCATCCATCCGACCCAGGGCTACTGGATCCTGCTGACCACCGTGTTCGTCTGCCAGCCGAGCTACGGCGCCACGCGCACCAAGCTGGTCCAGCGCATCGGCGGCACCATGCTGGGCCTGCTGGCCGGCTGGGCGCTGTTCGACCTGTTCCCCGGCGCGCTGGTGCAGTCGCTGATCGCGGTGGCCGCCGGAGTGGTGTTCTTCGCCACCCGCGCCAGCCGCTACACCCTGGCCACCGCGGCGATCACCCTGATGGTGCTGTTCTGCTTCAACCAGGTCGGCGACGGCTACGGGCTGATCTGGCCGCGGCTGGTCGACACCCTGCTCGGCAGCCTGATCGCCGGCCTCGCGGTGTTCCTGATCCTCCCCGACTGGCAGGGCCGCCGCCTGCCAAGCGTGATGGCCAGCACCCTGCACAGCCATGCCAGCTACCTGCGGCAGATCCTCCAGCAGTACGCCGGCGGCAAGCGCGACGACCTCGCCTACCGCCTGGCCCGGCGCAACGCGCACAACGCCGACGCCGCGCTGGCCGCCTGCCTGGCCAGCATGCGCCTGGAGCCGGGCCACTTCCGCCGCGAGGCGGACGTGGGCTTTCGTGGCCTGGCGCTGTCGCACACCCTGCTCGGCTACCTGTCGGCACTCGGCGCGCATCGCCCCGGCGAGCCCCTCGAACTGCGCGGCAGCCTGGTCGAACAGGCTGCCGCCCTCCTGGCCGACAGCCTCGAGAGCATCGCCCGCGGGTTGCAGGCGCGCCAGCCGCCCGAGCCCGCAACGCGCGACGAGGAGGCGCTGGCCCGCGAGCTGGAGCAGCTGCCGGAGGACGGCGACGAACGCCAGCGCCTGCTGCGTACCGAGCTGGCGCTGATCTGCCGCCAACTCCAGCCGCTGCGAGACCTGGCGGCGCGCCTGCTGCGCCCGGGCGAGGACGCACGACCCGCGGCGGCCTGAAGGGCGACCCGGGAGAATTCCGCGCTGGCGTCCTACACTCAGGACTCACCCACCCGAGGAGAGCCGTCCATGGCCCGTAAAAACCCCTCCATGGATCCGCTGCTGGCCGACTTCCAGGCGCTGGTTCAGGACACCGAGAAACTGCTGCAGCAGTCGGCCAGCCTGGCCGGCGAACAGGCCGAAGGGCTGCGCGCGCAGCTGCAGGCCAGCCTGGGCCGCGCGCGCCGCAGCCTGCAGGCCAACGAGGAGTCGCTGGAGCAGTGCTGCAAGGCCGGCGTCGAGGCGACCGAGCACTACGTGCAGGCACACCCCCTGCAGTCGCTGGGCCTGTGCGCCGGCCTTGGCTTTCTCCTCGGTCTGCTGGTAGCGCGGCGCTGAGCCCATGAGCGCGGGCACGCAGGACGCCCCCGCCACCGACGCCGGCAGCTCGGCCCTGCGCGGCGCAGGAGCCGCCGCCCTCGGCCTGCTGCATGGCCACCTCGAGCTGCTGGGCATCGAACTGCAGGAGCAGAAGGCCGCCGGCCTGCACCAGCTGCTGTGCGCCGGCCTGGCCCTGGTGTTCGGCCTGCTCCTGCTGTTCGCCCTCAGCGTGCTGGTCCTGCTGCTGTGCTGGGACAGCCACCGCCTGCAGGCGATCGTCGCCCTGTGCCTGTTTCACGGCGCGGGCTGCCTGCTGGCGCTCTGGCGCCTGCGCACCGCCCTGCACCGCCAGCCCCCGCCCTTCAGCGCCAGCCTCGAAGAGCTGGCGCGCGACCGCGAGCAACTGCTGCCATGACCCCGCCGCAGCCGCCCGGACACGCCTCGCCGCAGCAGATGCGCAAGGCGCTGGTGCGCATGCGTCTGGAGCTGCACCGCCAGGAGCTGCGCTACGAAAGCCTGCGCCTGACCCAGCCGCTGCAGCAGATGCGCGCCTGGCCGGAGCGGCTGGACCTGCCGCATGCGCCGCTGTGGGGGCTGGCCGGCGCCTCCCTGCTCGGCTTTCTCGGCGGCACCGGCGGCAGGCGCGTGGGCCGCTGGCTGCGCGAGGTCCGCCCCTACCTGCCGCTGCTGGTCGCCGCCCTGCGCCTGTTCGGCACGTCCCGCCCGCGCCACGCGCCGGCGCCGGAGCAGGCCCCGCCGGCGCCCTGAGGCCCCCGCCCGCTGGTCCTGCCCGCCCAGCCGCCCTAGACTGAATTCCACACGCGCCCGCGGGCGCGCCCCAGACGCCACGACCGGAGAGTCCGCGATGACCACCAGCAGTGAAACCGCCTTCGACCCCCGCGTGTTCCGCCGCGCGCTGGGCAACTTCGCCACCGGCGTCACCATAGTCACCGCGCGCAGCCCGAGCGGCGAGCAGGTCGGCGTCACCGCCAACAGCTTCAACTCGGTATCGCTCGACCCGCCGCTGATTCTCTGGAGCATCGACAAGCGCTCCGCCAGCCACGCGGTGTTCGAGGCCGCCAGCCACTTCACGGTGAACATCCTCGCCGCCGACCAGATCGAGCTGTCCAACCACTTCGCCCGCCCGCAGGAGGACAAGTTCGCCGGGATCAGCTACGAGGCGGGCCTCGGCGGCGCGCCGCTGCTGCCCGACTGCGCGGCCCGCTTCCAGTGCGAGTGCCACCAGCAGGTGGACGGCGGCGACCACTGGATCCTGATCGGCAAGGTGGTGGCCTTCGACGACTTCGGCCGCTCGCCGCTGCTCTACCACCAGGGCGCCTACTCGATGGTCCTGCCCCACCCGCGCGCGCCGCGCAGGAGCGACCCGAACGCCGCGCCGGCGCCGGCGATGCACGGCCGGCTGATGGGCAGCAACCTGTTCTACCTGATGATCCAGGCGGTCAACGCCTACCAGGCCAGCTACGCGCCCAAGCAGCTGTCCACCGGCCTGAGCACCAGCGAGGCACGCATGCTGATGGTGCTGGAGGACAGTGCCCAGCTCGACCTGGTCGCCCTGCAGCGCGAGGTGGCGATGCCGACCCGCGAGATCAAGGAGGCGCTGGCCAACCTGCGGCAGAAGGGCCTGGTGAGCGAGAGCGCGGCCGGCCACGCGCTGACCGAGGCCGGCCGCACGCAGACCGAGGCGCTGTGGGAGATTTCCCGCCGCCAGCAGGAGGCGGTGTTCGCCGGAGTCAGCGCCGAGGACCTCGAGGCCTTCAAGAAGGTGCTGAAGGTGGTGATGGCCGCGCAGTAAGCGCGGCCTGTCTCAGCCCAGCTCGCGCCAGGTCAGGTACAGGCGCAGGTCGAACTCCAGCTGCTGGTAGCCCGGCAGCATGTGCTCGCAGAGCTGGTAGAACGCCTTGTTGTGGTCGAACTCGCGCAGGTGCGCCAGCTCGTGGACCACGATCATGTCGAGGAACTCGGGCGCCGCGTCGCGGAACAGCGCGGCCACGCGGATCTCCTTCTTCGCCTTGAGCTTGCCGCCCTGCACCCGCGAGACCGCGGTGTGCAGGCCGAGGGCGTTGCGCACCACGTCGAGCTTGCTGTCGTAGAGCACCTTGTCGATCCCCGGCGCGTTGCGCAGGAAGCGCTGCTTGCGCTCCATCACGTAGGCGTACAGCGCCTTGTCGCTCTGCACCGCATGGCGCTCGGGGTAGCGCTTGGCCAGGTAGTCGCCGAGGCGCTCTTCGGCGATCAGCCGGCGCACCTGCTCCTGCAGGTGGGGCGGGTAGGCGGCGAGGTATTTGAGCGGGGTCATCGGGCGGCTCTGGACGGAAGAACAGTCGGCATTCTACCCGCTGCCCGGCCCCGTTGCGCTCAGCCCGCCGCCTCGCCAGCCGCGCCGGGCGACAGCCGCCGCGCCAGGAAGTACTGGCCGGCGCCCAGGGAGAACAGGTTGGCCAGGGTCATGAACAGGCCGGCGCGATTGAGCCCCCCGCTGCCGACGATGTCCTGCAGACAGAACAGCAGCAGGACGCCACTGCCGGCCGTCTGGAACCAGCGCCAGCGCCGAAAGGCCTGCCGGCGCCGGCCGAGGACCAGGGCGAAGCTCAGCAGCGGCGCGAGAAAAATCGCCAGCACCAGCAGGTCGGAGAACTCCGCCTGCAACGTGCCGTTGAGCAGCAGAATGAGCAGCGCCAGCAGCATGAAGCCGGCATACAGTCCATTGAGCAGCCGATAGGTGGCGAAACCGGGTGGCTCGCCGGACATGCGGAGGGGAGCGGGATCCCGCGAGCGCGGCGGGGCGTAGGGATTGAACTCATCCATGAGTACGGATCTGGTGGCGGAGGTGCCCCCGACTATAGCGCCGGACGCGGCGCTGGCGCAGCCACGGCAGGCCGCCGGCAACCCGCCCGGAACTTGCGCGACCGCGCGTTTCCTGCGAAAACGCCGCACCCTGCCGGCCACGACCGGCGCAGCCAGCGAGAGACGAGCGATGAGCGAGCAACTGCAGATCGAGGACATCCGGCCGGGCGACGGCAAGGCCGTGGTCAAGGGCGCCCTGATCACCACCCAGTACACCGGCTGGCTGGAAGACGGCACCGAGTTCGACTCCTCCTACGCCAAGGGCCGCCCGTTCCAGTGCGTGATCGGCACCGGCCGGGTGATCAAGGGCTGGGACCAGGGGCTGATGGGCATGCAGGTCGGCGGCAAGCGCAGGCTGTTCGTGCCGGCGCACCTGGCCTACGGCGAGCGGCAGATCGGCGCGCACATCAAGCCCAACTCCAACCTGATCTTCGAGATCGAGCTGCTGGAAGTGCTGACCCGCGACGAGTGAGAGGAGTGTCGGCGGATGGCCAATGCACCGGACCATCCGCCGCACAGCCCGGGCGACTCAGGCAGTCCGGGATTTCTTGCCATCCACCCAGCGGTAGCGGATGGGATCGTCAGCCAGCAGGAACGCCCGGAGCTGCTCCCTCTGCTCCTTGCTGGCACGCAGAAAGATACTGCGCAGCTCGCTGTCGATGCTTTGCTGGCTGACGCCGCGCTCCTCGGCCTTGGCATACCACTCCTGTCCTTTGGCAAAGTTGCCAGACTCCATGTGCAGCGCACCGAGCAGGGTGCAAGGGTGGAAATTCCGCGGCTGCAGCACATGCGCCTGCTCACCTAGCTGCATTGCCTCGCGTCTCCGCCCCAGATCACGCAGGACGCCGCCACGAGTGGTCAGCAGGGCGGACTTCAGCTTGGGCTGCTTCAGGCGAGCGTCCGGAACGCTGTCGAGCAGCTCGAGAGCTGCATGCTGCCCATCGCACTTGCGGTAGTGACCGCTGGCATTCACCGCACTCCACGGATCCTGGGTACGGCGGTATTCACCTGCGCAAAACTCCGCCTCCAGCCGATGGTAGGCCTGCCGTAGCTTCTCACTGAAAAAGTCCTTGGCCTCGGTAGTCAACCAAGCGAAATCGACTTGCCCCATGCGGTTGCCGGCATCGATGTGCTGGAGGATACCCATCATCCGCTGCTGCAGGGGCTGCTCGATTTCAGCCACGCCATACTTTCTGCGCAGGATATAGGCCGGATCGTTCTCACGGGCAATCCTGGCGGCCTCGGCTTCCTGTCGCTGGCGTCTGTACACTTCGCGCTGCGCAAGCTGAGCAGCCTCGGCTTCCTCGCGCTCGCGCCTGTATGCTTCGAGTCTGGCAAGCCGCTCAGTTTCCTTGGCTGTAATGCGCATCTGGAAGGCCGAAGGATTGGCAATGTAACGCTCATAGGTGGTCTGCCCTATGGCGAGCTGATACAGCCCGTGAAACCCCTTGGCCTCGAGATAGTTGAGATAGGCGATGGCCACTGGCTGCCCTCGGTAGAGCACCTCCAGGATATTGGCCAGAGGCCTCTGCAGCGCATTCGGCACATGCTGCATGTGGAAGTGCCGGGCGATTTCTTCTGGGCCAGGCATCTCCCCGCACTCGCTCAGGCGTGCCTTGCAGAGTGCCGCAGCAGCCGCGCGATTGTGTTGGCACTGCTCGGCGAAACGGGCGGCGAATTCAGCCTGCTCTGCATCGCGCTCACGCTTGCGCCGCTCATCCTCTGCCCGGTGATCTATAGGGGGTGCCACTGTTTTCTTGCGCGGCATTGTCTGCTCTGCACGTGCCTCTCTCACTTGCACGTGCCTGCGCCGATACTCTGCGAATGCCTCAGCTCGCCGGGCCAGATCCTCTGCTGCCCTGATCTGGCTTTCCCGCTCACGGGCTACTAAGCCCGGATCCAAGGCGGCGATATAAGCCTCATAGGTAATCACCCCACTGGCCAGCTGGTGTAGGGCTGTAAGGTTCCACTGCAGCAACTGGCTCTTGGCCATGTTCGTGAGCGGACGCCCGTAATACAGAGTACTGAGGATATTGTTCAGGCGGCTGCCAGGGCTGGCTGCATCAGGAACGTGGCTGGCGCAGAAATGGCAGGCGATATCGTGACTGGTGGGGCTAAGCATAATGGTTGCCGGCTACCTGCCTCACTGTCGCAGTGGCTTGACAGGCACTTCCGTGTATCTCCGGTAACTTGATTGATTAAGACTGACCGTGCTCGATTACTCAGTCGAACTCTGACTCAGCCGCCCAGACAGCACAAGGCCCGCACGCGGCGGGCCTTGTGGGACTAGCTGAAGCGAACGCGCCGGATCAGTTGACCTTGGCGGCCAGCTCGCCCTTGGCGTAGCGCTGGAACATGCCTTCCAGGGAGATCGGCTTGATCTTCGAGGCATTGCCGGCGGTGCCGAAGGCTTCGTAGCGGGCGATGCAGATGTCGCGCATGGCTTCGATGGTCTTGGCGAAGAACTTGCGCGGGTCGAACTCGCTCGGCTGCTCGGCCATCATGCGGCGCATGGCGCCGGTGGAGGCCAGGCGCAGGTCGGTGTCGATGTTGACCTTGCGCACGCCGTGCTTGATGCCCTCGACGATCTCCTCGACCGGCACGCCGTAGGTTTCCTTGATGTCGCCGCCGTACTGGTTGATGATCGCCAGCCACTCCTGCGGCACCGAGCTGGAGCCGTGCATCACCAGGTGGGTGTTGGGGATGCGCTTGTGGATTTCCTTGATGCGCTCGATGGCCAGCACGTCGCCGGTCGGCGGCTTGGTGAACTTGTAGGCGCCGTGGCTGGTGCCGATGGCGATGGCCAGGGCGTCGACCTGGGTGGCCTTGACGAAGGCCGCCGCTTCTTCCGGATCGGTGAGCATCTGGCTGTGGTCGAGGGTGCCCTCGGCGCCGACGCCGTCTTCCTCACCGGCCTGGCCGGTTTCCAGGCTGCCCAGGCAGCCCAGCTCGCCTTCCACCGACACGCCGCAGGCGTGGGCCATGGCCACGGTCTGCTGGGTCACGCGCACGTTGTAGTCGTAGTCGGCCGGGGTCTTGCCGTCGGCCATCAGCGAGCCGTCCATCATCACCGAGCTGAAGCCCAGCTGGATCGAGCGCTGGCAGACGTCCGGGCTGGTGCCGTGGTCCTGGTGCATGCACACCGGAATGTGCGGGAATTCCTCGATGGCGGCGAGGATCAGGTGGCGCAGGAAGGGCGCGCCGGCGTACTTGCGGGCGCCGGCGGAAGCCTGGACGATCACCGGGGAGTCGGTCTTGTCGGCCGCTTCCATGATGGCGCGCATCTGCTCGAGGTTGTTGACGTTGAAGGCCGGCACGCCGTAGCCGTATTCGGCGGCGTGGTCCAGCAGCTGGCGCATGCTGATAAGTGCCATCTGTGTAGCTCCCAGTAAGGGTCGTTTGATCGGTGCCCAGCCTGCCGCAGGGGCAGGTCGGGCGCAATATGCTGGCGGACGATCGTTGCCACGCTCCCGCGTGGCAATGCATCCCCGGACGCTCCGGCGTCCATGCACCGGGACGCCGAGCGTCCCGGGCGCAGCTCCCACGCCGGAGCGTGGGAGCCATCAGGCATCAGGCCTTGGCGCGCTCTTCCAGCACCGCCACGGCCGGCAGGACCTTGCCCTCGACGAACTCGAGGAAGGCGCCGCCGCCGGTGGAGATGTAGGAGATGCGCTCGGCCACGCCGTACTTGTCGATGGCCGCCAGGGTGTCGCCGCCGCCGGCGATGGAGAACGCCGGGCTCTCGGCGATGGCCTGGGCCAGCACCTTGGTGCCGTTGCCGAACTGGTCGAACTCGAACACGCCGACCGGGCCGTTCCACAGGATGGTCTGCGAGGCCTTGAGCATCTCGCCGAACATGGCGGCGGTCTGCGGGCCGATGTCGAGGATCATGTCGTCGTCGGCCACGTCGCCGATCAGTTTGACCGTCGCTTCGGCGGTTTCGGCGAACTCCTTGGCGACCACCACGTCGACCGGCAGCGGCACGGCGACCTTGGCGGCGATGGCCTTGGCGGTATCCAGCAGGTCGGCCTCGTGCAGCGACTTGCCGACCTTGTAGCCGGCGGCGGCGAGGAAGGTATTGGCGATGCCGCCGCCGACGATCAACTGGTCGCAGATCTCGGCCAGCGAGTTGAGCACGTCGAGCTTGGTGGAGACCTTGGAGCCGGCGACGATGGCGACCATCGGCCGGGCCGGCTTGTCGAGGGCCTTGCCCAGGGCGTCCAGCTCGGCGGCCAGCAGCGGGCCGGCGGCGGCGACCTTGGCGAACTTGGCGACGCCGTGGGTCGAGCCCTCGGCGCGGTGGGCGGTGCCGAAGGCGTCCATGACGAACACGTCGCACAGCGCGGCGTACTGCTGCGCCAGCTCGTCGCTGTTCTTCTTCTCGCCCTTGTTGAAGCGCACGTTCTCGAACAGCACGACCTGGCCCGGCTGCACGTCGACGCCGCCCAGGTAGTCGCTGACCAGCGGCACTTCGCGGCCGAGGGCCTTGGACAGGTAGTCGGCGACCGGCTGCAGGCTGTTCTCGGCGGAGAACTCGCCCTCGGTCGGACGACCCAGGTGCGAGCAGACCATGACCGCCGCGCCCTTCTCCAGCGCCAGCTTGATGGTCGGCAGGGAGGCGACGATGCGCGCGTCGCTCTTGACCACGCCGTCCTTCACCGGAACGTTGAGGTCTTCGCGGATCAGCACGCGCTTGCCGGCGAGATCCAGGTCGGTCATCTTCAAAACAGTCATGGGCTCAGTCCTTTACATGGGCTGTGGGCGATGGGCGACGCGCAGGAAGTGTTCCGCCACGTCGAGCATGCGGTTGGCAAAGCCCCACTCGTTGTCGAACCAGGCCAGCAGGTTGACCAGCCGCGGGCCGGAAACCAGGGTCTGGCTGCCATCGACGATGGCCGAGTGGGGATCGTGGTTGAAGTCGCAGCTGGCGTGGGGCAGCTCGGTGTAGGCCACCAGGCCCTGCAGCGGGCCGCTTTCGGCGGCCTCGCGCAGCACGCGGTTGATCTCGGCCACGCTGGTGTCGCGGCGGGTCTGCAGGGTGATGTCCAGGCAGGACACGTTGACCGTCGGCACGCGGATCGCCTTGGCCTTGACCCGCCCGGTGAGCTCGGGGAGCAGGCGCTCGATGCCGCGGGCCAGGCCGGTCGACACCGGGATCACCGACTGGAACGCCGAGCGGGTGCGGCGCAGGTCCTCGTGGTGGTAGGCGTCGATCACCGGCTGGTCGTTCATCGCCGAGTGGATGGTGGTGATGGTCACGTAGTCGAGACCGACCGCCTCGTCGAGCAGCTTGAGCAGCGGCACGCTGCAGTTGGTGGTGCAGGAGGCGTTGGACAGCAGCCGCTCGGCGCCGCTCAGGCTGGCCTGGTTGACGCCGTAGACGATGGTGGCGTCGACGTCCTGCTCGCTGGCCATCGGCTGCGAGAACAGCACCCGCGGCGCCCCGGCAGCGAGGAAGCGTTCGCCGTCGGCGCGGCTGTGGTAGACGCCCGAGCACTCCAGCACCAGGTCGACGCCCAGTGCGGCCCAGTCGATGCCCTCCGGCGTCGCCTGGCGCAGCACCTTCACGCAGTCGCCGTTGAGGTGCAGGCAGTCGCCGGCGACCTTCACCTCGCCGGGGAAGCGGCCGTGGGTGGAGTCGAAGCGGGTCAGGTACTCGATGCTGGCCTGGTCGGCCAGATCGTTGAGGGCGACGATTTCCAGGCCGGCATCCGCGCCGCGCTCGTAGAGGGCGCGCAGCACGCAGCGGCCGATGCGGCCGTAGCCGTTGAGGGCGACTTTGTAGGGACGGTTGGGCATGGGATCTCGCAGTGTCTGTCGCTCGGCTCGGGGGAGCACCTCGTAGGGTGCGCCATGCGCACCACAGACGAACCGGCGGTGCGCACGGCGCACCCTACCCGAGGATCGGTGGATGGCCGCAGCCATCCACCCTGACGGCATCAGTCTTCCAGCAGCTCTTCGGCGGTGGCCAGCACGTTGTCGAGGGTGAAGCCGAACTCCTCGAACAGCTGCCCGGCCGGCGCGGATTCGCCGAAGGTGGTCATGCCGATGATGCGGCCTTCCAGGCCGACGTACTTGTACCAGAAGTCGGCATGCGCGGCCTCGATGGCGATGCGCGCCGACACTTCCAGCGGCAGCACGGCCTGCTTCCAGGCGGCGTCCTGCTGGTCGAACACGTTGGTCGACGGCATCGACACCACGCGCACCTGGCGGCCCTGGGCGGTCAGCGCCTCGAAGGCCTGCACGGCCAGGCCGACTTCCGAGCCGGTGGCGATCAGGATCAGTTCCGGCTCGCCGGCGCAGTCCTTCAGGACATAACCACCACGGGCGATATCGGCGATCTGCTGCTCGCTGCGCGCCTGGTGCGGCAGGTTCTGGCGACTGAACACCAGCGCCGACGGACCGTCGTTGCGCTCGATGGCGTACTTCCAGGCCACCGCCGATTCCACGGCGTCGGCCGGGCGCCAGCAGTCGAGGTTCGGGGTGCCGCGCAGGCTGGCCAGTTGCTCGATCGGCTGGTGGGTCGGACCGTCCTCGCCCAGACCGATGGAGTCGTGGGTGAACACGTAGAGCACGCGCTGCTTCATCAGCGCCGACATGCGCACGGCGTTGCGCGCGTATTCCATGAAGATCAGGAAGGTGGCGCCGTAGGGGATGAAGCCGCCGTGCAGGGCGACGCCGTTCATGATCGCGCTCATGCCGAACTCGCGCACGCCGTAGTGCACGTAGTTGCCGCCGGCGTCGTCATGGGCCAGGCCCTTGCAGCCCTTCCACAGGGTCAGGTTGGAGCCGGCCAGGTCCGCCGAGCCGCCGAGGAACTCGGGCAGCAGCGGGCCGAAGGCGTTGAGGGTGTTCTGGCTGGCCTTGCGGCTGGCGATGGTCTCGCCCTTGGCGGCGACTTCCGCCACGTAGGCGGCGGCCTTCTCGGCGAAGTCGGCGGGCAGCTCGCCGGCCAGGCGGCGCTGGAACTCGGCGGCCAGTTCCGGGAACTCGGCGGCGTAGGCGGCGAAGCGCTCGTTCCAGGCGGCCTCGCGGGCAGCGCCGGCCTCTTTCGCGTCCCACTCGGCCTGGATGTCGGCGGGGATTTCGAACGGGCCATGGTTCCAGCCGAGCTGGGCACGGGTGGCGGCGATCTCGGCATCGCCCAGCGGCGCGCCGTGGCACTCTTCCTTGCCGCCCTTGTTCGGCGAGCCGAAGCCGATCACGGTCTTGCAGCAGATCAGGGTCGGACGCTCGGTCTCGGCGCGGGCGGTCTCGATGGCCATCTTGATCTCGTCGGCGTCGTGGCCGTCGACGTTGCGGATCACCTGCCAGCCGTAGGCCTCGAAGCGCGCCGGAGTGTCGTCGGTGAACCAGCCCTCGACCTCGCCGTCGATGGAGATGCCGTTGTCGTCGTAGAAGGCGACCAGCTTGCCCAGGCCCAGGGTGCCGGCCAGCGAGCAGACTTCGTGGCTGATGCCTTCCATCATGCAGCCGTCGCCGAGGAACACGTAGGTGTGGTGGTCGACGATGTCGTGGCCCGGACGGTTGAACTGCGCGCCCAGCACCTTCTCGGCGATGGCGAAGCCGACGGCGTTGGCGATGCCCTGGCCGAGCGGGCCGGTGGTGGTCTCCACGCCCGGGGTGTAGCCGTATTCCGGGTGGCCCGGGGTGCGGCTGTGCAGCTGGCGGAAGTTCTTCAGGTCGTCGATCGACAGGTCGTAGCCGGTCAGGTGCAGCAGCGAGTAGATCAGCATCGAGCCGTGGCCGTTGGACAGCACGAAGCGGTCGCGGTCGGCCCACTGCGGGTTCTGCGGGTTGTGCTTGAGGAAGTCGCGCCACAGCACTTCGGCGATGTCCGCCATGCCCATGGGTGCGCCGGGATGGCCGCTGTTGGCTTTCTGCACGGCATCCATGCTGAGGGCACGAATGGCATTGGCTCGGTCACGACGGCTGGGCATCGCTGGTCTCCTGCAGGGGGGCTTGACGAAAAAAGGCCGCCATTTTCGCCCACAGGCGGGGGAACGGGCAATCACAGATGGTCGATCCGCGCGAATCGGCCCACCGTCCGCAGCGTGACCGAGCGCCAATATCAAAACTTTTTGATACAGGCATTGCGCCACCGCGACGCGCCGACTAGACTTCGCCCCCTTATGAGTACGCAGCCCGCCTTCCGCCACGCCCCGAGCGAGCAACTGGCCGCCCTGTGCAAGGCCGCCGGCGACCCGCTGCGCCTGAGCGTGCTGCGCGCGCTGGCCAGCGACTCGTTCGGCGTGCTGGAGCTGGCGCGGATCTTCGCCATGCGCCAGTCGGGGATCAGCCATCACCTCAAGGTGCTGGCCCAGGCCGGCCTGGTGGCCACCCGCCGCGAGGGCACCGCGATCTTCTACCGCCGCGCCCTGGCGCACGGCGGCGAGACCGGCAGCGCGCTGCACGCGGCGCTGCTCGAGGAAGTGGACGAACTGCAGCTGCCGGACGCGGTGCAGGCGCGCATCGCCGAGGTGCAGGCGCAGCGCGCCGCCGCGGCGCACGACTTCTTCGCCCGCACGGTGGAGAAGTTCCGCGCCCAGCAGGACCTGATCGCCGGCCTGCCGCAGTACCGCGACAGCCTGCTGGCCCTGCTCGACGCCCTGCACTTCCCGCCCAGCGCCACGGCGCTGGAGGTCGGTCCCGGCGACGGCGCCTTCCTGCCCGAGCTGGCGCGGCGCTTCGCCGCCGTCACCGCGCTGGACAGCAGCCCGGCGATGCTCGAGCTGGCCCGCCAGCGCTGCCAGGCCGAGGGACTGGCCAACGTCGAGCTGAAGCTGGCCGACGCGCTGCATGATGAACAGGCGCCGGCCGACTGCGTGGTGCTGAACATGGTGCTGCACCACTTCGCCGAGCCGGCCATGGCGATGCGCCAGCTGGCGCGGCTGGTCAGGCCGGGCGGCAGCCTGCTGCTGACCGAGCTGTGCAGCCATGCCCAGGGCTGGGCGCGCGAGGCGTGCGGCGATCTGTGGCTGGGCTTCGACCAGGACGAACTGGCGCGCTGGGCCGCGGAGGCGGGGCTGGAGAGCGGCGAGAGCCTCTATCTGGGCCTGCGCAACGGCTTCCAGATCCAGGTACGGCACTTCGCCCGCCCGGATCAGAATTGAACACTGCTGTATGACACGGCCGCGAGGCCGACTCACCCACCGGTAATAACAGGAACCGATAGATGAGCGAATATTCCCTTTTCACCTCCGAGTCCGTGTCCGAAGGCCATCCGGACAAGATCGCTGACCAGATCTCCGATGCGGTGCTCGACGCCATCATCGCCGAGGACAAGCACGCCCGCGTGGCCTGCGAGACCCTGGTGAAGACCGGCGTGGCCATCGTCGCCGGCGAGATCACCACCAGCGCCTGGATCGACCTCGAGCAGCTGGTGCGCGACGTGATCGTCGACATCGGCTACAACAGCTCCGACGTCGGCTACGACGGCGCCACCTGCGGCATCGTCAACATCATCGGCAAGCAGTCCCCGGACATCAACCAGGGCGTCGACCGCGCCAAGCCGGAAGACCAGGGCGCCGGCGACCAGGGCCTGATGTTCGGCTACGCCAGCAACGAGACCGACGTGCTGATGCCGGCGCCGATCTGCTTCTCCCACCGTCTGGTCGAGCGCCAGGCCGAGGCGCGCAAGAGCGGCCTGCTGCCGTGGCTGCGCCCGGACGCCAAGTCGCAGGTCACCTGCCGCTACGAGAACGGCAAGGTGGTCGGCATCGACGCGGTGGTGCTGTCCACCCAGCACAGCCCGGAGATCAGCCAGGCCGACCTGCAGGAAGCGGTGATGGAGCTGATCATCAAGCACACCCTGCCGGCCGAGCTGCTGCACAAGGACACCCAGTTCCACATCAACCCGACCGGTCAGTTCATCATCGGCGGCCCGGTGGGCGACTGCGGCCTGACCGGCCGCAAGATCATCGTCGACTCCTACGGCGGCATGGCCCGCCACGGTGGCGGCGCCTTCTCCGGCAAGGATCCGTCCAAGGTCGACCGTTCGGCCGCCTACGCCGGCCGCTACGTGGCCAAGAACATCGTCGCCGCCGGCCTGGCCGAGCGCTGCGAGATCCAGGTGTCCTACGCCATCGGCGTGGCCCAGCCGACCTCCATCTCGATCAACACCTTCGGCACCAACAAGGTCAGCGAAGACACCATCATCAAGCTGGTCCGCGAGGTCTTCGACCTGCGTCCGTACGCGATCACCAAGATGCTCGACCTGCTGCACCCGATGTACCGTCCGACCGCGGCCTACGGCCACTTCGGCCGCACCCCGGTGGAGATGACCGTCGGCGACGACACCTTCACCGCCTTCACCTGGGAGAAGACCGACAAGGCCGAGGCGCTGCGCGCCGCTGCCGGTCTGTAATTCCTCCGCAGCACGAAAAAGCCCCGCCAGCTTGCGCTGGCGGGGCTTTTTTCATCAGGGCGTGTCGCCACCATGAGGCCCGCGGATCCGTTCCCGGCGCCTGGCGATCTCGACCTCGTGGTCGGCGCCTTCCTCGGCATTGCCCGCTTCGGGCAGATGGCCGGGAGCGACCATCCAGATTTCCAGCTGCTGGGCATCCACCTCGCTGACGCCGTGCACCGCACGGGCCAGCTCGATGGCCTGCTCGCATTGCCGGTGGGTTTCGACCCGACCGCTCAGGGTCACCACCCCGGCATGGGTCCTGACGTGGATGTGCTGACCACGGGTCGGCTTGGCCATTTCCAGGGCGGACTTCACCCTGGCGGTGAGCCAGAGGTCGTGAACCGCCATCCCCAGGTCGTGCGAGTACTGATTGAAGGAATGCATTTTCATGGCGAGTACCTCCGCAGGTACGTTCAGCCCCGCCCGGCAGCAACGGCAGCAGACTCGCCTCGCCGCCCTGCAGGCGCCGGCATCCGTTCACTATACTCCCGCTGGAAACGCTGGCATCTGCGGCCAGCCACCAGCCGATGACCGGCCGAAGCGGCAGCGCGATTGCACTGGCCGCCGCGACGCAGGATCATTGGCCACCTGTTGTCAGCGCACCTGGATCCCCCCGGACATGCATCCCGACTGCCAATACCTGCAAGACCTCCTCCACCGCGACATCCCGCTGACCCGCGCCATGCAGCTGCGCGTGGCCGGCTGGGAGAACCATGAGCTGCGCCTGGCCATGCCGCTGGCGCCCAACAGCAACCACACCGGCAGCATGTTCGGCGGCAGCCTGTACAGCATCAGCGTGCTGGCCGGCTGGGGCTGGCTGACCCTGCGCCTGCGCGAGGCCGGCATCGACGACGGCCACATCGTGATCAAGGGCGGGCAGATCGACTACCCGCTGCCGGTGGTCGAGGAGGCCGTGGCGATCTGCGCAGCGCCTGCCGAGGAAGACTGGAAGAAGTTCGAGACCCTGTACCGCCGCCGCGGCCGCGCGCGCCTGTACCTGGACATCCGCATCCCCGCGCCGAGCGGCGAGACGGCGGTGCATCTGCATGGGGAGTACGTGCTGCACAAGTAGGCAGCGCCCGAACCCAGGGCTCTGGGTGCGCATGGCGCACCCTACGGCTAAGCAGCGCGGCGGTACGACGCAGGGTGCGCCATGCGCACCGATGAGCTTAGATGCCCCGCACTCAATCCAGCGCCAGGGCCAGCTGCAGCAGTTCCTCGCGCCACTCCGCGGCCTGCGGCAGGGCGAGGAAGTGCGGGTTGAGGTAGTCCTCGCGCGCCGGGTAGGCCAGCGGCCGGCCATGCAGGTCGAGCACCTCGCCGCCGGCGCCTTCCAGCACGCCCTGCGCCGCCGCGGTGTCCCACTGCGAGGTGGGCGCCAGACGCGGATAGCAGTCGGCGCTGCCCTCGGCGAGCAGACAGAACTTCAGCGAGCTGCCGACGCTGGCCAGCGCCAGGTCGCCGAAGCGCGCGCTCAGGCCGGCGAGCAGACGCTCCTGGGCCGGGCTGGAATGGCGGCGGCTGGCGACCACGGTGAAGGCTTCGGGCGGGGCGATGCGCACGCCGATCGGCTGCTCGCCGGCATCGTCCCGGCGCCAGGCGCCGAGGCCGGCGCCGCCGTAGTAGCACAGCCCGCGCGCGGGTACGCCGACCACGCCGAACAGCACCCGGCCCTGCTCGACCAGCGCCACGTTGACGGTGAACTCCGGGCTGCCGGCGATGAACTCCTTGGTGCCGTCCAGCGGGTCGACCAGCCACCAGCGCGACCAGTGGCGACGCACCGCCAGGCCGATCTCGCAGTCTTCCTCGGACAGTACCGGGATATCGCTCGCCAGCCGCGCCAGACCGTCGGCCAGCAGGCGGTGGGCGGCCAGGTCGGCGGCGGTCACCGGCGAGGCGTCGGCCTTGATCTCGATGGCCACGTCGTCGCGCCAGAACAGCAGGGTCGCGGCGCCGGCCTGGCGCACCAGCTCGACCACGGCGGGCAGCAGCGGATGAGTCATGGCCGGGCTCACGGCTGGTAGTCGCCGCGCTGGGTCAGCAGGTCGCGCACCAGGTACAGTGCCGCCAGGGCGCGCCCCTCGCTGAAGTTGTCGGCCATCGCCAGGCGCGAGATGTCGCGCAGGCTGAAGCGCTCGACGCGGATCGCCTCCGGCTCGTCGCCGGGCAGGCGCTCGGGATAGAGGTCGCGGGCCAGCACCACCTGGATGCGCTGGCTCATGTAGCCCGGCGACAGCGACAGGCCGGTGATGTGCTCGAGCTGGCGGGCGCCGAAGCCGGCCTCCTCCTTCAGCTCGCGGTTGGCCGCCGCCAGCACGTCCTCGCCCGGCTCGATCAGCCCCTTGGGCAGCGACAGCTCGTAGCCATCGGTACCGGCGCAGTACTCCTCGATCAGCAGCACGGTCTCGGCGTCCTCCATGGCCACCACCATCACCGCCCCGTAGCCCAGCCCGCGACTGAGCAGCCGCTCGTAGGTGCGCTCGACGCCGTTGCTGAAGCGCAACTGCAGCTCCTCGACGGTGAACAGGCGGCTCTTGGCCACGATGGCGCGGGCGAGAACATCGGGTTTCTGGCGCATAAGCTGGACTCCTTGGCGTGGCCGACACGTTATCATAACGCGCCCTTTTTTCGACTCCCGGCAGAATGCCGCGCCGCCCGGCGGCTGCAGCGGCTGCCGCCCAGCCCGAGCCGCCCGCCCCCATGCCCCAGCTGCCCTGGAACCAGATCGACACCGTCCTGCTCGACATGGACGGCACCCTGCTCGACCTGCACTTCGACAACCATTTCTGGCTGCACCACCTGCCGCAGCGCTACGCCGACAAGCACGGCATCGCCCTCGAGGCCGCGCTGGCCGAGCTGCTGCCGCTGTTCCAGCAGCATGCCGGCCAGCTGAGCTGGTACTGCCTGGACTTCTGGAGCCGCGAGCTGGCGCTGCCGGTGCGCGCGCTGAAGGAGGAGATCGCCCACCTGATCGCCCTGCGCCCGGACGCCGACCGCTTCCTCGCCGCCCTGCGCGCCGCCGGCAAGCGCGTGGCGCTGATCACCAACGCCCACCGCGATTCGCTGTCGCTGAAGCTGGAGCGGGTCGAGCTGGCGCCGTTCTTCGACCGCCTGATCAGCTCCCACGACTATGGCTTCCCCAAGGAGGACCAGCAGTTCTGGTTCGCCCTGCAGCAGGACTTCGGCTTCGACCCGGCGCGCAGCCTGTTCATCGACGACAGCCTGCCGATCCTGCGCAGCGCCCGCCAGTACGGCATCGCCCACCTGCTCGGCGTGCGCCAGCCGGACAGCCGCGGCACGCCCAAGGACACCGAGGAGTTCGCCGCCGTCGACAGCTATCTGGCGCTCTGCGCAGGCCTGCCGACGGCCTGAGCAAGAACCCTCTGACCGAGGCATATCCGGCAAAGTTCCGGACAAAAGGCGGCAACGTGCAGAATTTTGCAAAACGCTGCCGATTGTCGGAACAGGCCTTGCCAAAGCCTTCGGGCCTAAGCAGGATCGGCCCCGTCATCCCCACTGAGTGATAACCGCAATGAAATACGCCCCCCTGTTCCTGTTGTCCCTGACCCTGGTCGGCAGCTCCGCCTGGGCGGCCGACGGCAATGGCACCGCAGCCGTCGGCGGCGCCCTCGGTGGGGTGCTGGGCTCGGTGGTCGGCCAGGCGGTCGGTGGCAGCACCGGCGCGGCCATCGGCGCCGGCGTCGGCGGCGCGGCCGGCGGCGCAGTCGGCGCCAAGCGCGGCAACAAGACCGAAGCGGCCATCGGCGGCGGTCTGGGCGCCGCCGGCGGCAACGTGATCGGCAAGACGGTCGGCGGCACCACCGGCGGCCTGATCGGCGCCGGCCTCGGCGGTGCGGCGGGCGGCGCGCTGGGCAACCACATGGGCGACGCCAGCCAGGCCGAACGGGAGCGCGACTACTACCGGGACGGTTACCGTGACGGCCGCCGCTATCGCGGCAAGCACTGGCATGACAACGGCCGCCATTACGGCCACCGCAAGCATCGCCATCGTCACGACGACTGACCCCCACGCAACGGGCGCCCCAGGGCGCCCGTTTGCATTGCTGCGCCCGCACCGCTGGAAATGCCGGCGCCGCTTGGGGACACTAGGGCCCTCTCTTCCCCGCTGAGCGCCCCAGTCCATGAGCGAATCCTCCCCCCTCCCCTCGCCGTTCGCCGACGCGCCGCTGTCCGCCGCCGAGGCCCGCGCCCTCGGCTGCCTGATCGAGAAGCAGGCCACCACGCCGGAAAGCTACCCGCTGACCCTCAACGCCCTGCAGCTGGCCTGCAACCAGAAGACCAGCCGCGAACCGCTGATGAACCTCACGCCCGGCGAGGCCGGCCAGGCCCTGCGCAGCCTGGAGCAGCGCGGCCTGGTCCGCCTGGTGATGGGCAGCCGCGCCGATCGCTGGGAACAGCGCGCCGACAAGTCGCTGGAGCTGGTGCAGCCCCAGCTGGCCCTGCTCGCCCTGCTGCTGCTGCGCGGCCCGCAGACCCTCGGCGAGCTGCTGGCGCGCAGCGGCCGCTTGCACGCCTTCGACGACACCGAGGAAGTGCGCCACCACCTCGAGCGCCTGGCCGGCCGCGGCCTGGTGCGCCAGCTGGCGCGGCAGAGCGGCCAGCGCGAGGAGCGCTACGCCCACCAGCTGGGCGATCCGGCCGAACAGGAGGCGCTGCTCGCCGCCCGCCCGCAGGAGAGCGCCACCCTGACCGGTGCCGCCGCCCAGGACGAGCGCTTCGCTGCCCTGGAGGCCCGCATCGCCGAGCTGGAGGCGCGCCTCGCCCGCCTGGAGGGCGCCGGCGAGTAGGCAGCACGGGCAGCGGGCAGCGGGCAGCGGCAGAAAATCGCTGCACGAGCTTTCGACGTGGCCATCCACCCTACCCGACCCATCCTCGCCAGAAACGAAAAAGCCGCCCGAAGGCGGCTTTTTCATGCACGGTCGCGGCTGATTACAGCTGCGGGCCGGCGGCGCGGATGGCGTCGGACACCTCGAACTTGGTGAAGTTCTCGATGAACAGCTTGGCCAGGCCGCGGGCGGCTTCGTCGTAGGCGGACTTGTCGGCCCAGGTGTTGCGCGGGTTGAGCAGCTCGGTCTCGACGCCCGGCACGGCCTTCGGCACGTCCAGGTTGATGATCGGCAGGTGCTCGGTCTCGGCACCGACCAGCGCGCCGCTCTGGATCGCCGCGATCACCGCACGGGTGGTCGGGATGTTGAAGCGCTTGCCGACGCCGTAGCCGCCGCCGGTCCAGCCGGTGTTGACCAGGTAGACCTTGGAGCCGAACGCCTTGATGCGCTTGATCAGCAGCTCGGCGTACTCGCCGGCCGGACGCGGGAAGAACGGCGCGCCGAAGCAGGTGGAGAAGGTCGACTTGATGCCGGTGCCGCTGCCCATCTCGGTGGAACCGACCAGCGCGGTGTAGCCGGACAGGAAGTGGTAGGCGGCCTGCTCGTTGTTGAGGATCGACACGGGCGGCAGCACGCCGGTCAGGTCGCAGGTCAGGAAGATCACCGCGTTCGGCTCGCCGCCGAGGTTCTTCTCGGAACGCTTCTCGACGTGCTCCAGCGGGTAGGCGGCGCGGCTGTTCTGGGTCAGGCTGGCGTCGGCGTAGTCCGGCTGGCGCGAACGCTCGTCGAGCACCACGTTCTCCAGCACGGCGCCGAACTGGATGGCCTTCCAGATCACCGGCTCGTTCTTCTCGGACAGGTCGATGCACTTGGCGTAGCAGCCGCCCTCGATGTTGAACACCACGCCCTCGCCCCAGCCGTGCTCGTCGTCGCCGATCAGGTAGCGGCTCGGGTCGGCGGACAGGGTAGTCTTGCCGGTGCCGGACAGACCGAAGAACAGGGTGACGTCGCCTTCTTCGCCGATGTTGGCGGCGCAGTGCATCGGCAGCACGTCGGCTTCCGGCAGCAGGAAGTTCTGCACCGAGAACATGGCCTTCTTCATCTCGCCGGCGTAGCGCATGCCGGCGATCAGCACCTTCTTCTGGGCGAAGTTGAGGATCACGCAGCCGTCGGAGTTGGTGCCGTCACGCTCCGGCTCGCAGACGAAGGACGGCACGTTGAGGATGCGCCACTCGCCCTTGCCGGCCGGATTGAAGGTTTCCGGGTTGATGAACAGGCAGCGGCCGAACAGGTTGTGCCAGGCGGTCTCGGTGGTCATCTTGACCGGCAGGTAGTGCTCGGCGGCGGAGCCGACATGCACGTGGGAGACGAAGTGGCTGCGCTCGGCCAGGTAGGCTTCGACGCGATCCCACAGGGCGTCGAACTTGTCTTCCGGGAACGGACGGTTGATCTTGCCCCAAGCGATCTTGGCCTCGGTGCTCTGCTCCTGGACGATGAAGCGGTCCATCGGCGAGCGGCCGGTACGGTGACCGGTACGCACGACCAGCGAGCCGTTGGCGGCGAGCTCGCCTTCGCCACGGCGGATGGCCTGCTCGATCAGTTCGGCGGTGCTGATGTCGGTGTACACGGCAGTGTTGGCTTGCGTCATGTGGTCCCCGTCGGCCTGTGGCCGAGTCCTCCAATCATTGTTGTAGCGGTTCTTGAAGCGCGCTACAGCGAAAAAATTGCGCGCGATTATGCCAGAGAAAACGGCCTCTGGGCAAAAAACACTCAGTCAGTGCCGGGTCGGCGACGGCTCGGCACTGCCGCCGCCGGCGAACAGCTGGGCGATGTCGGCGGCGTCGAAACGGTAGCTGTGGTTGCAGAACTGGCAGTCGATCTGCACGGATCCACCCTGCTCCTGGACCAGTTGCACGGCATCGGCCTCGCCCAGGCTGGCCAGGGCATTGGCCGAGCGCTCGCGCGAGCAGCTGCAGCCGAAGCGCAGCGGCTCGGCGTCGAACACGCGCACCGTTTCCTGATGGTACAGGCGGCGCAGCAGGGTCTCGTTGTCGAGGCCGAGCAGCTCCTCGGCGGTCAGGGTATCGGCCAGGGTCAGCAGGTGCTCCCAGTTGGCCGCACGCTCGTCGGGGTCGGTCTGGCGGTCGGCCGGCAGTTGCTGCAGCAGCAGGCCGCGGGCACGACGGCCGTCGGCATTCAGCCAGAAGCGGCTGGGCAGCTGCTGGGACATCTCGAAGTAGCCGGACAGGCAGTCGGCCAGGGTCTCGCCATCGAGGCTGACGATGCCCTGGTAGCGCTTGCCGACCTTCGGATCGACGGTCATCGCCAGCACACCCTCGGGCATCAGCTCGCGCAGCGTGTGCGCCTCGCCCAGGGCCTCGGCGTCGTAGCGGGCAATGCCGCGGATCTCGCGGTCGCTGGAGCACTCGACCATCAGCAGCGGCACCGGGCCGCTGGAGCGCGCCTGCAGCACCAGCAGGCCGTCGTACTTGAGGATGTCGCTGAGCAGGGTCACCGCGGCGAGCATCTCGCCGAGCAGCTCGGCGACCGGCTCGGGGTAGGCGTGCTTGGCCAGCACCTCGGCGAAGCTCTGGTCGAGCTCGACCAGTTCGCCGCGCACATCGGTGTCTTCGAACAGGAAACGTTGGGAAAAATCGGACATGCCAGACCCGCTGGGTTCGCTCGTGAGGGCCAATTTTAGGCGCAAACGGCAGGCATCACCAAGGGGCGCCCGTCTATCGCCGCTGCGGGTGGAATCTATCGATGCTCAGTGGCCGTCGCGGAACTGGTGGATCTGCCGACGCTGCTTCTTGGTCGGCCGCCCGTCGCTCTGCACGCCCAGCGCGCCAGCCTGGCGCAGCGCCGCGGCCTGCTCGCGGCGGGCGATGCTGTCGGCGGTCTCCGCGTAGAGCGACTGCGCCTCGGGCGCGCCGCGGCGCACGCTGGACAGCGCGCGGACGATCACCGTGCGTTCGTCGAAGCCGGCGCGGATGGTCAGCTCGTCGCCGACCTTCGGCTCCCGGGCCGGCTTGCAGCGCTCGCCGCGGCAATGCACCTTGCCGCCCTCGATGGCCGCCTTGGCCAGCGCGCGGGTCCTGAAGAAGCGCGCCGCCCACAGCCACTTGTCCAGGCGCGCCCTGTCGTCGTCTTTGTCGCTCATGCCCTGCTCTCCTCGCTCCGCACTTGCCCGGCGGCGCTGTCGACCGCGTCACGGCAGATGGCGGGCCCGCCGAGGCTTGATCATAATGGTTCGATGCCCACCCGGGCGATCCGGCCGCCGCCGAACAATGAGGAAGTTCATCATGCCCGAGGCCCACGCCCCTTCGCCGCGCCACGCCACATCGGGGCTGGGGCGCCGGCTGGCAGCGCTGCTGCTCGCCGGGCTGCTCGCCTGCCTGCCGCTGGCGGCGGTCGCGGCGAGCGTCGAGCTGAGCGAGTCGGAGCGCGCCTACCTGCAGGCGCGATCGTCGATCCCGCTGTGCGTGGATCCCGACTGGTGGCCGTTCGAGCAGATCGACCCGAGCGGCCAGCATGTCGGCATGGCCGCCGACCTCATCGCCCTGGTGATCCAGCGCAGCGGCGCATCGCTCAGGCTGCACGCCACCCGCACCTGGGAAGAAAGCCTGGCCGCCGCCCAACGCGGCGAGTGTCTGGCGCTGAGCTTCCTCAACAGCACCCCCGACCGCGACCAGTGGCTGATCTTCACCGAGCCGCTGCTGGTCGACCCCAACGTGATCATCACCCGCGAGGAGCATCCGTTCGTCTCCGACATCGGCGCCCTGAAGGGCAAGAGCATCGCCCTGCCGCGCGGCACCGCCATGGCCGAGCGCATCGCCCGCGACTTCCCCGAGCTGCGCATCGTGCCGACCGAGTCGGAACGCGAGGCGCTCAGCCTGGTGTCGGAGCGCAAGGCCGACATGACCCTGCGCTCGCTGATCGTCGCCGCCGCCACCATCAAGCACGAGGGCTGGTTCAACCTGAAGATCTCCGGGCAGATCCCCGGCTACGACAACCAGTTGCGCATGGGCGTGCTCAAGTCGGAAACCACCCTGCGCGACATCCTCGACAAGGGCATCGCCACCCTCACGCCGGGCGAACGCCACCAGATCGTCGACCGCCACGTGCGCCTGGACGTGGTGACCGGCGTGGTCACCGACTACAGCCTGGCCCTGTGGGTCGGCCTGGTGCTGACCGCCATCGCCGGCACCAGCCTGCTGTGGATGACCCGCCTGCGCAAGCTCAACCGCCAGCTCAAGGCGCTGGCCGAGACCGACGCGCTGACCGGGCTGCCCAACCGCAACGCCCTCAATCCGTCATTTTCCCTGGATATCCTGCGTGCCCAGCGCTACGACCGGCCGCTGTCGGTGATCCTGCTGGACATCGACCACTTCAAGCTGGTCAACGACGACTTCGGCCATCTCACCGGCGACAAGGTGCTCGAGGCGTTCGCCCGCCTGCTCGGCGACGGCCTGCGCGAGGTCGACACCGTATGCCGCTGGGGCGGCGAGGAGTTCCTGATCATCTGCCACGAGACCGATCTCGAGCAGGCCGCCCTGCTGGCCGGGCGTCTTCTGCAACGGGTGCGCTCGCACGTCTTCCCCTGTCCGCGGCGGCTCACCGCCAGCGCCGGGGTGGCCACGGTGCTGCGCGGCGACACGGTGGCCCGCCTGATGCAGCGCGCCGACGAGTCGCTGTACGATGCCAAGCACCACGGCCGCGACCGCGTGGGAATCAAGCCGCTCGAGTGCACCTGCGCCGACTGAGCGCCCACGCAGCGGCCTCCACCAGGGGAAGTCGAGCCGACGTGAAGACCTTCGACCATCTGGCCGTGATCGGCCTGCGCGAGTGGATCGCCCTGCCCGAGCTGGGCCTGGCCGGCCTGCGCGCCAAGATCGACACCGGCGCCGCCACCTCCACCCTGCATGCCAGCGACATCGAGCCCTTCGAGCGCGACGGCCAGCCCTGGGTGCGCTTCACCGCCCACCTCGGCAGCCTGGTGCAGCGCCGGCACCGCCAGCGCGAGGCGCCGCTGGTGGACATGAAGACCATCCGCAGCTCCACCGGCCATACCCAGACCCGTTACGTGATTCGCACCAACTTGGTGCTCGGCGACCGCCATTGGCCTGTAGAATTCACCCTGGCCTGCCGCAAGACCATGCGCTACCGCGTGCTGCTCGGCGCCAAGGCCCTGATCGCCGGCCAACTGGTGGTCAATCCCGCGCTCACTTATGTCCAGGGCAAGCCGCAACTGCCGCTGCCCGCCAGTCTCTCTCTTTCAGGTGTCCGATGAAGATCGCCGTGCTGTCGCGCAACCCGCGCCTGTATTCCACCCGCCGCCTGGTCGAGGCCGGCCAGCAGCGCGGACACGAGATGGTGGTGATCGACACCCTGCGCGCCTACATGAACATCGCCAGCCACAAGCCGCAGATCCACTACCGCGGCCAGGCGCTGGAGGGCTTCGACGCGGTGATCCCGCGCATCGGCGCCTCGGTGACCTTCTACGGCTGCGCGGTGCTGCGCCAGTTCGAGATGATGGGCGTGTTCCCGCTCAACGAGTCGGTGGCGATCAGCCGCTCGCGCGACAAGCTGCGCTCGCTGCAGCTGCTGTCGCGCAAGGGCATCGGCCTGCCGGTGACCGGCTTCGCCCACTCCCCCGACGACATCCCCGACCTGATCCAGATGGTCAACGGCGCACCGCTGGTGATCAAGGTGCTGGAAGGCACCCAGGGTATCGGCGTGGTGCTGTGCGAGACCGAAAAGGCCGCCGAGTCAGTGATCGAGGCGTTCATGGGCCTCAAGCAGAACATCATGGTCCAGGAGTACATCAAGGAAGCCGGCGGCGCCGACATCCGCTGCTTCGTGGTCGGCAACAAGGTGATCGCGGCGATGAAGCGCCAGGCCAAGCCCGGCGAGTTCCGCTCCAACCTGCACCGCGGCGGCACCGCCAGCCTGATCAAGATCACCCCCGAGGAGCGCATGACCGCGATCCGCGCCGCCAAGGTCATGGGTCTGGGCGTGGCCGGGGTCGACATCCTGCGCTCCAACCACGGCCCGCTGGTGATGGAGGTCAACTCCTCGCCAGGCCTGGAGGGCATCGAGACCACCACCGGCCAGGACGTGGCGGCGATGATCATCCAGCACATCGAGGAGCACGCCCGGCCGAACCAGACGCGCACCAAGGGGCGCGGCTGAGCCGGGCCGCGCCGCCCGGGCATGGGTAGGGTGGGTCAGGCCGCACCGACCGGCCGCCAGGCCGGCCATGGCGATGCCTGACGGCATCCCTGGCGGGTTACGCCGCTGCGCGGCCAACCCGCCCTACGCCGCATCCCGCGGCAACAGCAACCCGATCGGCAGGCACACCCGCGCCTCCACCCCGCCGCCGGCGCGGTTGCGCAGCTCGACGCTGCCGCCGTGCTGGGCGGCGATGCGCTTGACGATGGCCAGGCCCAGGCCGGTGCCCTTGCTGCTGCGCGCGCGGTCGCCGCGGATGAACGGGTTGAAGATGCTGTCCAGTTCGGCCGGATCGATGCCCGGACCGCGGTCCAGCACGCTGAGCACCACGTAGGGCGCCGCCGCGCTGCCGGACAGGCTGGAGGACACCTCGACGCCGCTGCCGCCGTGGCGCAGGGCGTTCTCCATCAGATTGGCCAGCAGACGCTTGACCGACACCCGGCGCAGCGGCATGGCCGGCAGCGGCTCCAGGCACAGGCGCACCTGCTCCTGGTTCTGGTTGAGCGGCGCGGCCACCTCGCGGACCAGCTCGTTGAGATCGAGCTCCTCCAGCGGCTCGTCGCGGCCGTCGCGGATGAAGGCGAGGAACTGGTCGAGGATGGCGTCCATGTCCTCGATGTCGCGGACCATGTCCTCGGTCAGCTCGTTGTCGGCCGGCAGCAGTTCCAGCGACAGGCGCAGGCGGGTCAGCGGCGTGCGCAGGTCGTGCGACACCCCGGCGAGCATCAGCTCGCGCTCGCGGGCGGCCTGCTCGACGTCCTCGGACATCTGATTGAAGGCGCGGTACAGCTCGGTCATCTCGCTCGGCGTGTCCCCCACCGGCAGGCGCACGCTGCGCCCACGGCCGATCTGGCGGGCGGCGAACACCAGGCGCTTGAGCGGCAGGCTGAGCTGGCGCACCAGCAGCCAGGCCGCCGCGGTGGACAGCAGGCCGATGGCGAGGAACCAGCCGAGCACGCTCCAGATGCGCTGGATCTTCAGCGGATAGGGATACAGCGGCACCTCGACCCAGTCCGGGCCGAGCCTGGGCGCCAGCACCCACAGGCGCGGCGAACGGGCCGCGCGCATGCGCAGCTCGGCGTCGGCGCCGAGCTCCTGGCGCATCTGCTCCTGCAGCACCTCGGTGTACGGCCAGTGGTACTCGCCGGCCGGCACCTCGTCGGCCCCGAGCTGGCGCAGCCCGGCGGCGGCGGCGATCGCCTCGCGCGAGGCAGGATCGGCCGCCCAGTAGGCGCGAATGGTCAACGCCGTGCCGTGGCTGTACTGGCGGTCGACCAGCATGTCCTCGTTCATCAGCAGGTAGACCAGCGTCAGCGCCTTGGAGAACAGCACGACGATCAGCACCAGCCAGAGGATGCGGGCGAACACGCTCTGCGGGAACCAGACCGGGGTTCTCACTTGCGCGCGCTGCCGTCCGGCACGAACACGTAGCCGACGCCCCACACCGTCTGGATGTAGCGCGGCTTGGAGGGATCGGGCTCGATCAGCCGGCGCAGGCGCGAGATCTGCACGTCGATGGAGCGCTCCAGGGCATCCCACTCGCGGCCGCGCGCCAGGCTCATCAGCTTGTCGCGGGTCAGCGGCTCGCGGGCGTGCTGGACCAGCGCCTTGAGCACGGCGAACTCGCCGGTGGTCAGCATGTGCACCTCGCCGCCGCGCTTGAGCTCGCGGGTGCCGAGGTTCAGCTCGTAGTCGCCGAAGCTCACCGTCTCCTCCTCGACGCCCGGCGCACCGGGCACCAGCGGTGCCTGGCGGCGCAGCACGGCGCGGATGCGCGCCAGCAGCTCGCGGGGATTGAACGGCTTGGCCAGGTAGTCGTCGGCGCCCTGCTCCAGGCCCTGGATGCGGCTGGCCTCGTCGCCCCTGGCGGTGAGCATGATGATCGGGATGCGGTTGTCCTGCGCGCGCAGGCGGTGGCAGGCGGACAGGCCGTCCTCGCCCGGCAGCATCAGGTCGAGCACCACCAGGTTGAACAGCTCGCGCGCCAGCAGGCGGTCCATCTGCTCGACGTTCTCCACCGTCTTGACCCGGTAGCCCTGCTCGTCGAGGAAGCGCTCGAGCAGGCGGCGCAGGCGCACGTCGTCGTCGACGATGAGGATCTTTTCGCCTTCCGGCTGGCTGCTGGCGGTGCTGTTCATCGGGGGTCCTCGCAAATGTCCGGGGATTATGACGCAGCGGCCGCCCCCGGCCGGACGGCCTTTGTTAGCAGATTTTACGCGAACGGGCGCCCGGCCATCCGCCCTCTCGGGGTCACTTGAACTCGCTGTAGGGCTCCAGCGGCTCGCCGCCCAGCGTCAGCGCCCCCTGCCAGGGTTCGAACAGGTAGCGCAGCTGCAGCTGCGCGTAGCTCGGCGCGTAGTCCTCGCTCTGCTGCCAGGTGAAGCCGGCGCCGAGCGCCCAGTGATCGCCCAGGCGCCGCTCGAGCAGCCCGCCCAGGCGGTAGCCGACGGCGCTGCCGCTGCTGCCGCGCTGCACCACCGCGGCGCCCGCGGCCGGCACGCCGAGCGGGTAGACCGGGCTGTCGTCGCTGCGCGACTGCGACCAGCCCAGCGAGCCCTCCAGCGCCAGCGACCAGTCGGCGCTGCGCCAGGCGTAGCTGACCGGCAGGCCGAGGGAGGAGTAGCGCTGCGGGCTGTAGTAGCCGCCCTGGCCGAGGCTGTAGCCGCCGAGGTCCCGCTCGTAGCGCCAGTGCATGGCGTTCAGGCCGACACGCAGACGCTCGTCGGCGCGCTCGATCAGTCGGTAGTAGTAGCCCGCCATCAGGCGCAGGCGCCGGTTGTCCGCGACATTCTCGCCGCGCAGGCGGTGCAGGCCCAGGTCGGCCCACACGCCATGGTCGCCGCCGCGATCATGGCTCAGGCCGAGGCTGACGCCGCTGGCGGTGACCCCGCCCCAGCGGATGCCGGTCACGGGATCGACGGCGCCGGCGTAGGACAGCAGCGAGTTGGACAGCGGCCGGCGCGAGGCGGTCAGCGTCCAGCCGATGCCCGCCAGATCGCCGGAATGGCTCAGTCCGCCCAGCCAGTTGCCGATCTCGAAACCGTCGGGCGAGCGGCCGAGATCGAAGGCCCAGCGCTCGTCGTTCCAGCCCAGCGCCAGCGCGGTGCCGCTCGCCTGCTGACGGTCGAGCGGGCAGCCGCCCGCCGCGCCAGCCAGGGCACAGCTGCCGAAGTTCTCGACATGCCCGCCGCCGTCCTCGCTCTCGAAACGCCCGGCGTCCATCGCCACCTGCTCGACGCGCAGGAACGCGCGGCCGCCGGCCAGCGGCTGCGCGTAGTGCAGCATGCTGGTGTCGATGCGCAGATCGGACAGGCCCGGGGTGACGTCGTCGTTGCGCCAGGCATGGTCGTGCTGCAGGCGCAGGCTCGGGTTGTGCTGCTGGTACAGCGCCGCGGTCTCGCCGCGCAGGCTGCGCGCCAGCCAGTCGTCCTCGTCGCTCGGGCGACTGGCGCGGGTCAGCGCGCGGTCGTCGCGCGGCGCCACCGCTCCGGCGTCCAGCTCGCCGAGCGCGTGCAGGCCGCGGGCATACAGGTCGAGGGCGTCCTGCGGCGCGTTCGCCGCCTGCAGGCGGGCCGTATCGCGCAGCAGCTGCGCGTCCTCCGCGCCGCCCTCGGCCAGCAGCCGCTCGAGCTGCGCGCGCGCGCGCACCGCGTCGCCCAGCGCCAGCCAGGCGGCGGCGACCCGCCGGCGGGCCTGGCGCTGCTCGGCGGGGAAGTCCGGCAGCGCCGCCAGGGCGGCGCGCGCCGGTCCGGCCTGGCCGAGGGCCAGCCAGCTCTCGATCTGGCCGAGGCGGGCCTGCGGCCACTCCGGCGCGTCGGCGTCGATGCGCCCCAGATAGCCCAGCGCCCGCGGATGGTCGCCGTGCTCGCCGGCCCAGGCCGCCAGGCGCAGCAGATCCTCGGCAGGCAGCGTGGCCTGCCCTTCGAGCAGGGCGACCGCCTGCGCCTCGCGGCCGGCGGCGCGCAGCTTCTCGGCGCGCGCCAGCAGGCGGCGGCGCTCCAGGCGCACGGCCAGCGCGCGCATGTCGTCGTTCCAGGCGGCGGCGGGCAAGGCCCGCAGGCTGGCCAGGGCGGCGCCGTCGCGCTCGCTGGCGGACAGGTGCAGGGCATGGGCGTAGCGCACCTGCGGATCGGCTCCGCGGCGGCCGAGCAGGTCGGCGAAGGCGGCGTCGGCGGCCTCCGTGCGGCCCTGCTCGCGCAGGCGCTCGGCCAGCCGGTAGGCCAGCCAGGGATCGTCCGGCGCCAGGCGCCGCGCGCTGGCCAGCAGGGTCACGGCCGCCGCCGCATCACCGTGCTGCGCGGCAGCCTCGGCCTGCTGCTGCAGGCGCGCCACGCGCAGTTCGCGCAGCGGCCCGGCGAAGGCCGGCTGCTGCGCCGCCGGCAGCGCCTCGAGATAGGCCAGCGCGCGCTCCGGCGACTGCCGGCGATACAGCTTGAGCAGCCCCCACTGCACGGCACCGCTGTCCGGCGCCAGGCGCTCGGCATGGCGCAGCTGGCGCTCGGCTTCGGCCAGGTCGCCCGCCTCCTCGGCCAGCGCGGCCAGGCCGAGCGCGCCCTCCGGACGCTCCGGGCGCAGCCGCTGCGCCTGCCGGTAGAGCTGGCCGGCCCGCTCCCCGGCGGCGGCCTCGGCCTGCTCGAGCAGCGCCCAGTAGCGGGTGGCCTCATGCAGGTCGCGCCACTTGCCGATCCGCCGCGGATCCTGCTCGCGGCGCTGCGCCGCGGCGAAGGCGGCCAGCGCCTCGCCGTGGCGGCTCTGGCGCAGCAGCGCCAGGCCCAGCGTGGCGTGCAGCCCGGCGTCCGCGGGCCGGCCGCGCAGGGCACGGCGCAGGGCGGCCTCGGCGCCCGCCACATCGCCCTGCTCCAGCAGCTGCTCGCCGCGCTGGCCGGCCTGCCAGGCCGGGTCGGCGACCTGCCGGCGCTGCGCCGCGAGAGTCTGCTGCGCCTCGGCCTGCAGCGGCGAGTCCGGGTAGCGGCGCACGAACTCCTGCCAGGCGGCGACGCTGGCGTGGCCCAGCGGCAGCTCGGCGAGGTACTGGAACTCGCGCTGCGCCGCCGCCTGGCTGGCCTGCGGCTCCGCGGCCAGCTGGTGCAGCAGGCGCCGCGCCTCGTCGCCGCGGCCCTCGTCGAACAGCAGGTCGGCGAGGGTCTGGCGCAGGCCGACGTGCTCGGGATAGTGGCGCGCCAGCGCATCCAGCGCGGCGATCGCCTGCGCCCGCTGGCCGTCCTGACGGCTGCGCAGGCGCCAGTATTCGAGGCCCAGCTCGAGGGTCGGCGGCGCTCCGCCGAGCAGGCGGTCGTAGGCCGCACGCGCCTCGTCCACCCGGCCGCTGGCGGCCAGCAGACGGGCTCCCTGCAGCGCCTGCTGGCCCTGGGCCAGCGACAGCTTGAGCAGGACCTGCGTCTGCAGGGCGAGCGGCGAGTCCGGCGCCTGGCGGTACAGGCGATTGAGATAGCGCCCGGCCGCGCGCGGCTCGCCGCGGCGCAGCGCCAGGCGCGCCGCGGCGGCCTGGGCCTCGGGGCTGTCCGGCTCCAGCAGCTGCAGGCGCTCGAGGGCGCCGCTGACCAGATCGTCGCGCTCCAGCGCCTCGCCGAGGCGCACCTGGCCGAGCAGCCAGGCGCGCTGCTGCTCGACCGGCAGGGCCTGCGCCGCCGCCGCTCCCGGCAGCAGCGCGCCGCACAACAGCAGAGCCGTCAATCCGCGCATCGCTGCTCCCAGGCCGGCAGCAGCCGGCCGTCGGCGGCGAAGCGGAAGCGGCCGGCGTCCCAGCCGCCGCCGAACAGGCCGAGCACCTGATCGTAGTAGGCCTGCGCCGCCGCCGGCTGCTGCGCCAGCCGCGCACGCTGGCTGGCGTGCGCGGCCGGATCGAGGCTGGCCAGCAGCGGCAGCAGGGCGGCGCTGAAACCCGCACCGCCCTGCCCCTCGGCGCGGCCGTCGCCGGCGTCGATGCGCTCCGGCGGCGCGCCGTGCGCGGCGGTCAGCGCCGCCATGGGCGCGAAATGGCGCTGCAGCTCGGCGCGTCCGGGAGCGTCGGCGGCCAGCATGCCGACCCACAGGTAGACGCGGATGGCGTCGTAGTCGCCCTCGCGGCCGTGCTCAGGGTCGGCCGCCCAGCCCTGTGCGCGCCGCCACAGCAGCCAGTCCGGCGCCAGCCCGTGCGGGGAACCCTCGCGCAGCAGGCGGCGGGCGTTGCCGGCCAGCTCGGCCCACACCGGGGCGATGGCGGCGAAACGCTCGAGCAGCTGCGGCGGCAGGTAGCTGGGATTGAGCCGCCAGCCGGCCTCCTCGACGAAGCCCTGGTCGCCCGGCAGCAGCATCAGGCCGAGCCCCGGCAGCGGCTGCAGGGTCTGCGCGGCGCTGCGCCAGAGCAGGTCCTGGCCCAGGCGGGCGTAGTCCGGCCGCTGCCACAGGCGCCCGGCCTCCAGCAGGCTGTAGGCCAGCCAGAGGTCGGCGTCGCTGGCGTTGTTGGCGTCGAGCACCTGCCACTGGCCGTCGTCCGCCCGGCCCCACAGCCAGGCCGGCAGGTGCCGGCGCAGGTCGCCGCCGGCCAGGTTGTTCTCGGTCCAGCGCAGCAGGCGGGCGAAGCCGTCGCGATCGTCGGCCACCAGGGCGAAGAACAGCGCGTAGGCCTGGCCCTCCGAGGTGCTGATGCGCCGCGGCGAGGACGGGTCGATCACCCGGCCGTCGGCGCTGACCAGCGCCGCGCGGAAGGCGTCCCAGGCCGGCCAGGCGCAATCGGCGGCGGCCGCCGGCAGGCTCAGCGCGGCGAGCAGCAGGGCACGGAACAGAAGCCGCATGCTCAGGCCTCCCCGCGCCGGCGGCGGGCCACGCCGCGCAGCAGGTACCAGACCAGGAAGGCGCCGAGCACCACGCTGAGCGCGCTCAGCGCCGCCACCAGCAGCGGATGCTCGGAGAGGTGGAACCACAGCAGCAGCCACCAGGGCAGTTCGCCGACGTAGTAGGGCTCGCCGACGAACTGGCTGTGCACCCCGCTGCTGCGGATCAGCGCCAGCGAACCAGCCATCCCCTCGCGCGCGCCGGGGTCGGCCAGGGTGTCGCGCAGCAGGGCGTAGTCCTCGGCCCCGCTGGCGAGCAGGGCGACGATGCTGCGCTGGGCATGGAACGGCGACTGCAGGCCGGCCACCGCGGCGATCGGCGCGCTGGCGGCGATCTGTACCGTCGCCTGCGGCGTCACCGTGCCCAGCACCTGCCGGCCGGTGGGCTGCGCGCGCACCGGCTGGCCGGCCAGCAGGCGGTCGTAGGGCGCCGCCAGACGCACGCCGAAGTCGGCGCGCTCGCGCAGCTCCGCCGGCCAGTCGCCGAGCAGCAGCAGGTCGGCGTCGGCCGCGCGGGCCGCCTGCCAGTCGTCGCTCAGGCGCACGCCGAGGGCCGGATAGCCGATCTGCGCGCCCAGCCCGCCGAGCGTCTCGAGCAGGGTCGCCACCTGCGCCTCGCTGGCCTGGCGGGGCACCAGCACCAGGGTCTCGGAAAGGTCGGCCATGCGGCTGAACGGGAAGCCGCTGCGGGCGAAGGCGCGCAGGTCGGGCATCGCCAGATAGTGGTGGTAGCCGGACAGGTCGATGGTCGACGCCTCGTCGATGCTGCCGTGCACCGCCACCGGCAGCATGGTCTGGCAGCGGTCGCGCTGGGCGCTGCCCTGCACGCTGGCGAAGTTGAAGGCGTAGCTCAGGCGGTTGCGGTCGCCGACCTTGAGCGCGGGCACCAGCAGCTTCTCGCGCAGGCCCTCGGCCTCGCCGGTCACCGCCAGGCGCATCTCCTCGACGCCGCTGCGCTGCTCGCGGCCGGGCAGCGCGAGGCTGGCGATGAACTGGTCGTTGAGGTGGACGTCCAGCCGCGACTCGTCGCTGTTGCCCGGCACGCTGTAGCGGAACTGGGTGCGCAGCGGGATGCCCTGGTTGCGCCAGACGAACAGGTCCGGCGGCAGGTGGATGTCGAGGTTGATCGGCGCCGGCTGCAGGCCGCTGACCTGCAGCTGCTGCGGGTAGTCGAGCAGCTCGGCGAGGCGCACCGGACGGTCGGTGGGCGCCCACTTCGGCGCGTCGTAGGGGCGGCGCGGCGTCGGCGGCGGCAGCTCGCCGACCGTCACGCGGGTGCCGCGCAGCAGCGGGCTGCCCAGCGCCAGCGCCTCGACCGCGCGCTGCAGGTCGGCCTCGTCGCGCCCGCGCACCAGCAGCAGGGTGCCGTAGGGGCTGTCGGGGTGGTCGATCAGCTCCAGCACCGGGCCCTCGACCGCAGGGAAGCGCTCGGGGTCGGCCATGAACGCCGGCCGCCGGGCGTTGGTGGCGAACACCAGGGTCGGCTGCGGCGGCCGTTTCCCGGCGACCGCCGGCAAGCGGTCGAACAGCACCGGGAAACGCACGCCGCGCCAGTCGGCGAGGCGGCCGAAGTGCGAGGCGAGCACCGCCGCGGCGCGCTGCTCGCCGACCGTCGGCGCGCCGGCGAACACCACCGGCAGCTCCAGCGGGCCGCTGTCGCGGGGATCGAAGAACGGCGCCGGGAAGTGCGCCAGATCGTTGGGCAGGCTCAGCGCCTGCTCGTCGAGATGGATCGCGCTGTCGCGGCTGAGGCTCAGCCACAGCGCGCTGTTGGCCGGGTCCTCGCAGATCTCCGCGTAGTGGCCGACGAACTCCAGGCGCAGGCGGTTGAAGTCGCCGAGCAGGCGCGGGTCGAGCGGCAGCTCGCGGCGCACCTGCTGGCCGGGCTGGTCGTGGTCGATGGCCAGCACGCCCATCAGGCGGTCGTTGAGGTAGACGCGCAGGTGCGACAGGGTCGGCAGCAGCGCCGGCGACGGGGTGTACTCCAGGCTCAGCCGCGCGGCGGTGACCAGGCGGTCGCGGCGCAGGCCGAACTCGATCTGCTCACTGTTGCGGATGCCCAGCAGCAGCACGTCGGCGCTGCGCCCCAGCTCGGCGAAGCGCCGGCTGTCCTGCCAGGCCGGCACCGGTGGCTCGACCGGTTCGGCCAGCGCGAGCGCCGCCGGCGCCTCCAGCGGGGCGGCGGGCAGCGCGCCGGCATCCGCCGCGGCGACGGCCAGCGCGGCCCGGGTCGAGGCGAACAGGATCAGGGCAGCCAGCCAGGGCTTGAACGACAGGGTCATACGGACAGGGCTCGCACGGAAGGTTGGGAAAGGGGGCGCGGCGGATGCGGCAGGAAGCTGGCGCACCAGCGCAGCAGGCGCAGCAGGCCGCCGAGCAGGGTACGCAGGCCGGGCGGAGCGTGTTCGAGCAGGCGCACGTAGCCGTTCAGGCCCAGCGCCAGCACGTCGAGGAAGCTGCGCAGCGGGCGCTCCTCGAGGTAGCCCTCGTTCCAGCCCAGCCAGGCGTTGGCGCGGGCGAAGGTGCACTGCACCAGGTCGATCTGCTGCTGCAGGGACAGCTCCTCGAAGCGTACGCCGACGTGGCGACCGAGGCAGTGGCTGAGCCGCCCGGCGAAGGCGAACTCGCGCGCGCCGCGGCGCAGCAGCAGGCGCACCGGCGTCTGCGCGTCGAGGCCCAGCTCCAGGGGCAGCTCGATGCCGGCGCCGCCGCTGGAGTAGTCGACCAGCACGCCGCCGTAGACCCGGCCGTCGGGCAGGCGCAGGGCCGCGGGCAGGCGTGCCGGCACCCGGTGGTTCTGGCGCAGCTGTCGCGCCTCGGCCGCCACCGCCACGGCGCCGCCGATGATCAGCAGGTTGTAGAGCACCCACAGGACGCTGACCAGCACCGTGCCGACCTCCTCGGCCGGGCCGTGGTGCAGGCGCCAGACGGCGAAGCCGAGGCCGAGCAGGTTGAGGCCGGCGAGCACCAGGTAGGGCCGGGCGATGCGCCAGTCGAACTGGTTCTCCGGCATCAGGCCGCCCTTGGCGGTGACGTTGAACTTGCCCTTCTTCGGCGCGAACAGCGCCACCGTGGTCGGCCAGGCGATGTACCAGGCCAGCACCGTCTCGTAGACCTCGCCCCAGAAGCTGTGCCGCCAGGCGCCCTGCATGCGCGAGTTGGCCAGGCTGGCGTGGACCATGTGCGGCAGCACCTGCAGCAGGATCATCGCCGCCGGCGCGTAGATGATGTAGGCGTGCAGCAGCAGGAAGGCCAGCGGCGCGGTGAGGAACACCAGCCGCGGCAGCCCGGCGAGGAAGTGCAGCATGGCGTTGGCGTAGCAGATGCGCTGGAAGAAGCTCAGGCCGCGGCCCAGCAGCGGATTGTCGGTGCGGAAGATCTGCGCCATGCCGCGCGCCCAGCGGATGCGCTGGCCGATGTGCGCCGACAGGCTCTCGGTGGCCAGGCCGGCGGCCTGGGGGATGCGCAGGTAGGCCGAGTTCCAGCCGCGGCGGTGCAGGCGCAGGGCGGTGTGGGCATCCTCGGTGACGGTCTCCACCGCCACCCCGCCGACCTCCTCCAGCGCGCTGCGCCGCAGCACGGCGCAGGAGCCGCAGAAGAAGGCCGCGTTCCACAGGTCGTTGCCGTCCTGCACCAGGCCGTAGAACAGCTCGCCCTCGTTGGGCCGGCGGCGGAAGATGCCGAGGTTGCGCTCGAACGGATCGGGGGAGAAGAAGTGGTGCGGGGTCTGCACCAGCGCCAGCCGCGGATCGCGCAGGAACCAGCCGACGGTGAGCTGCAGGAAGGAGCGTACCGGCACGTGGTCGCAGTCGAAGATCGCCACCAGTTCGCCGTCGGTGCAGGTCAGCGCGTGGTTGAGGTTACCGGCCTTGGCGTGGCGGTTGTCCGGGCGGACGATGTAGCCGGCGCCGACCTCGGCGGCGAAGCGGCGGAAGCTGTCGCGGCGGCCGTCGTCAAGGATGTGCACGCGCAGCTTGTCCACCGGCCAGTCGAGGCCGAGGGCGGCGAGCACGGTGTTGCGCACCACCGCCAGATCCTCGTTATAGGTGGGGATCATCAGGTCCACCGTCGGCCAGCGCGCGAGATCGTCCGGCAGCGGCGCCGGCTCGCGGTTGAGCGGCCAGCTGGTCTGCAGGTAGCCGAGCATCAGGATCAGCCAGGCGTAGGTTTCCGCCAGCAGCAGGATCAGGCCGCAGGTCAGGTCGATGCCGTCGTTCCAGTTGAGGGTCGCGGTGTAACGCCACCACAGGTAGCGACAGGAGGCGAGCACCGACAGCAGCACCAGCAGCAGCAGGGCGAAGCGCCCCGGCAGCCGGCGCACCAGCATGGCCAGGCTCCACAGCAGCAGGACGAACGCCACCTGGGCGGCGTAGTCGAAAGGCGCGGTGATGCACAGCAGGGCCAGCACGCCGGCGACCAGGCCGACCAGCCCGAGCAGGGTGCGCCGCTGCCAGCTGGCGGCGCGCAGCAGGCCGGCCTCGGCGCGCTGCCAGGGCGCCGTGCGCGGGCGTGGCAGGCGCGCGCTCAGCCGCGTCCAGCCACGCTCGGCCAGCGCGCGCATGGCCGCGCGTCGTCCCTGCAGCCAGCCGTGCAGGCGGACGAGCCGGCGCGGACGGGCGTCCGCACCGCGCCAGAGCAGCAGCCAGAGGGTCTGCGTCAGGTAGCGCAGCGGATCGCCGATGCGCGGCGGACGCTCGGCCAGATGCGGATACCAGTGATCGTGGCGGCTCAGCAGCGCCTGCCAGGCCGGGCTCTCCAGACGCAGCAGCAGCCAGCCGAGCAGCTGCAGCAGGCTGAACAGCAGCGCCGTCGGCCGGCTGGCGCCGCGCACGCGGCGCAGCCGGCGGTAGGGCCACAGCCGCGTACGCCAGGTCTGTGCGGCCAGCACGGCACGCCTCATCCACCCACCTCGCGGTGCAACGCTGGCCGCGCCGCGCGCGCAGCCAGACACCAGGTGGCCAGGCTCAGCACATCCTGGGCGGCCAGGCTGTGCGGCGCATGCAGGCCCACCGGCAACTTGTGCGCCAGCGCCTCGGCCAGCGCCTCGTCGGCGTGCACGCACTGCGGCACCAGGCGCGGGCCGAGGGTCTGCTGCCAGAGCAGCAGCAGGTCGCGCTGCAGCGGGCGGGTCGGATCGAAGCGGTTGACCAGCAGCCATTCGTCGGCGGCGCGCGGCGTCTGCAGCAGCGCATGGCAGGCGGCGTCGGCCTCCAGCACGCGCAGGGTCAGGTCGCGGCGGCCGGTGCGGGCATGGCCGGGCAGGCGCTGCGGCAGGTCGAACAGCAGCCAGTCGAAACGCGCCGCCAGCCCAGGCCGGCGCTTCGCCCAGAAGTCCGGCGTGCCGCGCAGGAAGCGCTCCATGCGCTCCTGCTCGTCGGCCGACAGGCGGCCGTAGGGCAGCAGGCAGAAGCCCTCCTGCAGCTGCCACAGGGCGCCGCTCCAGCCCTGCTGATCGAGCAGCGCACGCGCCCAGCCGCTGCCGTCGGCGAACGGCAGGCTGACATGCAGGCGCAGCAGGTTCTCCGGGCACAGGTCGACCAGCAGCACCCGCTGGCCGAGACGGTGCAGGGCCTGGCCGAGCGCCGCCACCAGGCTGCTGACGCCGCAGCCGCCGCGCAGGCCGACCAGGCCCAGCGTGGTCATGGCGTCTGCTCCGTGCTGTCCCGGACGGGCGCGGCCAGCTCCGCCAGCAGCGGCCAACGCTGCAGCACCTGCTCCAGCTCGCGCCGTGCCGCCAGGTCGCGGTAGCCGAGCTGCGCCAGACCGAGACTGCGGCGCAGCGCGGCGATGTCGTTGTCGGCGAACGCCGTGGCGCCGTCGGGTGGGGTCATGTTCAGCGTTCCTCCTGCGGATAGGGCAACCACTGGCCACGCTCCTGCAGGCGCACGTAGGGCCTCCCGCCGTATTCGAGCAGCACGCTGCCGGAATTCTCCGCGACCTTCGCCGTCTGCGGCAGGTCGCGCGCCAGCGCGGCGCGGTCGAAGCCGCGACCATCCGCCGGCGGCCCGCCGTGCAGACGCACCAGCAGCTCGGCCAGCGCCAGGTAGCTACTCGGCGCGCTCACCCGCTGCCGGCCCGTGGCGCTGTCCAGCGGCAGGCCGACCAGCTTGACGCCCACCGGGATGTGGGTGATCGACGGCGAGGGAATCTCGCGCATGCCGGCGATCTGCATGCGGTCGCCGTGCAGCGCGGCGCCGTGCTCGGGGATCAGCACCACCACGGTCGGCCGGCCGCTGCGCTCCAGCTCGCCGATGAAGGCATCGAAGTCGTCCAGCAGGTGCTGCGCCCGCGGCCCGTAGCCGGCGCTGCGCGTGCGGCCGTCGGCGAGGATCTCGCGGTTGCCGTCGTGCAGAGTGATGGTCTGGTAGAGCAGGGAAACCCGCTCGGCCGGCTTGTCGCGGCGCAGACGCCACCAGGCCTCGAGCTGGTCGCGGTCGCGATTGATCGGCGAGGCGTCGAAGCCGACCCAGGTGCGCGGCAGGCTTTCGGCCGGGAACAGCGGCTCGGGCAACCGGCCGGCCGTGCGGATCGACTGCAGGTAGTTGTCGAAGCGGCCGTTGTGGTTGAGCGCCAGGTCGACGCGATAGCCCAGGCGGGCCAGGCTGTCGAACAGCTGGCACTGCTCCGGCGCCGGCTGGTACAGCGCCGAGTGCGAGGTCTGGCCGCAACTGGCGCGCTGCAGGCGCAGGGCCGCCGGCCCGCTGTAGGCGGTGGCCGAGTTGAAGTTGTCGAACAGGATGTCCATGCGCTCGAGGAACGGATGACGCTCCAGGCCGACCGCACGCAGGTCGCTCCAGCCCAGCGAGCAGACGTTGAGCAGCAGCAGGTCGAAGGGCGCGCCCTTGGCGGCAGCGCCCAGGTCGACCCGGCGCTCGCTCTCGCTGCGGTAGAAGTCCTGCAGGTAGTTGTCGAGGGTGGCGTTGTCCGGCGGGCCGCTGCTGGCCAGCGCCGGTGCGCTCGCCGGCGCGGCGGGGGCGCCGGCGACGGCCGGCAGCGGGCGGACCGGCGGCGACCACAGCGGCGCCAGCGACTGCGCGCCCAGCCACAGCAGACCGGCCAGGCTGACGGTGGTCAGCCGCAGCCAGGGCGCCAGCAGCCCGTAGGCCAGCAAGGCCAGCAGGACGCCGGCCAGCGACCGCCAGTCGAGGAAGCGCCCGCCCAGCTCGAGCAGGTAGGCCGGCGAGAAGTCCAGCAGCGCCTGCAGGCGCTCCAGCACCCGACCGACCGGCGGCAGCCAGGAGTCGTGGTAGAGCAGCGCCAGCCCTGCCGGCAGCGCCAGCGAGGCGCGCAGCAGCGCCGCCCCGCGCGGCAGCGGCAGCAGCAGCACGGCGGCCAGCAGCAGGTTGGGCAGCACCTGGAAGTTGAGCATGCCCTGCCAGAGCAGGACGAACTTGCCGAGGAAATACAGGTTCCATGCCCCCAGCCCCGGCCAGCGCAGCGCCGCCGTGGTCACATCGCCGCCGCTCACCGGCGCCCCTCCCCTGCCGGCCGCCGCCGACGCGGCGGATAGGCACGCAGATGGCGCGACGGCAGGAAGCGCAACAGCCGGACGGCGAGACGGCGCAGCAGGACGAAGGCCAGCAACGCCAGCGGCACGCTCAGCAGGGCGGTGACGCCCAGCAGCTGCCAGAGCTGCTCCGCCCTCATGCCACCGACTCCAGGGCCGGCCGGCCGATGCGCACCGGCGTCAGCCGTGCGGCCGGCGCCGGCGCGCGCTCCGCCGCGAGCAGCGCCGGCAGGAGCTCGGCGTCGTCTGCGCCCGGCGCCATCTCGTCGACACCGGCGAGCAGGCGCCGGGCGGCGAACAGCTCGCGCCACGGCAGGCGGAACAGGTTGCCAAGGGCGCGCTCGAGGGCGTCCAGCCGGCAGCCGAAGAGGAACAGCCACAGGTCCCCGCCGCTGGCACAGGCCAGGTCGCCGGCACGGCGCAGACGGCACTGGCCGAGCACCTGGGTCAGGTTCAGGCCTTCGGCCACCCGCAGGTGCAGCAGCAGGTGGCTGACCTCGCCGTGCCGCTCGGCGGCGAGGATGCCGCCGACCAGGGCCTCGAACTCGCGGCGCGGCAGCAGGCCGCGCTGCGCTGGCGGGCGCAGGCGCGCCAGGATCGCCGGCAGATCCTCCGGCAGGGTGCGCGTCCAGCGGTGGCCGTGCAGGCTGTCCAGCAGGGTGAGGAAGCGCGACAGGCTGGTGCCGCACGGCACGATCAGGCTGGCACCGCAGGCCAGCAGCAGTTGCTCGTCCAGATAGCGCAGGCAGGGCGCCATCTCGCGCACCACCAGGCGCAGTTCCCGGCCGCGGCGCCGTCGCAGGTGGTGGAGGTGCTCGGCCAGCGCCCCGACGCGGGCATTGTCGTCGAGACTGAAGATCACGCAGGCGGCCGTGGCGCCCTCGGCGGCCGCCAGCAGCGCCGCATCGTCGTCGAACAGCCGCCAGTGCGCAGACAACGGCGGCGCGCCTTCGAGCACCGCCCGGCGGGCCAGGTGACGGTACTGGTCGCTGGCCGCCGCCGGCACACCGGCAGCATCCGCCGCCGGCACACCGGCAGCATCCGCCGCCGGCCGGGCGACGAAGCCGTCCGGCCGGCGCGCGAGCGGCATCTCGCCGGCGCCCTGGACGCCGAGCGCGTTGCGCCAGTAGTGCAGCTGGTAATGCGGGGCGCCGCGACTGTGCAGCAGCTGCGCCAGCCCGGCCAGCGGCTCGCTGCAGCCCTGCAGCCGCTCGCACAGCGTCGGCGCGCCGGCGTGGCTGAGCACCAGCAGGGTGCAGCCGTGCTCGGCCAGCCAGGCATGCTGGGCGGCGCACCAGGCTTCCAGGCGGCCGGCGTCGAAGGAATCCCAGATACTCGCCGGCGCCAGCAGCAGGATCGCCATGCCGCGCGGCGCCCGCAGGCGGCGCAGCTCGCGGCCGAGCACGCGCAGGACGCCGGCGGCGTCCTCCTCGGCGAAGGCATAGGGCCACAGCGTGCCGGGGCCGCGGTCGGCGGCCAGCCCGTCGAGCACGCCGTCCGGCGAGTCGCCGCAGACCACCAGGATCGCCTGTGCCTCGTCGGCCATCCCGGCCAGAACCTGGCGGGCGAGCAGCACGGAATCCTCCGCCCGCTCCCCCGCCAGCCAGTAAAGCGCTCCCTGCCGCATCTGCATCCATTCGTCCCGCAGACCCGGAACAGCCAGGGACATCATGCCCACTGCCGCAACCCCCTCACGAAACTCCCTGCACCGACTCCGGCGGTGCGCCCTCGCCTGCTCGCGACGGGCACCGCCAAGTCCGCCAAACCAGCGCAACTCGATGAAAATGTGAAACGGCGCATCTCGCGCACGAACGACCGTCGTGCGCTGCGCATGACTGCAAGGCCTGCGCCGCCTGCCTAACGCTCGGCAGACGCCACTTTATTGACGATTTTTATGCGAAAAGCATCACGCTAACACCGGCATTAAATCGCAATTTGTTTGCTCGATCCAGACGATGTCGAAAAAATGACGACCAGTCCCTTGCAATGCCGCAAACACCCTCACCCGCGCAGGGACCGCCATCGGCGGCGCCCCCTGCGCGGCCGCGCGCCATGGTTATAATCCAGCCCTTTGCGGCCGCCCGTCGGCCACCTTCTCCCGCAGTCGCAGGAAGTCATATGGACAGCATCAACGCCCGCATCGCCGAGGAACTCGGCGTCCGCCCGCAGCAGGTCGCCGCCGCCGTGGCGCTGCTCGACGAAGGCTCGACCGTGCCCTTCATCGCCCGCTACCGCAAGGAGGTGACCGGCAGCCTCGACGACACCCAGCTGCGCACCCTGGAAGAGCGTCTGCGCTACCTGCGCGAGCTGGAGGAGCGGCGCACGGCGATCCTCGCCAGCATCGAGGAACAGGGCAAGCTGACGCCCGAGCTGGCCCGCGAGATCAGGCTGGCCGACACCAAGACGCGCCTGGAAGACCTCTACCTGCCCTACAAGCAGAAGCGCCGCACCAAGGGCCAGATCGCCCTGGAGGCCGGCCTCGGCGAGCTGGCCGACGCGCTGTTCGGCAACCCGGAACTGAATCCCGAGGCGGAAGCCGCACGCTTCGTCGACGCCGAGAAAGGCTTCGCCGACGTCAAGGCGGTGCTCGACGGCGCCAAGTACATCCTCATGGAGCGCTTCGCCGAGGACGCCAGCCTGCTCGACAAGCTGCGCTCCTTCCTCAAGGACAACGCCACCCTGAGCGCGCGCCTGGTCGCCGGCAAGGAACAGGAAGGCGCCAAGTTCAGCGACTACTTCGAGCACGACGAGCCGCTCAAGGGCGTGCCGTCGCACCGCGCGCTGGCGATCTTCCGCGGCCGCAACGAGGGCGTGCTGAGCGCCAGCCTCAAGGTCGGCGAGGAACTGCCGGGCGTCGCTACGTCCGGCACCCTGCACCCGTGCGAAGTGATGATCGCCGAGCGCTTCGGACTCGAGCAGCGTGGCCGCGCCGCCGACCGCTGGCTGGCCGAGGTGGTGCGCTGGACCTGGAAGGTCAAGCTCTACACCCATCTGGAGACCGACCTGCTCGGCGAGCTGCGCGAGGCGGCCGAGACCGAGGCGATCAACGTGTTCGCCCGCAACCTGCACGACCTGCTGCTGGCTGCCCCGGCCGGCCCGCGCAGCGTGCTGGCGCTGGACCCCGGTCTGCGCACCGGCTGCAAGGTGGCGGTGGTCGACGCCACCGGCAAGCTGCTCGACACCGCCACCGTCTACCCGCACGCGCCGAAGAACGACTGGAACGGCACCCTCGCCGTGCTCGCCCGCCTGTGCGCCAAGCACCAGGTCGAGCTGATCGCCATCGGCAACGGCACCGCCAGCCGCGAGAGCGACAAGCTGGCCGCCGACCTGATCAGGCAACTGCCCGCACTCAGGCTGACCAAGATCATGGTTTCCGAGGCCGGCGCCTCGGTGTACTCGGCCTCCGAACTGGCCGCCCGCGAATTCCCCGAGCTGGACGTGTCGCTGCGCGGCGCGGTGTCCATCGCCCGCCGCCTGCAGGACCCGCTGGCCGAACTGGTGAAGATCGAGCCCAAGGCCATCGGCGTCGGCCAGTACCAGCACGACGTCTCCCAGCTCAAGCTGGCCCGCTCGCTGGACGCGGTGGTCGAGGACTGCGTGAACGCCGTCGGCGTCGACGTCAACACCGCCTCCGCCGCCCTGCTGGCGCGCATCTCCGGCCTCAACGCCACCCTGGCCGGCAACATCGTGCAGTTCCGCGACGCCAACGGCGCGTTCAAGTCGCGCGCCGAGCTGAAGAAGGTGCCGCGCCTGGGCGACAAGACCTTCGAGCTGGCCGCCGGCTTCCTGCGCGTGATGAACGGCGACAACCCGCTGGACGCCTCGGCGGTGCACCCGGAGACCTACCCGCTGGTCAGGCGCATCGCCGAGGCCACCGGCCGCGACATCCGCTCGCTGATCGGCGACTCGGCGTTCCTCAAGCGCCTCGACCCGGCGAAATTCACCGACGAGAGCTTCGGCCTGCCCACGGTCACCGACATCCTCAGGGAGCTGGACAAGCCCGGCCGCGATCCGCGTCCGGAGTTCAGGACCGCCGAGTTCCAGGAAGGTGTCGAGAGCCTCAAGGACCTGGTGCCGGGCATGGTGCTGGAAGGCGTGGTGACCAACGTCACCAACTTCGGCGCCTTCGTCGACATCGGCGTGCACCAGGACGGCCTGGTGCACATCAGCGCGCTGTCGGAGAAGTTCGTCAAGGATCCCTACGAGGTGGTCAAGGCCGGCGACATCGTCAAGGTCAAGGTCATGGAAGTGGACATCCCGCGCAACCGCGTCGGTCTGTCCATGCGCATGTCCGACACCCCCGGCGAGAAGGTCGAGGGCGCACGCGGCGGCAACCGCGGCAACGCACCGCGCAGCGAGCGCCACTCCAGGCAGGACAAGCCGGCGCCGAGCAACCCCGGCATGGCCGCGCTGTTCGCCAACGCCAAGCAGATCAAGAAGCGCTGAGATGACCGACGTCCGCGAAGTGACCACCAGCGCCTTCAGCCACCTGCTCGGCTGCGAGCCCGTGCGCATCGACGGCGGCGAGGCCGAGGTGCGCCTGCCGCTGAAGTCCGAGCTGCGCAACCGCGCCGGCAAGCTGCACGGCGGGGCGATCTTCAGCCTGGTCGACATCGCCATGGGCCTGGCCTGCTCCAGCGCCCACGGCTTCGAGCGCAAGAGCGTCACGGTCGAGTGCAAGATCAACTACATGCGCGCCATCGACGACGGCGAGGTGCTGTGCAGCGCGAAGGTGATCCACCATGGCAGCCGCACCCTGGTGGTGGACGCCGAGGTGCGCCAGGGCGAGGCGCTGGTCGCCCGCGCCCAGGGCACCTTCATGCTGGTCTAGGCTGCTCCCGTAGGGGCGGGAAACGGCCGCAGGCCTTTCCCGCCGCCTGCGCGGTAGCGGTGGAAAATCGCGGCGCGAGTTTCCATCCTACGGGCTGCGCCGGCAGCGCGACACGCTCCTGCCCCCTTGAGACCACCGCCTGTCGCCCCCATAGTGCGGCATATTTGCCAACAGGAATCCGACTTTTGAGCGACCTACTTTCCCGCCGCCTGGCCCTGCTCGCGAGCGCCGAGCAGCTCGACCTGCTGCGCCACTGCCGGCACGGCCTGGAGAAGGAGAGCCTGCGCGTCGACCCCGCCGGCCACCTGGTACTGACCCCGCACCCCGCCGCGCTGGGCGCGGCGCTGACCCACGAGCAGATCACCACCGACTACTCCGAGGCGCTGCTGGAATTCATCACCGCCGCCTGGGAAGACCCGGCGCGCACCCTCGACGAGCTGGACGCCATCCACCGCTTCGCCTACGCGCGGATGGGCGCGGAGCAGCTGTGGACCCACTCGATGCCCTGCCACCTGCCGGACGAGGCGAGCATCCCCATCGCCGAATACGGCGCGAGCCACATCGGTCGCCTCAAGCACGTCTACCGCAAGGGCCTGGCGGTGCGCTACGGCAAGGCCATGCAGTGCATCGCCGGCATCCACTACAACTTCTCGCTGCCCGAGGCGCTGTGGCCGCTGCTGCAGGAGGCGGAGAGCGACACCAGTGCGGCGCAGGACTGGCAGTCGGCGCGCTACATCGCGCTGATCCGTAACTTCCGCCGCTACAGCTGGCTGCTGATGTACCTGTTCGGCGCCTCGCCGGCAGTCGACGCCGGCTTCCTCGCGGGCCGCGAGCACGGCCTGGAGACGCTCGGCGAGGGCACCCTGTACCTGCCCTGGGCCACCAGCCTGCGCATGAGCGACCTCGGCTACCAGAACAACGCCCAGGCCAGCCTGCGCCCCTGCTACAACGACCTCGACAGCTATCTGGCCAGCCTGCGCCAGGCGGTATCGACGCCCTATCCGCCCTACGAGGCCATCGGCCTGCACGATCAGGACGGCGAATGGCTGCAGCTCAACACCAACGTGCTGCAGATCGAGAACGAGTACTACTCGAGCATCCGCCCCAAGCGCGTGGTCAACCGCGGCGAGCGGCCGATCCAGGCGCTCGCCGCGCGCGGCGTGCAGTACGTCGAGGTGCGCTGCCTGGACATCGACCCCTTCCTGCCGCTGGGCATCGACCTGCCCACCGCGCGCTTCCTCGACGCCTTCCTGCTGTTCTGCGCCCTGGAGGACAGCCCGCTGCTGTCCGGCGACGAGTGCCGCGCCTGCACCGGCAACTTCGCCCTGACCGTCAAGCAGGGTCGCAAGCCCGGCCTGCAGCTCAGCCGCCGCGGCCAGGAGATCGCCCTCAAGGACTGGGGCCTCGAACTGCTGGAGCGCATCGCCGCCTGCGCCGAGCTGCTCGACGCCGCCCATGGCGACGACCTGCACCGCCAGGCACTGGCCAGCCAGCGCGCCAAGCTGGAGGACGCCCGCCTGACCCCGTCGGCGCGGGTGCTGCAGAGCCTGCGCGAGGACCGGCTGAGCTTCCACGCCTTCGCCCTGCGCCAGTCCGAGCGCCACGCCGCCTGGTTCCGCGGCCGGCCGCTGGACGCCGCGCAACTGACCGTCTTCGAACAGTCCGCCAGCGCCTCGCTGGCCGCCCAGGCCGAACTGGAAGCCGGGCAGCAGGGCAGCTTCGAAGAGTTCGTCGAGCGTTACATGGCGGCGATCGAGCCGACCCGCTAGCCCCCGTCGCCCCGCCGTCCGGCGGGGCCACCCCCCCGCCCCCCCCCCCCCCCCCCCCCCCCCGCCCACCCCGCCCCCCCCCCCCCCCCCTCCACCCCCCCCCCCCCCCCCGCCAGGCCGTGCGGGGTGGACGGTGCATACGTGGTGGTACGGGGAGTGGCAAAAAA
>NZ_CAJGBM010000013.1:0-97529 GCF_904426495.1 Pseudomonas sp. OF001 | reverse complement strand
TGTTAGGCCTGCCGCCAGCGTTCAATCTGAGCCATGATCAAACTCTTCAGTTCAAATCAATTCGGGTTTTGAGAAAACCCTAAACTTGGCTCAGCAATCGCAAAAAACTCTCGAATTCACGAGTGTTACTTGTGATGCTGATAATCTTGCGACTGTCAGTCTTGCCTCACAAGCACCCACACGAATTGCTTGATTCAACTTGTTAAAGAGCGTTTCGATCGATTCACTCAGCGTTTCCGCTTCGCCTCAATCGAGGCCGCGCATTCTACAGCAGCCTTTCAATCTGTCAAGCGTTTTTCGAAAATTTTCTTTCCGAATCAACCGCTTGCGCTTCAGCGAAGAACTCGACCACCGAAGCGAGGGAGATGAATCATACAGCAACCAGAGCCACTGTCAACACCTCCGAACAACCCGCCTTCAACCCGGAGGCCGAAGACGCCACAGGGAAACCGCCCTGCACTTCCACCACCACCCTATCCAAGCACTTGATTTACAAGGCTTTTCGATCAGCTTGCCGCTGGAAGTGGGGCGCATTATAGAGACATCGGCGGCGACGTCAATGCTTGTTTTGCAACTTTCCGGGTTACCGCTGAGCTACCCCTTCGAACCACGCCAGTTTTTCACGCAAGAGAACTACCTCACCGACGATCACCAAGGTCGGTGCATGCACCTCGTGCTCGGCAACCAGCTGAGGCAAATCGGCCAAGGTGCCCGTAAACACTCGCTGCTGAGGGGTTGTGCCCTGCTGCACCAGCGCAGCCGGGGTGTCGGCAGCTCGACCGTGGTTGATCAGCTCCCTGCAGATAACCGGCAGCCCCACCAGACCCATATAGAAGACCAAGGTCTGCCCCGGAGCCACCAGATCGCGCCACGGCAGGTTGCAACTGCCGTCTTTCAGGTGCCCGGTAACAAAGCGCACCGATTGGGCGCAGTCGCGATGAGTCAGGGGAATTCCGGCATAGGCAGCGCAACCAGCAGCGGCGGTGACTCCCGGAACGACCTGGAAGGGAATCCCCTCAGCCGCCAGTTCCTCGATCTCCTCACCACCCCTGCCGAAGATGAACGGATCCCCTCCCTTGAGCCGCAGCACGCGCTTGCCCTGTTTAGCCAGATCGACCAGTCGACGATTGATCTGCTCCTGTGGAAGCGCATGTTCGCTACGCTTCTTGCCAACATAGATCCGTTCGGCATCGCGGCGACACATATCGATGATCGCAGGAGCGACCAAGCGATCGTAGAGCACGACATCAGCCTGCTGCATCAGCCGCAATGCCCGAAAGGTCAGCAGGTCAGGATCTCCCGGGCCGGCCCCCACCAGATAGACCTCACCCAGTTCGCGATCGCTACTGCCGGCCAGCTTGTCGACCAGCAGGCGCTCGGCATCCGCATCACGCCCGGCCAATACCTGCTCGGCAATGACTCCCTGGAACACCTCTTCCCAGAACACCCGACGTTGCCGCACATCGGCAAAACGCTGCTTCACAGCTCCGCGAAACTTGCGAGCCAGCCCTGCAAGACGGCCATAGGCTGCCGGAATCAGGGTTTCCAGCCGAGCGCGCACCAGTCGCGTCAGCACTGGCGCATCGCCACCGCTGGACACCGCCACCATCAGCGGCGATCGATCGACGATGGCCGGGAAGATCACGCTGCACAGCGCCGGAGCGTCCACCACATTGACCGGCACCCCCCGCTCCCCGGCCTCGCGCGAGACTCGCGCATTGAGCTGGTCGTCATCGGTGGCCGCGACAACCAGCACACAGCCCGAGAGATCGGCGCTTGCATATCCACGCAGCAGCAACTCACCCGCCCCCTTTTCGACCAGGCTGCACAGCTGCTCCTCGACCTGAGGCGCGACCACCCGCAAGCGGGCGCCGGCCTCAGTCAGCAGGCGCGCCTTGCGTAGAGCGACCTCTCCGCCACCGACCACCAGCACCAGGCGACCACGCAGATTGTGAAACAAGGGAAGGAAGTCCATGGGCAGCCTCACGACAGGTGCAGAACAAATGGAAAGGCCGACAATCGAGAGTGCCGGCCCGTATTGCGCCCCACAGGGAAGAGCTACCGGGAGCCTCGAGAGGCCACCGGCAGCACGACGGCGTTCAGCCGATCATCTCGAGCCCGCCCATGTACGACCTGAGCACTTCCGGCACCCGGATGCTGCCATCGGCCTGCTGGTAGTTCTCCAACACGGCCACCAGGGTGCGACCGACAGCCAGGCCGGAGCCATTGAGGGTGTGTACCAGCTCGGGCTTGCCGGTAGCCGGATTGCGCCAGCGCGCCTGCATGCGGCGGGCCTGGAAGTCGCCGCAATTGGAGCAGGAGGAGATTTCGCGATACTTGCCCTGACTCGGCACCCAAACCTCCAGATCGTAGGTCTTGGTCGCACCGAAGCCCATGTCTCCGGTGCACAGCGCCAGCTTGCGATAAGGCAGCCCGAGCAGTTGCAGGACCTTCTCGGCATGGCTGGTCAACTCTTCCAGGGCCTCGAAGGACTTTTCCGGCTCGACCACATGCACCAGCTCGACCTTGTCGAACTGGTGCTGGCGAATCATGCCACGCGTGTCGCGACCGGAAGCTCCGGCCTCGCTGCGGAAACAGGGGGTATGGGCGACCAGCTTCAGCGGCAACTGCTTGGCATCGAGGATCTCGCCGGAGACGATGTTGGTCAGCGACACTTCGGCGGTGGGAATCAGGTAGAAGTCGGCCTCCCCCGGGCGACTGATCTTGAACAGGTCTTCCTCGAACTTCGGAAGCTGACCGGTCCCCTGCAGCGCCGGCGCCTGCACCAAGTAGGGCGTGTAAGCCTCCTCGTAGCCATGCTCGCCAGTGTGCAGGTTGAGCATGAACTGGGCCAGAGCACGGTGCAAACGGGCGATCGGGCCACGCATCAGCGCGAAGCGGGCGCCGGAAAGCTTGGCTGCAGTTTCGAAGTCGAGCCAGCCGTGCTGCTCACCGAGAGCCACGTGGTCCTTGACCTCGAAATCGAACTCACGCGGGACGCCCCAGCGACTCACCTCGACGTTCTCATCCTCGCCAGCGCCAACCGGCACCGATTCGTGCGGCAGGTTGGGAATGGTCAGCAGCAATGCATCCAGCTCGGCCTGGATCGCGTCCAACTCCTGCTTGCCTGCGCCCAGCTCAGCCCCCATGCGCTCGACGTCGGCCATCAGCGGAGCGATGTCCTCTCCGCGCTGCTTGGCCTGACCGATGCTCTTGGAGCGGGCATTGCGCTCGGCCTGCAGCTGTTCGGTGCGGGTCTGGGTTTCCTTGCGGCGGCTTTCCAGCGCCTCAAGGCGCGCCACGTCCAGTTGGAAGCCGCGGGTCGCCAGACGCTGGGCCACTTCCTGCGGCTGGCCACGAACCAGTTTGGAGTCGAGCATGGAGAATTCTCTTCAGTCGAAGCAGTCAAATGATGAAGGTAGTCGTGCAGCGGTCTGCTGCTATCGCCCCTGCTGCGCTGCCTATCGCAGCCTGGTGCGGATGATCGGAACGAGAGTTTACCCGCTGACGGGCACCAGCGGGCAGCCTGCCACACTTTTGTCGGCAGCCGCTCCCAGCACCACTCAACGCCCGAGCGGCCCAGCAAGGGTGTGGCAACGCTGGGGGCCGCCACTCCTGGAGACGACTTGAGTCAGCAGGCTGCCGGTGACGACGCCAGCGAGCACCGCGAGGATCATGGCTTCCTCCGCCGTCGCGGGCTGCGTCGATCCAGCTCGGCCAGATGCGCCAGCTTCTCGCGGATCTTCAGCTCGAGCCCGCGCGGCACCGGCTGATAGTAGGGCTCAGGCTCCAGCGCCTCGGGGAAATAGTCTTCGCCAGCAGCGTACGCCTCCGGCTCGTCATGGGCGTAGCGGTACTCGTCGCCGTAGCCGAAGTTCTTCATCAGCTTGGTCGGTGCATTGCGCAGGTGCAGCGGCACCTCCAGCGAGCCATGCGCAGCGACATCCCGCTTGGCCGCCTTGAGTCCCATGTACACCGCATTGCTCTTCGGCGCGCAGGCGAGATAGACGATGGCCTGGGCAACGGCAAGCTCGCCCTCGGGGCTGCCCAGGCGCTCCTGCACGTCCCAGGCGGCCAGGCACAGGCTCAGCGCACGCGGATCGGCGTTGCCGATGTCCTCGCTGGCCATGCGCACCACCCGGCGCGCCAGATACAGGGGATCGCAGCCACCGTCGAGCATGCGCGCAAACCAGTAGAGCGCTGCATCCGGGCTCGATCCGCGCACCGACTTGTGCAGGGCACTGATCTGGTCGTAGAAAGCTTCGCCACCCTTGTCGAAGCGGCGACGGCTGTCACCGAGCAGGCTCTCCAGCAGCCCGGCACCGATCTCCTCGCCATCCTCGACCAGATCAGCAGCATTCTCCAGCAGGTTGAGCAGGCGCCGGCCATCGCCGTCGGCAGCCGCCAGCAGCAGGCCGACGGCTTCCTCGCTGACGCGCAGGTGGCGAGCTCCGAGCCCTCTTTCCTCGCTCAGTGCCCGAGCGAGCATCTGGCGCAGAGCCGCCTCGTCGAGACTCTTCAGCACATAGACACGAGCCCGCGACAGCAGCGCGTTATTCAGCTCGAACGATGGGTTCTCGGTGGTCGCGCCGATGAAGATCAGCGTGCCATCCTCTACGAAGGGCAGGAAGGCATCCTGCTGCGCCTTGTTGAAGCGGTGCACCTCATCGACGAACAGGATGCTGCGCCGCCCATACTGAGCAGCCTGCTGCTTCGCCACCTCCACTGCCTGGCGGATTTCCCTGACTCCGGCCAGCACGGCGGAAATGGTCTCGAAATGGGCATCGCCGACCTGCGCCAGCAGGCGCGCCAGAGTGGTCTTGCCCACCCCGGGTGGCCCCCAGAAGATCATCGAGTGCAGCGCGCCCTGCTCCAGCGCCTCGCGCAGCGGCTTGCCGCGCCCCAGCACATGCTCCTGGCCGACATACTCGTCCAGACTGGTCGGACGCATGCGCGCGGCCAACGGCTGGGCAACCGGGGGACGATCGAACAGGTCCATGACGGAACCCTACTGCTCCTCGATCACGTCGGCGCCCTCGGGCACCTTAAAGGTGAACTGGCTGTCCGCCAGAGGCTGGTTCAATTTCACGCCGAGGAACAGGATGTTGGTGCGCTGACCGATGCTGTCGATCAGTTGCATGTCGTTGATCACGCCATTGCGGAACGACAGGCGCAGGGTATCGAACAGGGTGTCCTTGGCCTTGGGCTTGAGGATGAAGTCGACCACGCTGCCACCCTCCTTGTGGCTGATGGTGAAGTTCTCGCGAATCTTCGACACATCACCGGACAGCAGCAGCGCCGGGGTATGGGTCATGCGCTGGTCGAGAGCCTGGATGGTCACCTGCTGCAGGTCCGGATCGTACAGCCAGACTTTCTCCCCATTGGACACCAGCAACTGCTCCATGGGGGCATCGGTATGCCACCGCAGCAGGCCAGGACGCTTGAGACTCATCTCGCCACTGGCCTCCTGCAGCTGGGTGCCGGAGCCGTCCAGAGTCAGCTGAGAGAAGCGACCGGTCAGGGTCTGCGCCTGGCCGAGCAGCTCGGTCAGCCGCTGTACCGACCTGGCATCGTCCTGGGCATGGACGGTGGCACCACCCAGAGTCAGGACAGCCAGTAACAACACTCGAATCAGACGCATAGAGCCTCGCTCAGTCTCGGATCGGCGCCGGCGCGATCACGTCGCGGGAGCCGTTGGTATTCATGGGAGTAACCACGCCGGCCATTTCCATCGCCTCGATCATGCGGGCGGCGCGGTTATAGCCGATCTTCAGCTTGCGCTGCACGGCGGAAATCGAGGCGCGGCGACTCTCGGTGACGAAGCGCACCGCCTCGTCGTACAGCGGATCCTCCTCGCTGCCCTCGCCGCCTTCGCCGCCGGTCGAGTCGTAGGAGCCGCCGGCGCCCTCTTCGGCGCCCGCAAGGATGTCCTCGATGTAATCCGGCGCCCCGCGCTGCTTCCATGCATCCACGGTGCGGTGCACCTCGTCGTCGGAAACGAAGGCCCCGTGCACGCGCACCGGCAGGCCCGTGCCGGGCGGCAGGTAGAGCATGTCACCATGGCCAAGCAGTTGCTCGGCCCCCCCCTGGTCGAGGATGGTGCGCGAGTCGATCTTGCTCGACACCTGGAAGGCGATGCGCGTCGGAATGTTGGCCTTGATCAGGCCGGTGATCACATCCACCGACGGACGCTGGGTGGCGAGGATCAGGTGGATACCGGCCGCCCGCGCCTTCTGGGCGATGCGTGCGATCAGTTCCTCGACCTTCTTGCCGACGATCATCATCATGTCGGCGAACTCGTCGACCACCACCACGATGGTCGGCAGCGCCTGCAGCAGCGGCGGCTGGTCGTCGGGGCTTTCACGGCGGAACAGCGGATCGGTCAGCGGCGTGCCCGCCTCCTCGGCATCCTTGATCTTGCGGTTGAAGCCGGCCAGGTTGCGCACGCCCATGGCGGCCATCAGCCGGTAGCGCCGATCCATCTCCGCCACGCTCCAGCGCAGGGCGTTGGCCGCCTCCTTCATGTCGGTGACTACCGGGCAGAGCAAGTGCGGGATGCCCTCGTAGATCGACAATTCGAGCATCTTCGGGTCGATCATGATCAGGCGCACCTGCTCGGGTGTCGACTTGTAGAGGATCGACAGCAGCATGGCGTTGACCCCCACCGACTTGCCCGAGCCGGTGGTGCCGGCCACCAGCAGGTGCGGCATCTTCGCCAGGTCCGCGGTCACCGGCCGGCCGCCGATGTCATGGCCGAGCGCGATGGTCACCGGCGAGCTGGCACCCTCGTACTCCGGCGTGGACAGCACCTCGGAGAAGCGCACGATCTGCCGGTTCTCGTTGGGAATCTCGACGCCCACGGTGGTCTTGCCAGGGATCACCTCGACCACCCGCACGCTGATCACCGCCAGCGAACGCGCCAGGTCCTTGGCCAGGTTGGTGATGCGGCTGACCTTGATGCCCGGTGCCGGCTGGATCTCGAAGCGGGTGATCACGGGCCCCGGATAGGCGGCGACGACCTGGACCTCGACGCCGAACTCCTTGAGCTTCATCTCCAGCAGGCGCGACATCGACTCCAGCGCCTCGGGCGAGAAACTGTTGGGCTTGGCCTGCGCAGGGTCGAGCAGGCTCAGCGGCGGCAGGGTACCGGCTACCGCCTCGTCGACATAATGGGCTACCGGCCTGGGCGGCTCGACCGGGCGACGGGGAGCCGCGCTCGGGGCCTCGGCGAGGCGAGGCGACACCGGCTGCTGCACCGCAACCGGGGCGGGCACGTCGAAGACATCCTCCGGCAGTTGCAGCGAGTCCGCCTCGTCCAGCATCTCGGACTCTGCCGGAACGGCAGGGAGCTTGGGCAGACCCCGCCCCTCATTGTCGTCCAGGGCCAGAGGGGCAAGCTCCAGCTCGGGCTCATCATCGAGATCGAGCGCCGAGAGGCCGACGACCGGCTCGATGCGCTCGCTCGCTGCCAGCGGGCGCTCCAGCGGTGCCACGGGCTCGGCGGCGGAGGCCGCTGCCTTGGCAAGCGGGGCGGCGACCGCGACCCGGGCACGCCGGGAGGTCGGCGGAGCCGGCGGCGCCTGCTCGGCTTCGCGCAGCTTCAGCCGCAGCTCACGATGGCTCTGGCGGGCACTCCACCAGCGTCCCGCCGCCCCCTGGATCAGCTCGAGCAGGTCGAGGGTGATCTTGCCGGTCAGGTCCATGACCCGGAACCAGGAAAGATCGGTGAACACGGTCAGTCCAAAGAGAAACAAGGCGATGAACAGCAGGGTACTGCCCTGGACGTTGAGTGCATCCTCACCCCACTCGCCCAGGCTCTGCCCCAGGATGCCCCCGGCCGGCGCCTGCGGATTCACCCCCAGCGACTGGAACTGGATCGTCGCCAGCGCAGAAGTGGACAGCAGCAGGAAGAACAGACCGATGATCCGCCAGGAGAACAGCCAGCCGTTCCAGTGAAAGGGTTGGTGGCGGCTACGGAACAGGTCGATGACCTTGATCACCATCAACAGGGGCAGCAGGTAGGCCGCGTAGCCGAGGACGAACAGGAAGAAGCTGGCGAGCCAGGCGCCCACCCGCCCAGCGGCGTTCTGCACCTGACCAACGCTGGTGGAGACATCGACCCCGGGATCCATTGGGGAATAGGTCAGCAGTGCCATCCAGAAATAGATGCACAGGGCGCCCAGCGCGATCAGCGCACCCTCCTTGAGGCGGTAGTGCAACTGTTGACGCCATGGGTTGGCTTTGACGGTATTCGCGGAGCTCTTCAAAACGTAGGGATTCCTGCACGCGCCCGGCGCTCGAAACGGTAGACAGCCAGCACACTGCCTATTGTAAGACTTTACCCGGCGGATGCCATGCAGGCAGCCAAGCCGCCCTGGCGCCAGGGCCGACCTGCCGGCTCATCGCCGGGAACAGCAGATTTTGCCGCCCCAGCCCACCCGGTGTAGCATGCTGGACAGTAGCGGCACTTAAGCTCAATTGGAGCACGCATTCTCTTTCGTGACAAAGACTTATAGGGTGTTTTATGAGTGAATCGAAACATTCGCGGCTGGTCATCCTCGGCTCCGGCCCGGCCGGCTACACCGCTGCGGTGTACGCTGCCCGCGCCAACCTCAAGCCGACGCTGATCACTGGCCTGCAGGCCGGCGGCCAGCTGACCACCACCACCGAAGTCGACAACTGGCCCGGCGATGTCGAGGGGCTGACCGGCCCGGCGCTGATGGAGCGCATGCGCGAGCACGCCGAGCGCTTCGCTACCGACATCGTCTACGACCACATCCACACCGCCGAGTTGCAGCAGCGCCCCTTCGTCCTCAAGGGCGACAGTGGAACCTATACCTGTGACGCCCTGATCATCGCCACCGGCGCCTCGGCGCAATACCTCGGCCTGCCCTCCGAGGAAGCCTTCATGGGCCGCGGCGTATCCGCCTGCGCCACCTGCGACGGCTTCTTCTATCGCAACCAGGTGGTCTGCGTGATCGGCGGCGGCAACACCGCGGTCGAGGAGGCCCTCTACCTCTCCAACATCGCCCGCGAAGTCCACCTGATCCACCGCCGCGACAAGCTGCGCGCCGAGAAGATCCTGCAGGACAAGCTGCTCGAGAAGGCCGCCAACGGCAACATTCGCCTGCATTGGAACCACACCCTCGACGAGGTCCTCGGCGATGCCAGCGGCGTGACCGGGGTACGCATCAGCGACGTGAACAGCGGCGCCAGCAGCGAACTGCCGCTCACCGGCGTGTTCATCGCCATCGGCCACAAGCCCAACACCGAGCTGTTCGCCGATCAGCTGGAGATGCGCGACGGTTACCTCAAGGTCAAGGGCGGCAGCGAAGGCAACGCCACCGCCACCAGCATCGAGGGTGTGTTCGCCGCCGGCGACGTTGCCGACCACATCTACCGCCAGGCCATCACCTCGGCCGGCGCCGGCTGCATGGCAGCCCTCGACGCCGAACGCTATCTCGACCAGTAAGGCGCAGCGGGCCTGCGGGCCCGCCTCCCCCATGCCTCTCGCCTCCCTGTCACGCCAGAGCCTAGACTTTCCGCCACTCGAGCACGCCCTGCGCGAGCCCGACGGCCTGCTCGCGCTTGGCGGCGACCTCAGTCCCGAGCGACTGATCAGCGCCTACCGGCACGGCTGCTTCCCCTGGTTCCAGGACGGGCAACCGATCCTCTGGTGGTCGCCCGATCCGCGCATGGTGCTGCTCCCCGCAGAACTGCACGTCTCGCGCAGCCTGCGCAAGACCCTGCGGCAGGGGCGCTTTGCCGTCAGCTTCGACCGCGACTTCCCCGCCGTGATCCGCGCCTGCGCCGAACCGCGCACCTATGCCGACGGCACCTGGATCACCCCGGCCATGCAGGCCGCCTACCTGGAGCTGCATCGTCGCGGCCTCGCCCACTCGGTGGAAGTCTGGCAGGACGACCGACTGGTCGGCGGTCTCTACGGCCTGAGCATCGGCCGACTGTTCTTCGGCGAGTCCATGTTCAGCCGGACGACCGACGCCTCGAAGATCGGCTTCGTCACCCTGGTCGAACGCCTGCGAGACTGCGGCTTCGCCCTGATCGACTGCCAGATGTACACCCGCCACCTGGCCAGCTTCGGTGCCCGCCCCATTCCGCGCCACGAGTTCGCCACCTGCCTGAAGCGCCACCTGGACCAGGCAGGGCCGACACCCTGGGCGGAGCGCTCGGCTTGACATACACTTGCTATGGACTTCTCGCACCGCTCGCCCCAGCGAGGATCGTGCCATGACCGAATTTGCCGAGCTGAAGTTCTACGCCACCCAGGCGCATGACTGCAGCTACCTGCCGGACCAGAAAGCGACCACCCTGTTTCTCGATCCGCGCCAGGCCGTCGATGCCCAGATGTACGCCCAACTGTCCGAGATGGGATTCCGGCGCAGCGGTGAACACCTGTATCGCCCCCACTGCCAGCACTGCCAGGCCTGCATTCCGGCGCGCATCCCGACCGCCGACTTCCGCCCCAACCGCCAGCAGAAGCGCATCCTCAGGCGCAACCTCGACCTGCAGGTCCGCGCCGTGCGCCCACGGCTCAGCGAGGAGCACTATGCCCTGTATGCTCGCTACATCGAGCAGCGCCACGCCGACGGCGACATGTATCCACCCAGCCGCGAGCAATTCACCAGCTTCCTGGCGCGCGATCTGCCATTCTGCGTGTTCTTCGAGTTCCGCCAGGGCGAGCGCCTTCTGGCGGTCGCAGTCACCGACGTGCTACCCAACGGACTGTCGGCGGTCTATACCTTCTTCGACCCCGATGAGGAAAGACGCAGCCTGGGACGCCTGGCGATCCTCTGGCAGATCGCCGAAGCCGGCAGGCGCGGCCTTCCGGCCGTCTATCTGGGCTACTGGATCCGCAACTGCCGCAAGATGAGCTACAAGAGCGAATACCGCCCCCTGGAGCTGTACGTAAACCAGCGCTGGGTGGTGCTCACCTGAGTGCCTCTTGGCGCAAGAGGGGGTTTTCGGGCACAATGCCCGCCGTTTTTGCCCGACCACGTCAACCGGGCCATCCTAAAGTACTTGAGGGCTTTACTGCATGTCGAAAGAAGACAGCTTCGAAATGGAAGGCACTGTCATCGACACCCTGCCCAACACCATGTTCCGCGTGGAGTTGGAAAACGGGCACGTCGTCACCGCGCACATCTCCGGCAAGATGCGCAAGAACTACATCCGTATCCTGACCGGCGACAAGGTGCGCGTCGAACTGACGCCCTACGACCTGAGCAAGGGCCGCATCACCTACCGCGCCCGCTGATCGACACAGGCTCGCGAACGACAACGCCCGGCATAGCCGGGCGTTGTCGTTTTCGGGCAGGCGCTGGCCTCCGTCAGGCCGGTAACGCCAGGTTCTCGTACTCGAATACCAGCTCGCCGTCACGCACATCGATGTGCACGGTGCCCCCGTGATCGGCCAGCTCACCGAACAGGATCTGCTCCGCCAGCGGACGCTTGACCTTTTCCTGGATCAGACGCGCCATAGGCCGCGCGCCCATCTGCGCATCGTAGCCACGCTCGGCCAGCCAACCGCGCGCGGCCTCGCTGACGTCCAGCAGCACGCGCTTGTCCTCCAGCTGCGCCTGCAGCTCGGTGAGGAACTTGTCGACCACGCTCTTGATGATCGAATGATCCAGCCGACCGAACTGGATGATGGCGTCCAGGCGGTTGCGGAACTCCGGCGTGAAGCTCTTCCTGATCACCTCCAGCGCATCGCTGGAGTGGTCCTGCTGGGTGAAACCGATCGATGCCCGCGCCGCGGTTTCCGCCCCGGCGTTGGTGGTCATGATCAGGATCACGTTGCGGAAGTCGGCCTTGCGCCCGTTGTTGTCGGTCAGGGTACCGTGATCCATCACCTGCAACAGCAGGTTGAACACCTCCGGATGCGCCTTCTCGATCTCGTCGAGCAGCAGAACGCAGTGCGGCGTCTTGGTGATCGCCTCGGTGAGCAGACCGCCCTGATCAAAGCCGACATAGCCGGGCGGCGCACCGATCAGGCGCGACACGGTGTGCCGCTCCATGTACTCGGACATGTCGAAACGCACCAGCTCGACCCCCATCGCCTTGGCCAGCTGACGCGCCACCTCGGTCTTGCCCACACCGGTCGGACCGGCGAAAAGGAAGGAGCCGACCGGCTTGTCCGGCGCCTTGAGACCCGCCCGCGACAGCTTGATGGCAGTGGACAGCGCCTCGATCGCCGCGTCCTGGCCGAACACCGTCAGCTTTAGGTCGCGCTCGAGGTTGCGCAGCAGCTCCTTGTCCGAGGTAGTGACGTGCTTGGGCGGAATCCGCGCGATCTTCGCCACCACGTCCTCGACCTGCGCCACATCGATGCAGGCGGCACGCCGCGCTTCCGGCTGCAGGCGCTGGTAGGCCCCTGCCTCGTCGATCACGTCGATGGCCTTGTCCGGCATGTGCCGGTCGTTGATGTAGCGCGCCGCGAGCTCGGCGGCGGCACGCAGCGCCTCGTCGGTATAGCTGATCTTGTGGTGCTGCTCGAAACGGCTCTTCAACCCCTTGAGGATGCCGACGGTATCCTCCACCGAAGGCTCGAGCACATCCACCTTCTGGAAGCGCCGCGCCAGCGCGCGATCCTTCTCGAAGATGCCGCGGAACTCCTGGAAGGTGGTGGAGCCGATGCAGCGCATCTCGCCCGACGACAGCAGCGGCTTGAGCAGGTTGGAGGCATCCATCACGCCGCCGGAGGCCGCACCGGCGCCGATGATGGTATGGATCTCGTCGATGAACAGGATGGCATGCGGGCGCCGCCGCAGCTCGTTGAGCAGGGCCTTGAAGCGCTTCTCGAAGTCGCCGCGGTACTTGGTGCCGGCCAGCAGGGCACCGAGGTCCAGCGAGTAGACCACGCTGTTGGCCAGCAGGTCGGGCACCAGGCCGTCGACGATGCGCTTGGCCAGGCCCTCGGCGATCGCCGTCTTGCCTACGCCGGCCTCGCCGACCAGCAACGGATTGTTCTTGCGCCGCCGGGCGAGGATCTGGGCCACCCGCTCCACCTCGAGCTCGCGTCCGACCAGCGGATCGATGCGCCCCTGGCGCGCCAGCTCGTTGAGGTTGCTGGCGTAGGCATCCAGCGGGTTGCCGGACACCGGACTTTCCCCACCCTCCTCCTCCTGCGACTCCTGCTCCTGTTCGTGGCTTTCGCTCTCGCCCGGCACCTTGGAGATGCCGTGGGCGATGTAGTTGACCACGTCGATGCGGGCGACATTCTGCTGCTTGAGCAGGAATACCGCCTGACTCTCCTGCTCGCTGAAGATCGCCACCAGCACGTTGGCCCCGGTCACCTCGCGCTTGCCGGAGCTCTGCACATGGAACACCGCCCGCTGCAGGACGCGCTGGAAGCCTAGGGTGGGCTGGGTTTCGCGCTCCTCCTCGTGGGCGGGGATCAGCGGCGTGGTCGAATCGATGAATTCGCGCAGATCGTGGCGCAGCCGGTCCAGGTTGGCACCGCAGGCACGCAGGACGGTGGCCGCGGCACCATTGTCGAGTAGGGCCAGCAAGAGGTGCTCGACTGTCATGAACTCATGACGCTTGGCCCGAGCATCCTTGAAGGCGAGATTGAGGGTGACTTCAAGTTCGCGGTTCAACATACTTCACCTCACTTCACCTCGTGCCCAAGGGCCTACAATCAATCAGTCGTCTTTCTCGATCTCGCAGAGCAGCGGGTGCTGAGCCTCCCGCGCGTACTGGTTGACCTGCATCGCCTTGGTTTCGGCGATGTCTCGGGTGTAGATCCCGCACACCGCCCGGCCTTCGGTGTGCACCGCCAGCATGATCCGGGTCGCCTTCTCGCGATCCATGCCGAAGAAACTCTCCAGCACCTCGACCACGAAGTCCATCGGCGTGTAATCGTCGTTGAGCAGGATCACCTTGTACATTGCCGGCGGCTTGAGCGCCGGCTTGGCCTCCTGGACCGCGATCCCCGCCTCATCGTCCGCCGACGGCCCGGGCGAGTCATGATTGAATGTTAGTCGAATCTGGCGGCTTGCATGCATGCTCGGATGGACAACGCTGATGGTATGGATGGGATCGCAGGGGCAAGCATGAAGCGCTTTGCAACCGAAAGGTGCCCTGCCTTGACTATCGGTAAATCGGTGTTACAAACACAAAGGCATACCCATGACGGGTACATGGGCATCGCGATCAGGAACCGGAGTTCCGCAGCGCGGGCCTCAATGGATGATACTCCAGCAATGGAGTCCTTTGCAGAGGGAAGTCAGCATGCTGAGCGGCAAGGTCAAGTGGTTCAACAACGCCAAGGGCTACGGCTTCATCCTGGCCGACGGGCGGGACGAGGACCTGTTTGCGCACTACTCCGCCATCCAGGGTGATGGATACAAGACCCTCAAGGCCGGCCAGCCGGTCAGCTTCGAGATACTGCAGGGCCCCAAGGGGCTGCATGCCGTCAACATCCACCCCCTCGGCACCCCGCCTCGCCCCTCACGCGGCAGCGACTGACACGTCGCCCGCACATCCCGAGACTGCCCCTGGAAAGGCCGCCCCGCCGGGATCGACCTTTCCCGCTCCGGCATCTCCGGCGACGCCGCTGCAGGACAGCCCGCCCCCGGAGCCCCTGGGGTGGAGCGCATCAAGACCATGAAGAGGTAGGCATATCGTGCTATGCTGCGCGCGCGACTGCGATGGCACAGGGAACCGCGCCGGGCTGGAGCGGGCTCTTTGCCTTTAGTCCAGCTTGCGTCGATCCTCATCGCATAATAATAGTCAAGAACAGCCGCCCAAGGCCAAAAGCCGATGCGCTCAAAATTGCCTCAAGAAACATCTTCTTGAGCGCATCAAGACTTTATGCAACCACAGCAAAACTGAGGGTTAGATTAAAAAGATGTCCACTCCGAAGATCATCTACACCTTTACCGACGAAGCACCGGCGCTGGCTACCTACTCCCTGCTTCCGATCATCCAGGCCTACACCGCATCCGCCGGCATCGCGGTCGAAACGCGGGACATCTCCCTCGCAGGTCGCATCCTCGCCACCTTCCCCGAATACCTGAGCGACGAGCAGCGTATCGGTGACCACCTCGCCGAACTGGGCGAGCTGGCCAAGACCCCCGAAGCCAACATCATCAAGCTGCCGAACATCAGCGCCTCCATCCCGCAGCTGAAGGCCGCCATCAAGGAACTGCAGCAGCAGGGCTTCAAGCTGCCGGAATACCCGGACGAGCCGGCCAACGACACCGAGAAGGACGTCAAGGTCCGCTACGACAAGATCAAGGGCAGCGCCGTGAACCCGGTCCTGCGCGAAGGCAACTCCGACCGCCGCGCCCCGCTGTCGGTCAAGAACTACGCCCGCAAGCACCCGCACAAGATGGGTGCCTGGAGCGCCGACTCCAAGTCGCACGTGGCCTTCATGGGCCAAGGTGACTTCTACGGCAGCGAGAAGGGCGCCCTGATCGACAATGCCGGCTCGGTGAAGATAGAGCATGTCGCCGCCGACGGCAGCGTCAGCGTGCTGAAGGCCTCCACCAAGGTGCTGGCCGGCGAGATCATCGACAGCTCCGTGATGAGCAAGAAGGCCCTGCGCGCCTTCATCGCCGAGCAGATCGAGGACGCCAAGGCCCAGGGCGTGCTGTTCTCCGCCCACCTGAAGGCCACCATGATGAAGGTCTCCGACCCGATCATGTTCGGCCACATCGTCGCCGAGTTCTACAAGAGCACCCTGACCAAGCACGCCGACGTGCTGGCCGAAGCCGGCTTCAACCCGAACAACGGCATCGGCGACCTGTATGCACGCATCCAGTCGCTGCCGGAAGCCAAGCAGGCGGAAATCAAGGCCGACATCGAGGCCGAATACGCCCAGCGCCCGGCCATGGCCATGGTCAACTCCGACAAGGGCATCACCAACCTGCACGTGCCGAGCGACATCATCGTCGACGCCTCCATGCCGGCGATGATCCGCGACTCCGGCAAGATGTGGGGCCCGGATGGCCAGCTGCACGACACCAAGGCGCTGATCCCGGACCGCTGCTACGCCACCATGTACCAGGTGGTCATCGAGGACTGCAAGAAGAACGGCGCCTTCGATCCGGTCACCATGGGCAGCGTGCCGAACGTCGGCCTGATGGCCCAGCAGGCCGAGGAATACGGCTCCCACGACAAGACCTTCGAAATCACCGCCGACGGCGTGGTGCGCGTGACCGACGAGGCCGGCAACGTGCTGATGGAGCAGGCCGTCGAGGCCGGCGACATCTGGCGCATGTGCCAGGTCAAGGACGCCCCGATCCAGGACTGGGTCAAGCTGGCCGTCAACCGCGCCCGCCTGAGCAACACCCCGGCGGTGTTCTGGCTCGACGCCAACCGCGCCCACGACGCCCTGGTCATCGAGAAGGTGCAGAAGTACCTGAAGGACCACGACACCAGCGGCCTGGAAATCCACATCATGGCCCCGGTCGAGGCGATGAAGCTGTCGCTGGAGCGCATCCGCGCCGGCAAGGACACCATTTCCGTCACCGGCAACGTGCTGCGCGACTACCTGACCGACCTGTTCCCGATCATGGAACTGGGCACCTCCGCCAAGATGCTGTCCATCGTTCCGCTGATGGCCGGTGGCGGCCTGTTCGAGACCGGCGCCGGCGGTTCGGCACCCAAGCACGTCCAGCAGTTCATGGAAGAGAACCACCTGCGCTGGGACTCGCTGGGCGAGTTCCTCGCCCTGGCCGCCTCGCTGGAGCACCTGGGCAACGCCTACGGCAACGCCAAGGCCGCCGTGCTGGCCAAGACCCTGGACCAGGCCAACGGCCAGTTCCTCGACAGCAACAAGTCGCCGTCGCGCAAGGTCGGCCAGCTCGACAACCGCGGCAGCCACTTCTACCTGGCGCTGTACTGGGCCCAGGCCCTGGCCGCGCAGAGCGAGGACCTGGAGCTGCAGGCCCAGTTTGCCAACCTGGCCAAGGTGCTGAGCGACAACGAGGAAAAGATCGTTGCCGAACTGAACGAGGTGCAGGGCAAGTCGGTCGACATCGGCGGCTACTACCACGCCGACCCGCAGCTGACCAGCCAGGCCATGCGCCCGAGCGCGACCCTCAACGCGGCCATCGCCGCGCTGGTCTGAGCGCAGCAGCGTGACGGGCGACTCCGGTCGCCCGCAGCCTGACAGGAACCCCGGCCGCGCGCCGGGGTTCCTGTTTCCGCGGCCCGTGCGGCCGCCATCGAGGAACGGAGCCCCGCATGAAACGCTTCATCCCCCACGTCACCGTGGCCACCGTGGTCGAGGACCAGGGCCGCTTCCTGCTGGTCGAGGAGCGCGCCGAGGGTCGCGTGGTGCTCAACCAGCCCGCCGGCCACCTGGAAGCCGACGAGACCCTGCTCGAGGCCGCGCTGCGCGAGACCCTCGAGGAAACCGGCTGGGAGGTCGAACTGACCGGCGTCACCGGCATCTACCTGTACACCGCCCCGGCCAACGGCGTGACCTACCAGCGCGTGTGCTTCGCCGCCCGCCCGCTGCGCCATCGCCCGGAGCTGCCACTGGATCACGGCATCATCGGCCCGCGCTGGCTGACCCGCGAGGAGCTGGAAGAGCGCAGCGAGCAATGGCGCAGCGCCCTGGTGCCGCGCTGCATCGACGACTATCTGACCGGCGGCTGCTACCCGCTGGAACTGATCCGCGAGCCGGCCTTCCTCACCGCCGGGAAGTAGCTCCGCGCGGTCGGTCCGCGCGCGCCGACAGACCTGCTAGAATCGCCCCTTTGCACTCCAGCAACGGTTTCCCGGATGACTATGCGTGACCCAGCCCATACCCGCGTGATCGTCGGCATGTCCGGCGGCGTGGACTCCTCCGTCTCGGCCCTGCTCCTGCAGCAGCAGGGCTATCAGGTCGAAGGCCTGTTCATGAAGAACTGGGAGGAGGACGACGGCACCGAGTACTGCACCGCCAGGGAGGACCTGGCCGACGCCCAGGCCGTGTGCGACCGGCTCGGCATCAAGCTGCACACCGCCAACTTCGCCGCCGAGTACTGGGACAACGTGTTCGAGCACTTCCTTGCCGAATACAAGGCCGGCCGCACGCCCAACCCGGACATCCTGTGCAACCGGGAAATCAAGTTCAAGGCGTTCCTCGACTACGCCCTGATGCTCGGCGCCGACCTGATCGCCACCGGCCACTACGTGCGCCGCCGCGACATCGACGGACGCAGCGAGCTGCTCAAGGGCCTCGACCCCAACAAGGACCAGAGCTACTTCCTGCACGCCGTCGGCGGCGAGCAGATCGGCAAGACCCTGTTCCCGGTGGGCGAACTGGAGAAGCCGGCGGTACGCGCCATCGCCGAGCAGTACGGCCTGGCCACCGCCAAGAAGAAGGACTCCACCGGCATCTGCTTCATCGGCGAGCGGCGCTTCCGCGACTTCCTCAAGCAGTACCTGCCGGCCCAGCCGGGCGACATCCAGACCGTCGACGGCAAGGTGATCGGCCGCCACCACGGCCTGATGTACCACACCATCGGCCAGCGCCAGGGCCTGGGCATCGGCGGCATGAAGGATGCCGGCGACGACGCCTGGTACGTGCTGGCCAAGGACCTGGCGCGCAACGTGCTGATCGTTGGCCAGGGTCACCACCACCCGTGGCTGATGTCGCGCAGCCTCAATGCCTCGCAGATCTACTGGGTCAACCCGGTCGACCTGAGCCAGCCGCTGCGCCTCACCGCCAAGGTGCGCTACCGCCAGCAGGACCAGGCGTGCACCCTGGCGCGCACCGCGCAAGGCGGCTATGTCGCCACCTTCGACGAGCCGCAGCGGGCGGTCACTCCTGGCCAGTCGGTGGTGTTCTACGCCGGCGAGGTCTGCCTCGGCGGCGGCGTGATCGAGACCGCCACGCCCTGGGATGCGGAGATCCAGCGCCCATGACCCGCGAACAGGAACGCCTGATCGCCCTCGCCGGGGTGTTCACCGCCGCCGCACTGGTCGAGCGCCTGGCCAAGACCGGCCAGGTCCAGGAGGGGCCGCTGACCTGCATGCTCGGCAGCCTGCTGGTGCGCAACCCCAAGGACACCCTCGAGGTGTACGGTGGCGACCACTTCAACCTGCGCGAGGGCCTGCGCGCCCTGGCCGGCGCTCTCGAGCGCAACCCGCAGAACCTGCCGCGCGACTGCCTGCGCTATGCCCTGGCCCTGCTGGCCCTGCAGCGCCAGCTGGACAAGCGCAGCGACATGCTGCAGGTGATCGGCAGCCGCCTGCAGCAGATCGACAGCCAGGCGCAGCTGTTCGGCATCGCCCATGACAACGTGGTGGCCGCCTGCGCCGCGCTGTACCAGGACACGCTGAGCACCTTCCGCCAGCGCATCCAGGTGCATGGCGAGATGCAGCACCTGCAGAACAGCCGCAACGCCGAGAAGATCCGCGCCCTGCTGCTCGCCGGCATCCGCAGCGCCATGCTCTGGCGCCAGCTCGGCGGCCACCGCTGGCAGCTGCTGTTCAGCCGGCGCAAGCTGCTGAACGAGCTCTACCCGCTGCTGCGCGGCTGAACCGTGGGCCAGCCCTCCGCCACCCCGGCCCGCCTGCACCGGCCGGCCCGGGGTGCCGCCCTGCTGGCGCTGTCGGCGCTGTTCTTCACCCTGATGGGCGTGTTCATCCGCGAGGCCACCGTCGAGGGCGTCAACAACGCGATGGTGGTGTTCTTCCGCAACGCCGTCGGCGTGCTGTTCTTCCTGCCGCTGGCGCTGACCCGCGGCCTCGGCCCGCTGCGCACCGCCCGCCCGTGGGCGCACCTCAAGCGCACCCTGTGCGGCCTGGCGGCGATGTACTGCTACTTCTACGCTCTCGCCCACCTGCCGCTGACCGACGCCATGCTGTTCAGCTACGCCGCGCCGGTGTTCACCCCGCTGATCGCCTGGTGGTGGCTGAAGGAGCCGCTGACCAGGCGCATGCTGCTGGCCACCGCGATCGGCTTCGCCGGCGTGCTACTGGTGGCCAAGCCCAGCGGTGCTGTGGTCTCCGGCATCGCGCTGATCGGCATCCTCGCCAGCGTGATGGCCGCCTGCGCCTTCGTCTCGATCCGCGAGATGAGCAACACCGAGCCGGCGTTCCGCATCGTCTTCTACTTCGCCCTGTTCAGCGCGCTGGTTTCCGCCGTGCCGCTGCTGTGGGCCTGGCAACCGCTCGACCGCCACCAGCTGCTCCTGCTGCTGGCCGCCGGCGTGGTGGCCAGCTTTGGCCAGCTGACCATGTCGCAGGCCTACAGCTACGCCCCGCCCGGCCTGATCGGCCCGGTCGCCTACCTGGCCATCGTCTTCGCCGGGATCATCGCCTGGCTGCGCTGGGACGAGGTGCCCGCCGGCGCCTCGCTGCTCGGCGCCGGGCTGATCTTCGCCGCCAGCCTGATCCCGCTGCTGCGCCGTTCGCGCTGAGCGCGGGCCGAGCGGCGTCTTTCCGTGTATAATCCTGCCCCTTTCTGTTGCCAGACTGTCGAGAACGTCCCCATGCAGCTCTCCTCGCTCACTGCGGTGTCCCCCGTTGATGGCCGCTACGCCGGCAAAACCGCCGCCCTGCGTCCGATCTTCAGCGAATTCGGCCTGATCCGCTGCCGCGTGCAGGTGGAAGTGCGCTGGCTGCAGCGCCTGGCCGCCCACGCCGGCATCCCGGAGGTCGCGCCGTTCTCCGCCGAAGCCAACGCCCTGCTCGACGAGCTGGCGGAAAACTTCCAGCTCGAGCACGCCCAGCGCATCAAGGAAATCGAGCGCACCACCAACCACGACGTCAAGGCCGTGGAATACCTGCTCAAGGAACAGGCCGCCAGGCTGCCGGAGCTGGCCGCGGTGAGCGAGTTCATCCACTTCGCCTGCACCAGCGAGGACATCAACAACCTGTCCCACGCCCTGATGCTGCGCGAAGGCCGCGACAGCGTGCTGCTGCCGCTGATGCGCCAGCTGGCCGACGCCATCCGCGCCCTGGCCGTGCAGTTCGCCGACGTGCCGATGCTGTCGCGCACCCACGGCCAGCCGGCCTCGCCGACCACCATGGGCAAGGAGCTGGCCAACGTGGTCTACCGCCTGGAGCGCCAGATCGCCCAGGTCGCCGCCGTGCCGCTGCTCGGCAAGATCAACGGCGCCGTGGGCAACTACAACGCCCACCTGTCCGCCTACCCGGACGTCGACTGGGAAGCCAACGCCCGCGAGTTCATCGAGGACGACCTCGGCCTGAGCTGGAACCCCTACACCACCCAGATCGAGCCGCACGACTACATCGCCGAGCTGTTCGACGCCATCGCCCGCTTCAACACCATCCTGATCGACTTCGATCGCGACATCTGGGGCTACATCTCCCTCGGCTACTTCAAGCAGAAGACCGTGGCCGGCGAGATCGGCTCCTCGACCATGCCGCACAAGGTCAACCCGATCGACTTCGAGAACTCCGAGGGCAACCTCGGCATCGCCAACGCCCTGCTGCAGCACCTGGCCAGCAAGCTGCCGATCTCCCGCTGGCAGCGCGACCTGACCGACTCCACCGTGCTGCGCAACCTGGGCGTCGGCCTGGCGCACAGCCTGATCGCCTACGAGGCCAGCCTCAAGGGCATCGGCAAGCTGGAACTGAACGCCGCCCGCCTGGCCGAAGACCTGGACAACTGCTGGGAAGTGCTGGCCGAGCCGGTGCAGACCGTGATGCGCCGCTACGCCGTCGAGAACGCCTACGAGAAGCTCAAGGAACTGACCCGCGGCAAGGGCATCAGCCCCGAGGCGCTGCGCGAGTTCATCGACACCCTGGCGATCCCCGAGCAGGCCAAGGCCGAGCTGCGCGCCATGACCCCGGCCAGCTACATCGGCAACGCGGTGGCCCAGGCCAAACGCATCTGATCCCAGCCTGAACGGCCTCTCGCCCGACCGTCCAGACTGGCAGCCACTTCCAGTCTTGCGGTCGGGCGTTTTCATATTTGAAGAGTTGGATATGGCACCCGATACCCCGCTGCAACTGCTGGGCGGCCTGACGCCCCGCGAATTCCTCCGCGACTACTGGCAGCAGAAGCCGCTGCTGGTGCGCCAGGCCATCCCCGGCTACCAGAGTCCGATCAGCCCCGACGAGCTGGCCGGCCTGTCGCTGGAGGAGGAAGTCGAGTCGCGCATCGTCCTCGAGCACGGCGCCAGCCCCTGGGAGCTGCGTCGCGGCCCGTTCAGCGAAGAGACCTACCAGAATCTTCCGGAGCGCGACTGGACCCTGCTGGTGCAGGCGGTCGACCAGTTCGTGCCGGAGATGCGCGAGCTGATGGAGCAGTTCCTGTTCCTGCCCAGCTGGCGCATCGACGACCTGATGATCAGCTACGCCGCCCCCGGCGGCGGCGTCGGCCCGCATTTCGACAACTACGACGTGTTCCTCCTGCAGGCCCACGGCCACCGCCGCTGGAAGCTCGGCCAGCTGTGCGACAGCGACAGTCCGCTGCTCGAGCATCCGGACCTGCGCATCCTGGCCGGCTTCGAGCAGAGCGACGAATGGGTACTGGAGCCCGGCGACATGCTCTACCTGCCGCCGCGCCTGGCCCACTACGGCATCGCCGAGGACGAGTGCATGACCTACTCGGTGGGCTTCCGCGCGCCCAGCGCCAGCGAGGTGCTGACCCACTTCACCGACTTCCTCGGCCAGTTCCTGCCCGACGAGGAGCGCTACAGCGACGCCGGCTGCCAGCCTGCAGGCGACCCCAACCAGATCCAGCGCGACGCCCTCGAGCGCCTGCGCGGACTGATCGACCGCCACATGAGCGACGAGAAGCTGCTGCTGACCTGGTTCGGCCAGTTCATGACCGAGCCGCGCTACCCGGAGCTGGTGGCCGGCGAGGAGCTCCCCGAGGACGAGTTCTTCGCCGCCCTCGGCGACGGCGCCGTGCTGGTGCGCAACCCCAGCGCGCGCCTGGCCTGGAGCGAGATCGACGACTATCTGGTGCTGTTCGCCAGCGGCAACAGCCGCCGCCTCGACGCCTCGCTGCGCGAACTGCTCAAGCTGGTATGCAGCGCCGACGCCCTGCACCTGGAGAATCTCGAGCCCTGGCTGGAGAGCGACGAGGCGCTGACGCTGATCTACGAACTGGTCAAACAGGGAAGTCTGGAGTTTGCCGCCGATGAATAAGCTCACCGTACGGATCGCCGACTGGCATGCCGACAACGCCGACCTGCGCCGCATCCGCGAGGCGGTGTTCGTGGTCGAACAGGAAGTGCCGCCGGAGCTGGAATGGGACGCCGAGGACGTCGACGCCGTGCATTTCCTCGCCTTCGAGGGCGACTTCGCCGTCGGCACCGCGCGCCTGCTGCCGGACGGCCAGATCGGCCGCGTCTCGGTGATCAAGGACTGGCGCGGCCTGCACATCGGCGAGATGCTGATGCAGGCGGCCATCGCCGAGGCCGAACGCCGCGGCCTGCGCCGCCAGATGCTCACCGCCCAGGCCCATGCCGTGCGCTTCTACGAACGGCTAGGCTTCCGGGTAGCCAGCGAGGAATTCCTCGAGGCCGGCATCCCCCACGTCGACATGGTGCGCGACAGCGCCTGAGAGGCCACCCGATGAGCAACGCCCCGGAACGCGACAACGACCACGGCACTCCACTGCCCGCCCTCGATTTCCGCTCTCCGGGGCGTTTTGCCATCCACAACCCGCCCGCCGAGGGCGGCGCGCCGGCCAGCCGGCTGGAGCCCGCCCCCTTCGCCCTCGGCCAGCATGAGGCCGTCGAACGCACCGACAGCCCGGCACAGCTGCGCAGCCACGCCCTGGCGCTGATCCAGCAGGCCCGCCGCTCGTTGTGCCTGTACACGCCGGACCTGGAGCCCTGGCTGTACGACCAGCGCGCCATCGCCGAGGCCTGCAGCCGCCTGCTGCGCGCCCATCCGCGCAACTGCCTGCGCATCCTGCTGCGCGACAGCGCCCTGGCGGTACGCCAAGGCCATGCCCTGCTGCGCCTGGCCCGCCAGTTGCCGAGCAACTGCCAGATCCGCAGGCTCGGCCCCGACCAGCCTGCCGACGACCCCGCCTACCTGCTGGTCGACGACTGCGGCCTGCTGCTGCGCAGTGCACCGCTGCTGCCCGCCGCACAGGTCCACTACCAGGCCCGCGGCCGGGTGCGCCAGCTGCAGCGCCAGTTCGACCTGGCCTGGGAGAGCGCCGGCGGCGATCCGAACCTGAGGAGCTTCCTGCTGTGACACCCCGCACCTGGCTGACGCTGCTAGCCCTGGCCTGCAGCCTGAGCGCCGGGGCGACCCCGCGCACCGAAATCCTGCCGCTGCACTACCGCTCGGCCGAGGAACTGCTGCCGATCGCGCAGTCGCTGCTGGATGGTGCAGGCCGTGTCAGCGCCTACGGCAACCAGCTGGTGGTCAATGCCGAGCCGGACAAGATCGCCGAACTGCAGGAGCTGCTGCAGCAGCTCGACACGCCGCCGCAGCGCCTGCTGATCACCGTCGACAGCCAGCAGGACAGCAGCGCCCGCCAGGATGGCTACCGGGTCGACGGCAGCATCAGCGCCGGCAATGTCGAGATCATCGGCGGCCGCGGCGAACACCACGGCCGCGACGAGGTGCGCATCATCCGGCGCAGCAGTGCCGGCGGCAGCGGCTCAGTGCAGCAGGTGCAGGCGACCGCAGGCTATCCCGCACTGATCCAGATCGGCGAGAGCGTGCCGCTGACCAGCTACGGACGCGACGCCCATGGCTACCCGAGCGAATACACCGAGTATCGCGACATCAACCGCGGTTTCGAGGTGGTCGCCCACGTGCAGGGCGACCGGGTCCAGCTCGACATCCACAGCCGCCAGGATCGCCTGGCCGGCCCTGACGGCACCCTCGACACCCAGACCACCGCCACCCGCGTCAGCGGCCGCCTGGGCGAGTGGATCGAGCTGGGCGGCATCCGCGAAAGCGCCGGCGAGCAGCGCTCCGGCCTGCTCTCCCGGCAGGCCGGCAGCGTCCGGGATAACCGGGTGCTACGGCTCAAGGTCGACCTTCTCGAGTGATCTAGAACTTTTGTAGTAGCTCCAAAAAAAAACTACAAAATCCATTGACGCCCCGTCTCTCTCCTAGCATGATGGCCTCGCTCCCGCTGACCAGAGGCCCGAAACGGCCCCCGGATCGCACTCCAGACCACCCCTGGAGTCGGTTCGTGTCAGTACCCCCCACCCGGCGGTGCGACAAGGTTGCGACTGGAACGAAGTTGTCCTGAGGGACGGGGAAGCAAGGTTTCAACCGGCATGACGGACACGGCCCATCCGGCTGTTGTAGTCACCCCACCGGTCGTCACTACATCCCCTCCTCCGGCCTCCTGCCGAACCGGTCTCTCCCTCGACGCTCTGCGGTGAGCTCTTGCAACACTACCGTCAACACCCCCGGTGTTGAATGGGAATGTCGGTGCTCAACGAAACACACAAACTTGAAGGATTGACCATGTCCGCTTATCAAAACGACATCAAGGCCGTAGCCGCCCTGAAAGAGAAGTTCGGCAGCAGCTGGAGCGCCATCGACCCTGAGTCCGTCGCTCGCATGCGCGCCCAGAACCGCTTCAAGACCGGTCTGGATATCGCCAAGTACACCGCCGCCATCATGCGCAAGGACATGGCCGAGTACGACGCCGACGCTTCCGTCTACACCCAGTCGCTGGGTTGCTGGCACGGCTTCATCGGTCAGCAGAAGCTGATCTCCATCAAGAAGCACCTGAAGACCACCAACAAGCGCTACCTGTACCTGTCCGGCTGGATGGTTGCCGCCCTGCGCTCCGACTTCGGCCCGCTGCCGGACCAGTCGATGCACGAGAAGACTGCCGTTTCCTCGCTGATCGAAGAGCTGTACACCTTCCTGCGCCAGGCCGACTCCCGTGAGCTGGACCTGCTGTTCACCGCCCTGGACGCTGCCCGCGAAGCCGGCGACAACGCCAAGGCTGCCGAGATCCAGAACCAGATCGACAACTACGAAACCCACGTTGTCCCGATCATCGCCGACATCGATGCCGGCTTCGGCAACCCGGAAGCCACCTACCTGCTGGCCAAAAAGATGATCGAGGCGGGTGCCTGCTGCATCCAGATCGAGAACCAGGTTTCCGACGAGAAGCAGTGCGGCCACCAGGACGGCAAGGTTACCGTTCCGCACGTCGACTTCCTCGCCAAGATCGCTGCTGTTCGCTACGCCTTCCTCGAGCTGGGCGTTGACGACGGCGTGATCGTTGCCCGTACCGACTCCCTGGGTGCCGGCCTGACCAAGCAGATCGCCGTGACCAAAGAGCCGGGCGACCTGGGCGACCTGTACAACTCCTTCCTGGATTGCGAAGAGATCTCCGAAGCCGAGCTGGGCAACGGCGACGTCGTGATCAAGCGCGAAGGCAAGCTGCTGCGTCCGAAGCGCCTGCCGTCCAACCTGTTCCAGTTCCGTAAGGGCACCGGCGAAGATCGCTGCGTCCTGGACTGCATCACCTCGCTGCAGAACGGTGCCGACCTGCTGTGGATCGAGACCGAGAAGCCGCACGTTGGCCAGATCAAGGGCATGGTTGACCGCATCCGCGAAGTCATCCCGAACGCCAAGCTGGTGTACAACAACAGCCCGTCGTTCAACTGGACCCTGAACTTCCGTCAGCAGGCGTTCGACGCCATGGTTGCCGCAGGCAAGGACGTCTCCGCCTACGACCGCGCCCAGCTGATGAGCGCCGAGTACGACGAGACCGAACTGGCCCAGGTTGCCGACGAGATGATCCGCACCTTCCAGCGCGACGGTTCCGCTCAGGCCGGCATCTTCCACCACCTGATCACCCTGCCGACCTACCACACCGCGGCCCTGTCCACCGACAACCTGGCCAAGGGCTACTTCGCTGAAGAAGGCATGCTGGCCTACGTGAAGGGCGTGCAGCGTCAGGAAATCCGTCAGGGCATCGCCTGCGTCAAGCACCAGAACATGGCTGGCTCCGACATCGGTGACAACCACAAGGAATACTTCGCTGGTGAAGCTGCCCTGAAGGCCGGTGGTAAAGACAACACCATGAACCAGTTCTAAGGAACCGGCTCATTCGACCCTCGGGTCGAGCCCTCGAAAACCCCGGTCGCAAGACCGGGGTTTTTCATTTCGCGAGAGGCACCGGCTCATCGGTGCGTCAGCGCTTCGCGCCCTGCCTGGTTCTGCGGCTCGGCCAGCATCCCCGTACTGCCCAGGCGAATGCTGTAGATCGCGCCATCGGCCAGCGGCAGGAAAGTCACCCGCGCGCCACGCGCATCGAGCAGCGGCAGATCCCAGCCACTCTCGCGCAGCCAGCGCCACAGATCGACGCCATACGGACTCCGCGCCAGCATGATGCGGCTGGGCTCGGCGCCCCCCTGCGGATCGGCCTGCCGATAACGGGCCGCCAGCAGTTCGAGGCGATACCCCGAGCGCAGCCCGATAAGGGTCGCCAGGCCCTTCCAGTCGAACAGTCGTGCGTCCAGCTGCCAGAGTTCGCCATTGACGAGCAGATCCCGCCGGGTACCTCCCTCCTGCAGGGACACCAGGTAGCGCTGGCTGCCCCGAGCCTCGATGCTGATCGTCGCCAGCGGCTCGCCCGCCGGCGGCAGCGCCGCATAGCTGCGCAGGTCCCAGGCCACCACCCCGGCCACGCCAGCCAGCGCCAGCAGCCCCAATCCGCAGGTGCCTCGCAGCCAGCCAAGGAACCAGCCACGCCGCAGCAGCATGCGCCCCCCCAGCACCAGTACCAGCAGCGCCGCCAGAGCCACAGCCCAGGCCAGTCCGTTGTATTGCATGCTCGTCACTCCCTCTCGCCAGACAATTGCGGCATTATGCGTACGCCACCTTTCCAGCGGCCAGCGCGAGCTCCGCACAATCGTCAACAGATCAAGCTTTGCATGGCCTTCGAACTCGCCCTGGAACCCCTGTCCCTGCTACTGCTGATCGGCGTGGCCTTCACCGCGGGCTTCATCGATGCCATCGCCGGCGGCGGCGGTCTGCTGACCATTCCGGCCCTGCTCACCACCGGCCTGCCCCCTCACCTGGTGCTGGGTACCAACAAGCTGTGCGCCACCTTCGGCTCGGCCACGGCCGCCTGGACTTTCCACCGCCGCCGGCTGTTCAGCCCACGCCAATGGTGGCGGGGCCTGCTCGCCACCGCCATCGGCGCGCTGCTCGGCGCCTGGGGTGCCCATCTGCTGCCGGCCGACTGGCTGAATCGGATGCTGCCGGTCGTGGTATTCGCCTGCGGCCTGTATCTGCTGTTCAATCCGACGCCACGACCGGACACCAGCAGCGCCCCACCGCCACAGCGCCGACAGTGGCCGCAGGGCCTGACCCTGGGCTTCTACGATGGCATCGCCGGGCCCGGCACCGGCGCCTTCTGGACGGTGAGCAGTCTGCTGCTCTACCCGCTTGACCTGCTGCGCGCCAGCGGCGTGGCGCGCAGCATGAACTTCGTCAGCAACGCCATGGCCCTGGCGGTATTCATCGCCGCCGGCCAGGTCGCGTGGGCTCTGGGCATCGGCATGGGCCTGGCGCTGATGCTGGGCGCCTTCCTCGGCGCGCGCACGGCCATCCGCGGCGGCTCGAAACTGATCCGTCCGGTGTTCATCTCGGTGGTACTGGCGCTGACCGCGCGCCTAGCCTGGCAGCACTGGTTCGGCGTCGCCTGAGCGGCGCGCCAGGTGCAGGTCGATCAGGTAACGGGCGATGGAGCCACGGGCCGGCAGCGGCGGCAGGGCATCGACGCGGAACCAGCGTGCATCCTCGATCTCCTCCGGCTGCGGCACGATCTCGCCGCCGGCGTAGTCGGCATGGAAACCGAGCATCAGCGAATGGGGAAACGGCCAGTTCTGGCTGGCGATGTAGCGCAGGTTGCCGACCTCCACCGCCACCTCCTCGCGCACCTCGCGGTGCACGCAGGCCTCGATCGACTCGCCCGGCTCGACGAAGCCCGCCAGGGTGCTGTAGACGCCGCTGACGAAACGCGGCGAGCGGGCCAGCAGCAGCTCGTCGCCGCGACTGACCAGCACGATGATGCTCGGTGACAGGCGTGGATACTGCTGCAGCTGGCAGTGCGGACAGGCCATCGCCCGTTCGCCGGCCAGCGCCTGCAGCGGCGCACCGCAACTGCCGCAGAAGCGGTGCTGGCGGGCCCAGGTACCGACCTGGGCGGCATAGCCGAGCATGCGGAAGGTGGCGAAGTCGCCCTCGAGCATGAACTGGCGCAGCCCCTTCCAGAAACCGCCGGAGGGCGACTGAAGCGCCTGATCGTCCAGCTCGAGGACGAACACCGCCTCGCCGTCGAGGCGGCCGATACCGTGCTCGGCGAGGATGCCGAAGCCTTGCGCCTTCAGCCAATCGCGAGGGAAGAGGACGCCCCTGGCGTCGCAGAGAAACTGCTGGCGGCAGTGCGCCAGCGCCCAGCCTCCCGGCTGCGCGGGGTCGATGACCGCCGGCTGCCAGGAGTGCCGGGACATCAGGCAGCGACCTGCATGCCCAGCGCGCGTACACTGTCGGCGGCGAGGTCGAGCACGTCCTGCTGGCCTTCCGGCCGCAGGTTGGCGCCACCTTCGAGGAAGAACTCGAGACTGGTCAGGGCGTCGGCCAGGGTCTCCAGCATCTGCTCGGAGGGGATCTGGGCGTTCTCGATCATGTGCCGCTGGATGTAGTCGGCACAGGCGCCGACCAGTTCGGCGGCCCGCTCCAGACCGAGGAACCACAGGCCGCCGCGCACCGCCTGCAGGCTGGTCGGTACGTTGGCCAGGTTGAGCTTGTCGCCGCTGGATTCGAGGTAGGCGGTGATGGCGCGCTTGGCCAGCGCCAGGCCCGCCTGAGCCTCGTCGATGACCACGATGCGCGCCTCGACCAGCTGGTGCGAAGCGTAGGAGTCGCCCTGCGTCGCACCGGCGATCTGCACCGTGCTGGCCTGACGCTTGCGCTGCTCGCTCTGCTCGAGGGTGGCTACCATGCTTTCCATGTACAGCAGGGCATCGGCCAGGCGCAACAGTTCGGCCGCCGGCGGCGTGTCGCTGCGCGAGCACCAGCTGCCGACCATCTCCACCTGCGCCTGCAGGGCATTGGCCGCCGAACTCAGACCGACCATGCCGAGGGTCTTGGCCAGCTTGCCGACCTGCGCATGCAGACCGACCCTGGCTTCCTGCTGCGCGGCACCGCGCTCGATCAGATCGAGTGCGTCCTTGACCCCGGCCAGCTCCTCGCGGATAGCCAGCGACAGCGAGCGCATGACCTCTTCACCGGGCCCGGACAGGCGCCTTGATTCCTCTTCCAGCAGGTGGTCGGTGAACGGCAACGGCGCCAGGCCGAACACCCGGCGCATCTCGCTGGCGCGCTCGCCCTGGGTACCGGCCAGCGCCACCATGTACAGCAGCTCCTTGAGCAGGCTGCGCGGCGCCTCGAACTGCTGGTTGCCCAGCAACTGGCGCAGGTCGCGGTCGAGGCGCGACAGCAGCTGCTTGCGCGAGCGTGTCGGGCGCATCCGCCCATCGGCCATGGCTTCCAGTGCCGCGGCACCGATCCAGCACAGGCGCGAGCGCTCGCGCCCGCCGAGCAGGTCGTCGAGGCGCCCGAGGGCGCGCGACATCAGTTTGAGCGCGGCGGCCAGGTTCTGCTCGCGCAGCACGTTCATCAGGCCCAGCTGATACATCTGGCGCAGGCGGCCGCCGTCGCGGTTGGCCACCCCCGGCTGGATCTCGATGTTGCGCCGTGGCGGCCGCGGCTGATCGAGACGGACGCTGAAGAAGTAGCATTCCGGCAAGGCCGGCTGGCCGGTGGACAGCCGCACCTCGTTGATGATCGGCAGCAGCAGCTCGGGGATTTCCTGGCGGTGGTTGTCGATGCCCTCCAGGTAGCGGCGCAGCACGAACAGCGCCTTGCCCAGCGCGGCCAACTGACCGTCGCGCTCCTGGCCGGCACCGACCGGGATGTCGGTGGCCAGCAGCAGGGCTTCCTGGGCCAGCAGCTCGGCGCCGGCCAGCTCGATCAGCTTGAGGATGCCGCGGATCTGCTGCAGGTACTCGACCGCCTGCTGCAGCAGGCTGACGTTGAGTCGATCGGCGATGAACTGCTCGAGGCTCTGCTCGGCCTGCTCGATGGTGGCGAACAGTTCGTTGCGCACCAGACCAAGGGACGTGGCTCCGGTTACCATGCGCTGCTTCCGCCTCCCACGCGGTACGAATCGGGCTGCCTGGCCACTTCCTGTGATCTGGCAACGTGCAAGCGGTGATCATCCTGACTGCTGGTGAGTGCTTTCGCCTCAAGCCATCGCGACATGGGCGCGCCTCCGGGCAGAAACTCGACGTCGGGGCGACCCCCTGGCCACCCACTTTTTAGATGCTGGCACTATAACAAGCCTGGCGACAAAGGCGAATCCGACCATAGTGATCCAGATCACGGCAGCCTCGGGTTGCCCTCGCTCAGACGCGGATGCAGTCCACAGTATGGCGGCGCTGACCGTCGACCTGCGCGTGCTGCAGCCCGTGGACCTCGGACTCGAAGCCCGGAAAGGCCTGCTCGAAGCGGCGGGAGAACTGCAGGTAGTCGATGATCGGCCGGCAGGCGGCGGTGAAGCGCTCCCCCGGCATGATCAGCGGGATCCCCGGCGGATAGGGCACCAGCATCACCGCGGCGATGCGCCCCTCCAGCGCCTCCAGCGGCACCGCCTCGACCTCGCCGCGCACCAGGTGATCCCAGGCTGCGGCCGGCTTCAGGGCCAGCTCCGGCAGATGCGTGTACATGCAGCTGAGCGCCCGCGGCACGCGGTTGTCTCGATAGCAGGCATGCAACTGCTCGCACAGATCGCGCAGGCCGAGCCCCTGGTAGCGCAGCGGATCGACGCGGGCAATCGAGGGCAGCGCCTCGACCAGCGGCGCATTGGCGTCGTACAGGCGCTTGAACTCGAGCAGCTCGGTGACCAGCGTGCTCCACTTGCCCTTGGTGATGCTCAGCGAGAACAGCACCAGCAGCGAGTAGAGACCGGTCTTCTCCACCACCACACCGCGCTCCCAGAGGAACTTGCCGACCACCGCCGCCGGGATGCCCCGCCCCTGCAGGCTGCCGTCGGCGCGCAGGCCGGGCATCACCAGGGTGACCTTGACCGGATCGAGCAGCACGTAGTCCTCGGCCAGGTCGCCGAACCCGTGCCAGGGCGCCTGCGGCGCCAGCAGCCAGTCGCCGGTCTGCACCTGCGCCGCGGCATCCACCCCCTCCGGCTGCCAGATGTCGAACCACCAGTCGCCGGACGGCAGGCTGCCGCGCAGGTTGGCCATGGCGTGACGGAAGGCCAGCGCCTCGTCGAAGGTCTCCTGGATCAGCGAGCGCCCGGCAGGCCCCTCCATCATCGCCGAGGCCACGTCCAGCGAGGCGAGGATGCCGTACTGCGGCGAAGTCGAGGTGTGCATCATGAACGCCTCGTTGAAGCGCGCCACATCCAGACGGCGCTGGCCGCCGTCCTGCACATGGATCATCGAGGCCTGGCTGAAGGCTGCCAGCAGCTTGTGCGTGGAGTGAGTGCCGAACAGCAGCGGCTCGTCACCAGCCCCGCGCGAGGTACCCATGGCGTAGCGCCCGGCATAGAACTCGTGGAACGCGGCGTAGGCGTACCACGCCTCGTCGAAGTGCAGCACCTCGACGCTGCCGGCCAGCGTGCGCTTGATCAGCTCGGCGTTGTAGCACAGGCCGTCGTAGGTCGAGTTGGTCACCACGGCGAGGCGGACCTTCGCCTCGCGGCCCCGGGCCAGCGGACAGGCGGCGATCTTGGCGGCGATCGCCTCGCGGCTGAACTCGGCCAGCGGGATCGGCCCGATGATTCCCAGCTCGTTGCGTGCCGGATTGAGGTACAGGGGGATGGCGCCGGTCATGATCAGCGCGTGGACCACCGACTTGTGGCAGTTGCGATCGACCAGCACCAGGTCGTCGCGGCCGACCATCGCCTGCCAGACGATCTTGTTCGCCGTCGAGGTGCCGTTGATCACGAAGAAGGTGTGGTCGGCGCCGAAGTTGCGCGCCGCGCGGCGTTCGGCCTCGGCCAGCGGGCCGGTATGGTCGAGCAGCGAACCCAGCTCGGGCACCGACACCGACAGGTCGGAGCGCAGGGTGTTCTCGCCGAAGAACTGGTGGAACGCCTGGCCCACCGGACTCTTGCGATAGGCCACGCCACCGCCGTGCCCTGGGGTGTGCCAGGAATAGTGGGACTCGGCGGTGTGCTGCACCAGGGCGCGGAAGAACGGCGGCAGCAGGCCGTCGAGGTAGCTGCGCGCTGCCCGCGCCACCTGGCGGGCGTGGAAGGACACGGTGTCCTCGAACAGGTAGAGGATGCCGCGCAACTGGTTGAGCTCGGCCATCGCCTCGGGCGGCGCGTTCTCGATGGTGACCTGCTCGCCGAGGGCGAAGATCGGCAACTGCGGGGCGCGCAGACGCGCGGCACGGACCAGCTCGACCACGTCCTGCAGCAGTCGCGGGTTGTCGCCAGCCCCCTCGGCGGCGACCAGGATGCAGGCCAGGCCGTGCTGCGAGGAGGCGACTATGCGTCCCTCGCGGGCGCTGGCGGTGGCGAGGACACTGAAACCGTCCTGCTCCAGCTCGCCGGCGATGCCGCGCACCCGCTCGCCGGCCACGCTGTCGGCCTTGATGTCGCGATGGACGATGAGTACCGGAAACTTCAGGTCCTTGTACATGCGCCAGCTTCCCCGGACGCGCAGGCTCCGCCTGCCGATGCCTTGAGGTTAGCCGCCCCGGCGCCGCGGCGAAACCCTCGTCAGTGCAGGGCCGGCGCCTCGCCTTCGGCCGGCTCGAGCTGCTGCCACAGCGCCGGACCGCCGCTGGACTTGGCCACCGCCGCCAGGCGGGCGGCGTGCTGCTCGAGTTCCGCGGCGCTGGCGCGGATCACCCGGACGCGCGGCCGGTCGGCCGGCAGGCGACGGATCTCCGACACCTGCGGTCCGTTGCCGCCCTCGCCCTCGCTGTTCTGCCCGGCCAGCGACAGGCTGGTCTGGCCGCCGGTCATCGCCAGGTAGACGTCGGCGAGGATCTCGGCATCGAGCAGCGCGCCGTGCAGATCGCGCCCGGAGTTGTCGACGCCATAGCGCTTGCACAGGGCATCGAGATTGTTGCGCTGCCCCGGATGCCGCTCGCGGGCCATCAGCAGGGTGTCGAGCACCGTGCAGTGGTCGAGCACCTCGCCCAGCCCGGGGCGGTCGCTCAGGCGGGCAAACTCGTGATTGATGAAGCCGATGTCGAACGCCGCGTTGTGGATGATCAGCTCGGCGCCCTTGATGAACTCGAAGAACTCGTCGACCACCTCGCGAAAGCGCGGCTTGTCGGCGAGGAACTCGTTGGTGATGCCGTGCACCGCGATGGCGCCCTCGTCGACCTCGCGCTCGGGGTTGATGTAGACGTGGAAATGACGCCCGGTCAGGCGCCGGCCGATCAGCTCGACGCAGCCGATCTCGATGATGCGGTGCCCTTCGCGGGGCTCGAGGCCGGTGGTTTCGGTATCGAGGACTACGTAGCGCATGGGAAATATCTGCCTGCAGGTGAATCGAGGGACAAGACGCCGTCACACGGCCTGGCGCGAGCCGTTGACCTCGGCGACGCCGCGATTGGCCAACTGGTCGGCCCGCTCGTTGCCGGGATGGCCGTTGTGGCCGCGCACCCAGTGCCAATGCACCTCATGGCGGCCGACCTGCTCGTCCAGCGCCTGCCAGAGGTCGGCGTTCTTCACCGGCTGACGTGCCGCGGTCTTCCAGCCGCGCTTCTTCCAGTTGGGCAGCCACTCCCTGATGCCCTTCATCACGTACTCGGAGTCGGTGGTCAGCTCCACCCGGCACGACCGGTTGAGCGTGGCCAGGGCGCGGATGGCCGCGGTCAGCTCCATGCGGTTGTTGGTGGTCTGCGCCTCGCCGCCCCACAGCTCGCGCTCGGCGCCCTTGTAGACCAGCAGGGCCCCCCAGCCGCCGGGGCCGGGGTTGCCCTTGCAGGCGCCATCGGTATAGATCTCGACACTGTCACTCATGGTTGTGCTTGCTGCCTGGATGACGGCCGACCTTGGCCACGGGAACCGGTCGCAGCGGGCTGACCGTGGCCCGGCGCGGCTGCGGCAGCGGCCGCAGGCCGGCGACCAGCTTGCGCGCCGTGAGCAGATAGAAGCCGCCACCGGGCAGTTGCAGGTCCTGCGCCCAAGGCTCGATGCCGAGCAGACGCGCCTGCCAGCGCTGCGAGGAAAGCGGCGGACAATAGCATCCGAAGCGGCGTTTCTCCAGCGCGAAGCCGAGCAGGCGCAGCCAGTCGGCCAGGCGCGCCGGCGAGATGCAACGCGCCTGCGCCAGCACGTCGCCGGCCAGAAAATGGCGCAGGCCCCACAGGCTCCGGGGATGGATGCCGACCACCAGCAGATGGCCGCCGGGGCGCACGCAGCGCGCCGCCTCGCGCAGCAGCTGGTGCGGCGACACGGCGAAATCCAGGGCATGCTGCAGCAGCACCACGTCGGCGGCATGCTCGAGCACCGGCCAGGCATCCTCCTCGCAGGCGATCTCCACGCCGGGCAACGGCGCCCCGAGGCGGACGCTGTGGCTGAGCTGCTGCAGCGGCGGCAGACCGGCGCCGGCGAAGCCGTAGTGCAGCAGGAAGCTGCCGAACAGCGCATCGAGCTGCTCGGCCAGCAACCGCTGCTGGCGGGACAGCAGCAGGCCGCCCAGCGGACCGGAGAACCAGGCATGGGCATCGCGCTGCAGGGCCAGCCAGGCGGTGTGGCCCGGGCGGGGGAGCTGCTCGTTCATGAATCCTCCCGTCTGGCGCCAGAGACGACTGGCGACCTAAGATGCCGGATCGACTCAGCATAACGGCTCGCCTGCCCATGATACAGATCACCGCCCTGCCCGCCTTCAGCGACAACTATATCTGGCTGTTACAGGACCCGGCCCGGCAGCGCTGCGCCGCGGTCGACCCCGGCGACAGCGCACCGGTGCTGGCCTGGCTGGCCGCCCATCCGGACTGGCTGCTCACCGACATCCTGGTCACCCACCACCATCAGGACCATACCGGCGGCGTCCTCGAGCTCAAGGCACGCACCGGCGCGCGGGTGCTCGGCCCGGCTCTCGAGGCCATTCCCGGCCGCGATGTCGCCCTCGAGGACGACCAGAGGATCGACGTCCTCGGTCTGGAGTGGCAGGTGCTGCATGTCCCGGGGCATACCGCCGGCCATGTCGCCTTGTTCACCGAGGGCGCCGGCCAGCCCGTGCTGCTCTGCGGCGACACCCTGTTCGCCGCCGGCTGTGGCCGCCTGTTCGAGGGTACCGCCGCGCAGATGCACGCCTCGCTGCAACGTCTGGCCAGCCTGCCGGGCCCGACCCGCGTCTATTGCACCCACGAGTACACTCTGGCCAACCTGCGCTTCGCCCTGGCCGTCGAGCCGGACAACCTGGCCCTGCAGCAGCGCCAGCGCGAGGCCGCCGCCCTGCGCGAGCGGAACCTGCCGACCCTGCCGTCCACCCTGAGCCTGGAGCTGGCCACCAACCCCTTCCTGCGGGCGAACGAGCCGGCCGTGCGCAAAAGCTGCGCGGAACACGCCGGCAGCGCGCCGACGACGGCGGAGACGGCGTTTGCGGCATTGCGCGCCTGGAAGGACAACTTCCGGTAACATTCGGGCGCTGGTGCAAACTTGACCACCGCAAAGGGCGGTTCCTAGAATCGCCCGACTTTTTACCCGGGAAAGTCACCAGCCGATGCCGCCACCAACGCCTCCGGGCCTCGCCGCCTACCTGCAGCACCGCGCCATCCGCCTCCTGCTGGTCGCCCTGCTGCTGGTCATCGCCGGCTGCCAGAGCCGTGGTGGCAGCGATGCCGGCAGCGACACCGAGCGTGCCGTCCAGGTCGGCAAGTCGATCGAATGGAGCAAGGCGCTGCAGCAGCCCGAGAAGCCCCGTCACGAGGACATCTGGGAACGCATTCGCGCCGGCTACAAGCTGCAGGACCAGATCGGCACCAACCCGCGCGTCGAGCGCCAGCGCTTCGGTCTCGCCAGCCGGCCAGGCTCGATCCAGCAGATCGCCGAACGCAGCGGCCCCTACATCCACTACATCGTCGAGCGCCTCGAAGAGAACGGCATGCCGCTGGAGCTGGCACTGCTGCCGATGATCGAGAGTTCCTACAATCCGCAGGCCTACTCGCCGGCCCACGCCGCCGGCCTCTGGCAGTTCATCCCCTCCACCGGCCGCCACTTCAACCTGCGCCAGACCAACTGGTACGACGGCCGCCGCGACATCCTCGCCTCCACCAATGCGGCGATCAGCTACCTCAAGCGCCTGCACGACATGTTCAACGGCGACTGGCTGCTCGCCCTGGCGTCCTACAACGCCGGCGAGGGCACGGTCAGCCGCGCCATCGAGCGCAACCAGCGCCAGGGCCTGCCGACCGACTACTGGAACCTGCCACTGCCCAGGGAAACCCAGGACTACGTGCCCAAGCTGCTGGCCGTGTCGCAGATCATCCAGAGCCCGGCCGCCTACGGCGTCAGCCTCGCGCCGATCGCCAACGAGCCCTACTTCGAGAAGGTCGCCATCCGCCACCAGCTCGACCTGTCGAAGGTGGCCGCGATGGCCGATGTCGACAAGGACGAGCTGTACCAGCTCAATCCGGCATTCAAGCACGGCATCACCCTCGACGGCCCGCGCCACCTGCTGGTGCCGGTGGACAAGGCCGAGGGTCTCAGCGAGAGCCTCGCCCGCCTGCGGCCGGAGAGCCTGGTGCAATGGCAGCGCTACCAGGTGCGCAGCGGCGACAGCCTGCACGACATCGCCAACCGCCACCACGTCACGGTCACCACCCTGCGCGACATCAACCGCCTGTCCGCCAATCGCGTGCGCGTCGGCCAGACCCTGCTGATCCCGCAGACCGCCGACAGCCCGCCGACGGCCCCCCTGTTCGAGCGCAGCCCGCAGCCGGTCGCCGAGGCGCCGACCAAGACCGCGGCGCCCCGCAGCTACCGAGTGCGCCGCGGCGATAGCCTGTGGAGCATCGCCCGGCAGCACAAGGTGACCGCCGCCGACCTGCAGCGCTGGAACCGGCTCAAGGGTCGCAACCTCAAGGCCGGCCAGGTCCTCACCCTGCACCTGGCCGACACCACCGGCCAGACCTCCAGCGGCAACACGCGCCACTCGGTCACCTACTACAAGGTCCGCCGCGGCGACTCCCTCGCCGCCATCGCCGAGCGCTTCTCGGTGCACACCCGGCATCTCAAGGAGTGGAACCCCTCCCTGGGCCGCACGCTGAAACCGGGACAGACCCTCACCCTCTACCTGCCGCGACGCTGAAAATCCGCAGCGAGGCCTCCCGGAGCCACCCTTTTTCCAGCCGATACAAGCTGTTACTGTAGCTTTCCCAACCTCCAAGATTGCCACGGACCGGACCCTCGCCCGATGAGTCGTCTCCTCGCCCTGCTGCTCGGTCTGGCCGCCTGCCTGCCCGCTGGCGCTGCCGTCATCGAACGGCACGGCTATGCCCAGTTCGGCTCCCTCAAGTACCCGGCCAACTTCAGCCATTTCGACTGGGTCAACCCGCAGGCGCCCAAGGGTGGCAGCGTACGGCTGATGGCCGCCGGCACCTTCGACACCCTCAACCCCTATACCCTCAAGGGCAGCAGCCCGGTCGGCACGGCCAACTTCCTGCAATACGGCATCAACGAGCTGAACGCGCCGCTGATGGTCGGCACCGGCATCTACGACCCCTCGGGCGACGAGCCGACCTCCAGCTACGGGCTGATCGCCGCCTCGGTCGAATACAGCAAGGACCGCAGCTGGGTGGTGTTTAACCTGCGCCCCGAGGCGCGCTTCCACGACGGCCATCCGATCACTGCCGCCGACGTGGCCTTTTCCTACCGCCTGCTGGTCCGCGACGGCCACCCGCAGTACCGCACCGCGCTGCAGGAAGTGCGCCGCGTCGACATCCTCGGCAACCAGCGCATCCGCTTCGTGCTCAAGCGCAGCGGCAATCCGCTGCTGATCCTGCGCCTGGGCGAGCTGCCGGTGCTGCCCGAACACTACTGGCGCGGCCGCGACTTCAAGGCCACCACCTACGAGCCGCCGCTGGGCAGCGGCCCCTACCGCATCGCCCAGGTGGTGCCGGGGCGGCGCCTGGTGTTCGAGCGGGTCAAGGACTGGTGGGGCAAGGACCTGCCGGTCAACCGCGGCAAGTACAACTTCGACCGCGTCGAGGTGGAGTTCTACCGCGACAACCACGTCGCCTTCGAGGCATTCAAGGCCGGCGAGTTCGACTTCTACATCGAGAACCAGGCGAAGAACTGGGCCAACGGCTACGACATACCGGCGATGGCACGCGGCGAGATCGTCAAGGCGGAGATTCCCCACCGTATCCCGACCCAGACCCAGGCGCTGTTCATGAACAGCCGCCGAGCCCATTTCGCCGACGTGCGGGTGCGCGAGGCCATGGCCCTGCTGTTCGACTTCGAATGGAGCAACCGCACGCTGTTCAACAACGCCTACAGCCGCGCCACCAGCTACTACCCCAACAGCGAGTTCGCCGCCGACGGCCTGCCCCAGGGCGAGGAGTGGCTGCTGCTGTCCCCGTACCGCAAGCAGCTGCCCGCGGAGCTGTTCACCGCGCCGCCACGGATGCCGCAGACCGACGGCCACGGCATCCCGCGCGAGACCCTGCGCCACGCCCTCGACCTGCTCGCCCGGGCCGGCTGGAAACTCTCCGCCGGCGGCCTGGTCAATGGCCGTGGCCAGCCGCTGCGTTTCGAGATCCTGCTGGTCAACCCGGGGCTGGAGCGCATCCTCCAGCCGTATCGCGACAACCTCGCGCGCATCGGCGTGCAGGCCAGCCTGCGCACCGTCGACCGTGCCCAGTACAAGCAGCGCATCGACGGCTACGACTACGACATGATCCTGATGACCCTGCCGCAGACCCTGAGCCCCGGCCTGGAGCAGTGGCAGTATTTCCATTCCAGTCAGGTCGGCGTGCGCGGTGGCCGCAACTATGCCGGAGTCAATCATCCGGTGATCGATGCCCTGCTCGACAAGTTGCTCGCCGCGCAGACGCGCAACCAGCAGGTGGCCGCCACCCGCGCCATCGACCGGGTACTGCTGTCGCAGCACTACAGCATTCCCAACTGGTACAGCGACCATCACCGCCTGGCCTGGCGCAACCGCTTCGACCATGTCACCACGCCCCCCTATACCCTGGGGCTGCGCGCCTGGTGGCTCAAGACCCCGGAGAACCGCAGATGACCGCCCTCCCGCGCTGCACCCGCCTGCTCGCTGCTGGCCTCCTGCTGCTCGGCCTCGCCGGCCACGCGGGGGCCGCCGCCCGGCATGCCGCCACCCTCTACGACGAAGCTCCCAAGTACCCGGCCGACTTCCACCACTTCGCCTACGTCAATCCGGAGGCACCCAAGGGCGGCACCCTGCGCCAGGCCGGCTTCGGCGGCTTCGACAGCCTCAACCCGTTCATCAACAAGGGCGTGGCCGCCGACGAGATCGGCCTGGTCTACGACACCCTGACCAAGCGCAGCCTGGACGAGCCGTTCACCGAGTACGGCCTGCTCGCCGAGAGCATCGAGAAGGCGCCGGACAACCGCTGGGTGCGCTTCACCCTGCGCCGCGAAGCGCGCTTCCACGACGGCACGCCGGTGACCGCCGCCGACGTGGTGTTCACCTTCGACACCCTGATGAAGGATGGCTCGCCGCAGTACAAGGCCTACTACGCCGACGTGGAGAAGGCGGTCGCCGAGGATGGACGCACGGTGCGCTTCGACTTCCGCCACGGCGGCAACCGCGAACTGCCGCTGATCGTCGGCCAGCTGCCGGTGCTGCCCAGGCACGCCTGGGAGGGCCGTGAATTCAATCGCACCAGCCTCGAGCCGCCGCTGGGCAGCGGCCCCTACAAGGTCGCCGAGGTGCAGGCCGGGCGCAGCATCCGCTACGAGCGGGTCAGGGACTGGTGGGGCAAGGACCTGCCGGTCAACCGCGGCCAGTACAACTTCGACAGCCTGGTGATCGACTACTACCGCGACAACACCGTGGCGCTGGAGGCGCTCAAGGCCGGCCAGTTCGACTTCTGGGTGGAGACCAGCGCGAAGAACTGGGCCACCGCCTACGACTCGCCGGCGATCCACGACGGCCGACTGATCAAGGAGGAGATCGCCAACCACAACCCGGCCGGCATGCAGGGCTTCATCTTCAATCTGCGCCGCCCGCTGTTCCAGGACGTGCGCGTGCGCGAGGCCCTCGGCCTGCTGTTCGACTTCGAGTGGACCAACCGCCAGCTGTTCTACGGCGCCTACACCCGCACACGCAGCTACTTCGAGAACTCCGAGCTGGCCTCCCGCGGCACGCCCTCGCCGGCCGAGCTGAGACTGCTCGAGCCGTGGCGCGAACGCCTGCCGGCGCAGGTGTTCGAAGCCGAGTACCAGCCGCCGCAGAGCGACGGCAGCGGAGTGATCCGCGAACAGCGCCGGCGCGCCTTCGAGCTGCTGCAACAGGCCGGCTGGCGGCTGGAGAACGACCGCATGCTCGATGCCACGGGCAAGCCGGTGACCATCGAGTTCCTCCTCGCCCAGGTCGAGTTCGAGCGCGTGCTGCTGCCGTTCAAGCGCAACCTGGCCAGCCTCGGCATCGAGCTGCAGATCCGCCGCGCCGACGTCTCCCAGTACATCAACCGTCTGCGCTCGCGCGACTTCGACCTGATCGTCGGCGGCTTCAGCCAGTCCAGTTCGCCGGGCAACGAGCAGCGCGAATACTGGCATTCCAGCAGCGCCGACAACCCCGGCAGCCGCAACCTGATCGGCCTCAAGGATCCGGCCATCGACGCCCTGGTCGAGGGCCTGATCAAGGCCGACAGCCGCCAGGCGCTGATCGACCACACCCGGGCACTGGACCGCGTGCTGCTGTGGGGCCACTACGTGATCCCCAACTGGCACATCAAGACCTGGCGGGTGGCGCGCTGGAACCGCCTCGGGCACCCTGCGGTGGCGCCGCTGTACGACATCGGCCTGTACACCTGGTGGGCCAGACCCGACGGCCAGGCGCCGCTCGCCGCCAGCGGCCAGAAGGAGTAACGCCGGATGCTGGCCTATATCCTGCGCCGCCTGCTGCTGATCGTGCCGACCCTGTTCGGCATCCTGCTGATCAACTTCATCATCATCCAGGCCGCCCCCGGCGGCCCGGTGGAGCAGATGATCGCCAAGCTGGAAGGCTTCGACGCCGCCGCCGGCGGCGCCACCGGGCGCATCGCCGGCGGCGGCGCCGAGGTGGCGGCGGCCGGCAATACCTACCGCGGCGCCCAGGGCCTGGACCCCGAACTGATCGCGGAAATCGAGCGCATGTACGGCTTCGACAAGCCGGCCAGCGAGCGTTTCTGGATCATGATCCAGAACTACCTGCACTTCGACTTCGGCCAGAGCTTCTTCCGCGACGCCACGGTGATCGAGCTGATCGCCGAGAAGATGCCGGTGTCGATCTCGCTGGGGCTGTGGAGCACGCTGATCATGTACCTGGTGTCGATCCCGCTGGGGATCGCCAAGGCCATGCGCCACGGCAGCCACTTCGACGTGTGGACCAGCACGGCGATCATCGTCGGCTATGCCATCCCCGCCTTCCTGTTCGCCATCCTGCTGATCGTGCTGTTCGCCGGCGGCAGCTACTTCGACTGGTTCCCGCTGCGCGGCCTGACCTCGAACAACTTCGACGAGCTGAGCCTGTGGGGCAAGATCGCCGACTACTTCTGGCACCTGGCGCTGCCAGTGACCGCGCTGGTGATCGGCAACTTCGCCACTCTGACCCTGCTGACCAAGAACAGCTTCCTCGACGAGATCGGCAAGCAGTACGTGATCACCGCGCGCGCCAAGGGCCTCTCCGAGCGCCGTGTGCTCTACGGCCACGTGTTCCGCAACGCCATGCTGATCATCATCGCCGGCTTCCCCTCGGCGTTCATCGGCATCTTCTTCACCGGCTCCCTGCTGATCGAGGTGATCTTCTCCCTCGACGGCCTCGGCCTGCTGAGCTTCGAGTCGGCGATCAACCGCGACTATCCGGTGGTGTTCGGCACCCTGTTCATCTTCACCCTGCTGGGACTGATCGTGAAACTGATCGGCGACCTGACCTACACCCTGGTCGATCCGCGCATCGACTTCGAAAGCCGGGAGGGCTGAGCCATGGCCCTCTCGCCCATCAACCAGCGCCGCTTCGCGCTGTTCAAGGCGCACCGGCGCGGCTGGTACAGCCTGTGGCTGTTCCTCGGCCTGTTCATCCTCAGCCTCGGCGCCGAGCTGATCGCCAACGACAAGCCGCTGCTGGTCAGCTACGACGGCCAGTGGTACGCGCCGGTGCTCAAGCGCTACCCGGAAACCGCCTTCGGCGGCGAGTTCCCGCTGGAGGCCGACTACAAGAGCCCGTACATGCGCGAGCTGATCGAGTCGAAGGACGGCTGGATGCTCTGGCCGCCGATCCCCTACAGCTACGACAGCATCAACTTCGAGCTCAAGGTACCGGCGCCGGCGCCGCCCTCGGCGGACAACTGGCTGGGCACCGACGACCAAGGCCGCGACGTGCTGGCGCGGGTGATCTACGGCTTCCGCATCTCGGTGCTGTTCGCCCTGATCCTGACCCTGGCCAGTTCGGTGATCGGCGTCGCCGCCGGCGCGCTGCAGGGCTTCTACGGCGGCTGGGTCGACCTGATCGGCCAGCGCTTCCTGGAGATCTGGTCGGGCCTGCCGGTGCTCTATCTGCTGATCATCCTCGCCAGCTTCGTCGAACCGAACTTCTGGTGGCTGCTGGGCATCATGCTGCTGTTCTCCTGGATGAGCCTGGTCGACGTGGTGCGCGCCGAGTTCCTGCGCGGGCGCAACCTCGAGTACGTGCGCGCCGCCCGCGCCCTGGGCATGGGCAACGGCGCCATCATGTACCGCCACATCCTGCCCAACGCCATGGTCTCGACCATGACCTTCATGCCGTTCATCCTCACCGGCGCCATCGGCACCCTGACCGCGCTGGACTTCCTCGGCTTCGGCCTGCCGCCCGGCGCGCCGTCGCTGGGCGAGCTGGTCGCCCAGGGCAAGTCCAACCTGCAGGCGCCGTGGCTGGGCATCAGCGCCTTCGCCGTGCTGGCGCTGATGCTGACCCTGCTGGTGTTCATCGGCGAGGCCGCGCGCGATGCCTTCGACCCGAGGAAATGAGCCGATGAGCGAACCTTTGCTCGAGATCCGCGACCTGCAGGTCGCCTTCAGTCACGGCGGCGCGCCGCAGACCGTGGTGCACGGCGTCAGCTTCGAGATCCGCCGCGGCGAGACCCTGGCGCTGGTCGGCGAAAGCGGCTCCGGCAAGTCGGTGACCGCCCACTCCATCCTGCGCCTGCTGCCGCGCAGCAGCAGCCACCCGGGCGGCAGCATCCGCTACGGCGGCGAGGACCTGCTCACGCTGCCGGAGCGGCGCCTGCGCGGCATTCGCGGCAACCGCATCGCCATGGTGTTCCAGGAGCCGATGACCTCGCTCAATCCGCTGCATACGGTGGAGAAGCAGATCGCCGAGGTGCTCGCCCTGCACAAGGGGCTGACCGGCGCCGCCGCGCGCGCGCGGGTGCTGGAGCTGCTGGAACTGGTCGGCATCCCCGAACCGGCCAAGCGCCTCAAGGCCTATCCGCACGAACTGTCCGGCGGCCAGCGCCAGCGGGTGATGATCGCCATGGCCCTGGCCAACGAGCCGGAAATCCTCATCGCCGACGAGCCGACCACCGCGCTGGACGTCACCGTGCAGCTGAAGATCCTCGAGCTGCTCAAGGAGCTGCAGGCGCGCCTGGGCATGGCCCTGCTGCTGATCACCCACGACCTCAACCTGGTGCGGCGCATCGCCCAGCGCGTCTGCGTGATGCAGCGCGGGCGCATCGTCGAACAGGCCGAGTGCGCGCAGCTGTTCGCCGCGCCGCAGCACCCCTACACCCGGGAGCTGCTCAGTGCCGATCCCAGCGGCGGCCCGGCGGACAACCCGCCCGGCAAACCGCTGCTGGTGGTCGACGACCTGCGCGTGTGGTTCCCGATCAGGAAGGGCCTGCTGCGCCGCACGGTCGACCACGTCAAGGCGGTCGACGGGGTCAACTTCAGCCTGCCGCAGGGACAGACCCTCGGCATCGTCGGCGAGAGCGGCTCGGGCAAGTCGACCCTCGGCCTGGCGATCCTGCGCCTGATCGGCAGCCGGGGGGCGATCCGCTTCGCCGGGCAGAACCTCGACGGGCTCGACCAGCAGCAGGTGCGTCCGCTGCGCCGGCAGATGCAGGTGGTGTTCCAGGACCCGTTCGGCAGCCTGAGCCCGCGCATGTCGGTGGGCCAGATCATCGGCGAGGGCCTGGAGATCCATGGCATCGGCACGCCGGCCGAGCGCGAGCAGGCTATCATCGACGCACTCAGCGAAGTCGGCCTGGATCCGGCCAGCCGGCACCGCTACCCTCACGAGTTTTCCGGCGGACAGCGCCAGCGCATCGCCATCGCCCGGGCGCTGGTGCTCAAGCCGCAGCTGATCCTGCTCGACGAGCCGACCTCGGCGCTCGACCGCACGGTGCAGCGCCAGGTGGTGGAGCTGCTGCGCAGCCTGCAGCACAAGTACAATCTGACCTACCTGTTCATCAGCCATGACCTGGCGGTGGTCCGGGCCCTCAGCCACCAGCTGATGGTGGTGCGGCACGGCAAGGTGGTCGAACAGGGTGAAGCCGGCGCGATCTTCCATGCGCCGCAGCACCCCTACACACAGCAGCTGCTCGAAGCCGCCTTCATGGCGCCGGGCGCTGCCGATTAACCAGCAAGAGGAAGTACACAATGGGTTTCATGACCGGCAAGCGCGTGCTGATCGTCGGCGTCGCCAGCAAGCTGTCCATCGCCTCCGGCATCGCCGCCGCGATGCACCGCGAAGGCGCTGAACTGGCCTTCACCTACCAGAACGACAAGCTCAAGGGCCGCGTCGAGGAATTCGCCGCCGGCTGGGGCTCCAGCGCCGAGATGTGCTTCCCCTGTGACGTCGCCAACGACGACGACATCGCCCGTGTGTTCGAGGAGCTGGGCAAGAAGTGGGACGGCCTGGACTGCATCGTCCACTCGGTCGGCTTCGCCCCGGGCGACCAGCTCAACGGCGACTTCACCGAAGTCACCACCCGCGAAGGCTTCAAGATCGCCCACGACATCAGCGCCTACAGCTTCGTCGCCCTGGCCAAGGCCGGCCGCGAGCTGATGAAGGGCCGCAACGGCAGCCTGCTGACCCTGTCCTACCTGGGCGCCGAACGCACCATGCCCAACTACAACGTGATGGGCATGGCCAAGGCCTCGCTGGAGGCCGGCGTGCGCTACCTGGCCGGCAGCCTCGGCCCGGAAGGCACCCGCGTCAACTGCATCTCCGCAGGTCCCATCCGCACCCTGGCCGCCAGCGGCATCGCCAGCTTCCGCAAGATGCTGGCCGCCAACGAGCGCCAGACCCCGCTGCGCCGCAACGTGACCATCGAGGAGGTCGGCAACGCCGCGGCCTTCCTGTGCTCCGACCTGGCCTCGGGCATCAGCGGCGAGATCATGTACGTCGACGGTGGCTTCAACACCACCGCCATGGGTGCGCTGGAAGAGTAAGCGCCCCGCTCCGGCCCGCCACCGCGCGGGCCGGTTTCCCCGCGGTTCGGCCGTCCGGCCAGCTCCCAGCTCCCAGCTCCCAGCTCCCAGCTCCCAGCTCCCAGCTCCCAGCAGCATGCCACCGAGCGCAGCGAGCGCCTGGCACGTGCGCTTTCTCCATCCCGGAATGCACAACGCCCCCTTGCGGAGGCGTTGCGGGTATCACCTGGACGCGTGACCGATCAGAAACGCTCGATCTTCGCCTCGGTCTGCAGCTGGCGCTGGAAGGCCAGGAAGTCCTGCTGGCCACTGCGCGAGGCGAGGAAGCGGCGATACATGGCCAGCTCCTCGGCCGACAGCTCGGCCTCGGCGGCGCTCACCCCGTTGAGGCGCAGCACCAGATAGTCGCCGTTGGCCAGCGACAGACCGGCGAAGCTCGGCTTGTCGGCCGCCTGCGGGCGCGGCAGGCGGAACAGCGCCTGCAGCACCTGCGGATCGACGCCCTCCTGGCTGCGGGTGGCCGCCTCGCTCACTTGCCAGGCCTCGCCGGACTCGGCCTGCACCACCGGCGTCTTGCCGGCGCGCAGCTCGGCCAGCAGCGCTTCGCCGCGAGCCTGCGCCGCGGCGGCCGCCCGCTCGCTGCGGATCCTCTCACCCAGCTTGTCGGCCAGTTGCTCCAGCGGCTGCTGCTCGGACTTGCGGTGCTCCTTGACGCGCAGGACCACCACGGTATCCGGATCCAGCTCGAGAGCGCTGCTGTTGGCGCCCTCGGTGAGCACCTCGGGGCTGAAGGCGGCCTGCACCACCTGGCGATTGGCAGCGATACCCTCGCCACCCTCGCGGCCGAACGGAGCGGCCTGCTTGACCTCGAGGCCCAGCTCCTGGGCCGGCTGGACCAGGTCGGCCGCCTCGAACGCGGCGTCCTCCAGCTGCTTGCTGGCCTCGACGAAACGCTGCTCGACCTGCTGCGCCTTGAGTTCGCGCACCAGTTGCGGACGCAGGCTGTCCAGGCTCGGCACCTCGGCGGCCTGCACGTCATCCAGACGGATCAGGTGCCAGCCGAACTCGCTCTTCACCGGCGCCGATACCTGGCCCTTCTGGAGGGAGAACAGGGCATCCTCGAAGGCCTTGTCGTAGACCCCCTTGCCGGCAAAGCCCAGATCGCCGCCGTTGCCGGCCGAGCCCGGATCCTGAGAGAACTCCCTGGCCAGGGCAGCGAAGTCCTCGCCCTTGTCGATGCGGGCCTTGAGCTCCTCGAGCTTGGCCTTGGCCTGCTCGTCGCTCATCTGGCCGCCGGCTTCCAGCAGGATGTGCGAGGCCTTGCGCTGCTCGCCGAGATTGGCGATTTCCTTCTCGTAGGCGGCCTGGACATCGGCATCGGCCACCTCGACCTGATCGAAGAAGGCGTCCTTCTTCAGCTCGACATACTCGACCTGCACCTGCTCGGGAGTCATGAACTCGCTGGCATGCTCGTCGTAGTAGGCCTTGACCTCGTCGGCGGATACCTCGACCTGCTCAGGGTGCGCCTTGATCGCCAGCGTGGCGAAGTCGCGAGTCTGCCGCTCGAGGGCGGCGAAGGCGCGCACCTCCTGGTCGGTGACGAAGCCGCTGCCGGCGAGGCCGGCGCGCAGCTGGCCGATGAGCATCTCCTCCTCCAGCAGCTGACGGAACTGCAGGCGGTCGTAGCCCATCTGGCGAATCACCTGATCGAAGCGATCGGGACTGAACTTGCCGTCCACCTGGAACTCGGGAGTGAGCAGGATCAACTGATCGAGCGCCTGCTGGGAGAAGCCGAAGCCGGCATCGCGGACACCCTGCAGCAGCAGGGTTCGGTCGATCAGCGCCTTCAGCGCGCCCTCGCGCAGGAGCTTCTCGTCGAGCAGGGAGGCATCGAACTGCTCGCCCAGCTGCTGGGCCAGCTGCCGGCGCTGCATGTCCATCGCCCGATTCAGCTCGTTGAGGCTGACGCTCTCGCCGTTGACCTCGGCGGCATCCTGCTTGTTGCTGGTGGCGTTCATGATCGCGTCGAAGCCGGTCAGCGCCATGAGCACGATGATCACGCCGATGATGGTCTTGGCGATCCAGCCCTGCGAATTGTCCCTGATATTCTGAAGCATGCAGCCCCCCAAACGCGGCCGGCCCCCGCCCTGGCAGGCTCCGGCGTGGGTCTATGGCGGAGAAATAAAAGAAAGGCGCATCCGAGGATGCGCCTTCTCGATAGATGGCGGAGCGGACGGGACTCGAACCCGCGACCCCCGGCGTGACAGGCCGGTATTCTAACCGACTGAACTACCGCTCCGCAGCCGGACCAGCCAATGCGGTCCGGAAAAACTCAAACCCGGAAGACGCTCAGTTCACCGCATCCTTGAGGGCCTTGCCAGCCTTGAAGCCGGGGATCTTGGCCGCTTCGATCTCGATCGGCTTGCCGGTCTGCGGGTTGCGGCCGGTACGCGCGGCGCGCTCCTTGACGGCGAAGGTGCCGAAGCCTACCAGCACGACGGAGTCACCTTCCTTCAGGGCACCGGTGATGGAGTCGATCACGGCATCCAGCGCGCGACCGGCAACAGCTTTCGGGATATCAGCAGATGCGGCAATGGCATCGATCAGTTCCGACTTGTTCACTCTAAGTCCCCTTGATTCCTGTTGAGTTCGTAGTTCGTATCTTGACTGGTTGCAGCAATTATCAGGTGTGCCGTTAAGCTTGCCGACATGCGAGGAGGCGCTTTATATCAAGCGCCCGAAAAGAGTGTCAAGGAAGCCCAATGACTAGTGGGTGCTGATTCGCTCCTTGGCTTCAGCTTCACGCTTGTCATCCGCCCCTACCCGCTCGGGAGCCGCGTCAGACAAGGGCTCAGGCTTGTATTGCAGCGCAATCTGCAGGACTTCGTCAATCCATTTGACCGGCTTGATCTGCAGGTCAGCCTTGATGTTCTCCGGAATCTCCTTCAGATCGCGCACGTTCTCTTCAGGAATGATCACGGTAGTAATGCCACCGCGATGAGCCGCCAGCAGTTTCTCCTTGAGACCGCCGATGGCCAGCACCTGGCCGCGCAGGGTGATCTCCCCGGTCATGGCCACGTCGGCGCGCACCGGGATGCCGGTCACGGCGGACACCAGCGCGGTACACATGCCGATGCCGGCACTCGGACCGTCCTTGGGCGTGGCGCCTTCCGGCACGTGGATGTGGATGTCGCGCTTCTCGTGGAAGTCCGGGGCGATACCCAGGCTCTTGGCGCGGCTGCGCACCACGGTCAGCGCGGCAGTGATCGACTCACCCATCACGTCGCCCAGCGAGCCGGTCTTGATCAGCTGACCCTTGCCGGGGACCACGGCCGCCTCGATGGTCAGCAGTTCGCCGCCCACCTGGGTCCAGGCCAGACCGGTCACCTGGCCGACCTGATCCTGCAGCTCGGCCTTGCCGAAACGGAACTTCTTGACACCCAGGTAGTGCTCCAGGTCATCGGGAGTCACGGTGACGCGGACGCTCTTCTCGCGGGCATGCTCCTTGACCACCTTGCGGCAGACCTTGGCGATCTCGCGCTCCAGGTTGCGCACCCCGGCCTCGCGGGTATAGAAGCGGATGATGTCGCGCAGGGCGTCCTCCTCGACGCTCAGCTCGCTCTTCTTCAGGCCGTTGGCGGCGGCCTGCTTGGGTACCAGGTACTTGGTGGCGATGTTGATCTTCTCCGCCTCGGTGTAGCCCGGCAGGCGGATCACCTCCATGCGGTCGAGCAGCGGCGCCGGGATGTTCATCGAGTTGGCGGTGCACAGGAACATCACGTTGGAAAGGTCGTAGTCGACCTCCAGGTAATGGTCGTTGAAGTTGTGGTTCTGCTCAGGATCGAGCACCTCGAGCAGCGCCGAGGCCGGATCGCCGCGCATGTCGCTGCCCAGCTTGTCGATCTCGTCGAGCAGGAACAGCGGATTGCGCACGCCGACCTTGGTCATCTTCTGGATCAGCCGGCCCGGCATCGAGCCGATGTAGGTGCGGCGGTGGCCGCGGATCTCGGCCTCGTCACGCACGCCGCCGAGGGCCATGCGCACGTACTTGCGGTTGGTCGCGCGGGCGATCGACTCGGCCAGCGAAGTCTTGCCCACCCCCGGCGGGCCGACCAGGCAGAGCACCGGCCCCTTCAGTTTCTTCACCCGCTTCTGCACGGCGAGGAACTCGAGGATGCGCTCCTTGACCTCCTCCAGGCCGTAGTGGTCGGCATCGAGGATCTCCTCGGCGCGCTTGAGATCGAGGCGCACCTTGCTCTCGGCCTGCCACGGCACGTTGGTCAGCCACTCGATGTAGGAGCGCACCACGGTGGCCTCGGCCGACATCGGCGACATCTGCTTGAGCTTGTTCAGCTCGGCATTGGCCTTCTGCAGCGCTTCCTTGGTCATGCCGGCGTTGTCGATGCGCTTCTTCAGCTCGTCGACCTCGCTGTGGCCCTCCTCGCCCTCGCCGAGTTCCTTCTGGATCGCCTTCATCTGCTCGTTGAGGTAGTACTCGCGCTGGCTGCGCTCCATCTGCTTCTTGACCCGGCCGCGGATGCGCTTCTCCACCTGCAGCAGGTCGATCTCGGCATCCAGCAGACCGAGCACGTGCTCGATGCGGGCCGTCAGGTCGGTGAGCTCGAGGATCTCCTGCTTCTGCTCGATGCGCAGCGCCATGTGCGCGGCCATGGTGTCGACCAGACGCGCCGGATCGTCGATGCCGGTCAGCGAGCCGAGCACTTCGGCCGGCACCTTCTTGCCCAGCTGCACGTACTGCTCGAACTGGCTCAGCAGGCTGCGGCAGAACACTTCCGCCTCGCGTGCCGGCACGCTGCCCTCCTCGACCAGGCTGACCTCGGCGCGGGCGTGGCTGCCGGCATCGATGAAGCGCTCGACCGCTCCGCGCTGGCCACCTTCGACCAGCACCTTGACCGTGCCGTCGGGCAACTTGAGCAGTTGCAGCACGCTGGCCAGGGTGCCCATGCGATACAGGGCTTCCGGGGCCGGATCGTCGTCCGCCGGATTCTTCTGCGCCAGCAGCAGGATCTGCTTGTCGGCGCTCATGGCCGCCTCGAGCGCCTCGATGGACTTTTCGCGACCGACGAAAAGCGGGATGACCATGTGCGGATAGACCACCACATCGCGCAACGGCAAAAGGGGCAACTCGATGATCGTGTTCATGCTTTCAACTCTTGCTAGGCCCGACTGCAGAGACTCACGGGCGTTGGACATGGCTTCAAGATGGGGGGGCAGGCGGGAAAAAACAAGCTTTGGCGGCGCACAGAAACAACAAAGGGGCCCGCAGGCCCCTCTGGAGTAGCTTACGCCTCGGGCGCAGCCTTGGCGGGTTGCTCGCTGCTCTGATAGATCAGCAACGGCTTGGAGCTGCCCTCGATGACGCTCTCGTCGATGACCACCTTGCTGACGTCCTTGGCCGAGGGAATCTCGTACATGGTGTCGAGCAGGATACCCTCGAGGATCGAACGCAAGCCACGGGCGCCGGTCTTGCGCTCCAGTGCCTTGCGCGCCACCGCATGCAGGGCGTCGCTGCGGAACTCCAGTTCGACGCCTTCCATCTCGAACAGCCGCGCGTACTGCTTGGTCAGCGCATTCTTCGGCTCGGTGAGGATCTGCATCAGCGCCGCCTCGTCGAGCTCCTCGAGGGTGGCGATCACCGGCAGGCGACCGACGAACTCGGGGATCAGGCCGAACTTGACCAGATCGTCAGGCTCCACCTCGCGCAGGGACTCGCCGACCTTCTTGCCGGCCTCCTTGCTGCGCACCTCGGCATTGAAGCCGATGCCGCCCTTGGTCGAGCGATTCTGGATGACCTTCTCCAGGCCGGCGAAGGCGCCACCGCAGATGAACAGGATGTTGCGGGTGTCGACCTGCAGGAACTCCTGCTGCGGGTGCTTGCGGCCGCCCTGCGGCGGCACCGAGGCCACGGTGCCCTCGATCAGCTTGAGCAGCGCCTGCTGCACGCCCTCGCCCGACACGTCGCGGGTGATCGACGGGTTGTCCGACTTGCGCGAGATCTTGTCGATCTCGTCGATGTAGACGATGCCCATCTGGGCCTTCTCCACATCGTAGTCGCACTTCTGCAGCAGCTTCTGGATGATGTTTTCCACGTCCTCGCCGACGTAGCCAGCCTCGGTCAGGGTGGTGGCGTCGGCGATGGTGAAGGGCACGTTGAGCAGCCGGGCCAGGGTCTCGGCGAGCAGGGTCTTGCCCGAGCCGGTGGGACCGATCAGCAGGATGTTGCTCTTGCCCAGCTCGACGTCGTCCTTCTTCTCGCGCTGGCTGAGACGCTTGTAGTGGTTGTACACCGCAACCGCCAGCACCTTCTTGGCGCGCTCCTGACCGATCACGTACTGGTCGAGGATGGTGCTGATTTCCTTGGGCGCCGGCAACTTGTTGGCGTTGCTATCGGCCTGGGCTTCCTGCACCTCCTCGCGGATGATGTCGTTGCACAGGTCGACGCACTCGTCGCAGATGAAGACCGAGGGACCGGCAATGAGCTTGCGTACTTCGTGCTGGCTCTTGCCGCAGAAGGAACAGTAAAGCAGTTTGCCGGTGTCCTCGCCGTTGCGGGTGTCAGTCATTCGATCAATCCAATCCGGTAGGCATGAACACAAGATGAAGACAATCGCGGGCTTTTTCAAGCCCGCGACATGGCCGGTAACACCCCGGCCGGAGACAGGTGGCGGGAATCAGACGGGCAGCTGGCGCTTGCTCAGCACCTGGTCGATCAGGCGGTAGTTGACCGCTTCCTCGCCGCTCATGAAGTTGTCGCGATCGGTATCGCGGGCGATCACGTCGATCGGCTGGCCGGTATGCGCCGCCAGGATGCGGTTGAGACGCTCGCGGATGGTGAGAATCTCGCGGGCATGGATCTCGATGTCCGAGGCCTGGCCCTGGAAGCCGCCCAGCGGCTGGTGGATCATCATCCGCGAATGCGGCAGGCAGTAGCGCTTGCCGGCGGCACCGCCGGCCAGCAGCAGTGCGCCCATGCTGCAGGCCTGACCGATGCAGATGGTCGACACGTCCGGCTTGATGAACTGCATGGTGTCGTAGATCGACATGCCGGCGGTCACCGAGCCGCCCGGCGAGTTGATGTACAGGTGGATGTCCTTGTCCGGGTTCTCCGCCTCGAGGAACAGCAGTTGGGCCACCACCAGGTTGGCCATGTAGTCCTCGACCGGACCGACCAGGAAGATCACTCGCTCCTTCAGGAGGCGCGAGTAGATGTCGTAGGCGCGCTCGCCACGGGCCGACTGCTCGATCACCATGGGCACCAGGCCGCCAGCGGCCTGCACGTCGAGCTGCGTATCAAATGAATTGCGGAACATTCCCGGTCACTCCCTATCAGATATGTCCATAGACACATAAGCCAGCGCGAGGCTGGCTTATGTAGGACTCTAACAATTGCAGAGGTCTTTATTCGGCCTTCGGAGCTTCCGCCGGCTTGACCGCTTCCTCGTAGGAGACCTGCTTGTCAGTGACATTGGCCTTTTGCAGGACAGTATCCACGACTTGTTCTTCCAGAACAACCGAGCGGACCTCGTCCAGCTGCTGGGCGTTCTTGTAGTACCAGGCCACCACCTGCTCCGGCTCCTGATAGGCGGACGCCATTTCCTCGATCAGCTCACGGACACGAGCCTCGTCCGGCTTGATCTCGAACTGCTTGACCACCTCGGCGACGATCAGCCCCAGAGCGACACGACGCTTGGCCTGCTCCTCGAAGAGCTCTGCCGGCAGCTGCTGCGGATCGATGCTGCCACCGAACTGCTGGACGGCCTGCACACGCAGACGGTTCACTTCGTTGCCGATCAGCGCCTTCGGCACCTCGACCGGATTGACGGCCAGCAGCCCCTCCATCACCTGGTTCTTGACCTTGGACTTGATGGCCTGACGCAGTTCGCGCTCCATGTTCTTGCGCACCTCGGCACGGAAGCCGTCGACGCCACCTTCCTTGACGCCGAACAGGGCGAAGAACTCCTCGTTCAGCTCAGGCAGCTTCGGCTCGGCGACCGCGTTGACGGTCACGGAGAACTCGGCGGCCTTGCCAGCCAGGTCGAGGTTCTGGTAGTCCTCGGGGAAGGTCACGTTCAGCACGCGCTCTTCACCGGCCTTGGCGCCGACCAGGCCATCCTCGAAGCCCGGAATCATGCGACCGGAGCCCAGCACCAGCAGGGTGCCCTTGGCGCTGCCGCCGGCGAACACTTCGCCGTCGACCTTGCCGACGAAATCGATGTTCAGCTGGTCGCCATTCTGCGCTTCGCGCTCGACCGCCTCGAAGCGGGTGTTCTGCTTGCGCAGGATCTCGAGCATGTTGTCGACATCGGCATCGCCCACTTCCGCCTGCAGACGCTCGACGGCGATGGACTCGAAGCCGGCGGCCTGGAACTCGGGGAACACTTCGAAGGTGGCGACGTACTCCAGCGCCTGGCCTTTTTCGAAGACCTTGGGCTCGACGGACGGCGCACCTGCCGGATTCAGCTTCTCCTGCACCACGGCCTCATAGAAGGTGGCCTGGATCAGGTCGCCCAGCGCTTCCTGGCGGGCGGAGTCCTCGTAGCGCTGGCGGATGATGCTCATCGGCACCTTGCCGGGACGGAAGCCAGGAATCTTGGCGCGACGGGCGGTCTGCTGCAGACGCTTGTTGACTTCGGTCTCGATGCGCTCGGCAGGCACACCAACGGTCATGCGACGCTCGAGAGCGGAGGTGGCTTCAACAGAAACTTGCATGGATAATCCTCGTTGCACAGACAAAGCCGGCCCTACCGGCCCCATAAATAGGGCATGCATTCTATTAGGTGATTTCGCAGAAGTCACCCGGTGGCCGACAGAAAAGGCACAGGGCAAAAGCGTCAGGTGGAGGAATGCCGACCGCGCTGCAGAAGGACTGCCAGCCACGGAACGGAACCATCGAAAGAGCAGACATCCTGACGAGAGATGGTGCGGACGGCGAGACTCGAACTCGCACACCTTGCGGCACTGGAACCTAAATCCAGCGTGTCTACCAATTTCACCACGTCCGCGCGACGGGAGCAGAAACGAAAACGCCAGGCTAGGCCTGGCGATTCGGAATATGGGGTGGACGATGGGAATCGAACCCACGACACCAGGAGCCACAATCCTGTGCTCTACCAACTGAGCTACGCCCACCATATTGCATCACTTACATCAAGCACCGACTGGCGCGCCCGGCAGGACTCGAACCTGCGACCATCCGCTTAGAAGGCGGATGCTCTATCCAGCTGAGCTACGGGCGCGTTTGTGGCGGCAACCCTCTAGCCGGATCCGAAGAAAATCCTGCGATTCTCCTCGAGGTGTCTCACCACCGGACCAGCCACCAGCTTTGTTTTGCTGAGGGGCTGTGCTTGTTAAGCGAGGCACATGTTATAGAGACCGCCACCTGTCGTCAACGGTTTTTTTGAAAATTTTCAAACACATAGCTCCACCCGACGGGTTTGGCACACCAGCTGCCTTTGCCCGACCGCCGCCGCGTGCGAGAATACTCCACCTTCTTCACTGACTCTCACGGTTCTCCCAGCGTCATGACCGCACAACTGATCGACGGCAAAGCCATCGCCGCCCGCCTCCGCCAACAGATCGCCCAGCGCGTAGCCGAGCGCCGCCAGCAAGACCTGCGCATCCCGGGACTGGCCGTCATCCTGGTCGGCAGCGACCCGGCCTCCCAGGTGTACGTCGCCCACAAGCGCAAGGACTGCGAGGAAGTAGGCTTCATCTCCCGCGCCTATGATCTGGATGCCAGCACCTCGCAGGAGGACCTGCTGCAGCTGATCGACACGCTGAACGCAGACCCGGCGGTCGATGGCATCCTGGTCCAGCTGCCGCTGCCGCGCCATCTCGATGCGTCCCAGCTGCTCGAACGCATCCACCCGGACAAGGACGTCGACGGCTTCCATCCGTTCAACATCGGCCGCCTGGCCCAGCGCATGCCCGTGCTGCAGCCGTGCACGCCGAAAGGCATCATGACCCTGCTGAAGAGCACCGGCGTCGACCTGCACGGCCAGCACGCAGTGGTCGTCGGCGCCTCCAACATCGTCGGCCGTCCGATGGCTCTCGAGCTGCTGCTGGCCGGCTGCACCACTACCGTGACCCACCGTTTCACTCGCGACCTCGCCAGCCATGTGCGCCAGGCGGACATCGTGGTGGTCGCTGTCGGCAAGCCGGGCCTGGTCAAGGGCGAGTGGATCAAGGAAGGAGCCATCGTCATCGATGTCGGCATCAACCGCCTGGCCGATGGCCGCCTGGTCGGCGACGTCGACTTCGAGGCCGCCGCTGCCCGCGCCAGCTGGATCACCCCCGTGCCGGGCGGCGTGGGACCGATGACCCGCGCCTGCCTGCTGGAGAACACCCTCTACGCCGCGGAGCAACTGCACGACTGAGCCGCGCCGCGCGTGCGTGGCGCCGGGACGCATGCCTCGCGCCACACATCCCGGAAAAGAAAAAACCCGGCCAAGGCCGGGTTTTTTCATGAGCGGTCCGCAGGGATTACTGCTGGACCTGCGCTTCCACTTCCGCTTCCACGCGACGGTTGATGGCGCGACCGGCATCGGTGGCGTTGTCAGCCACCGGACGGGACTCGCCGTAACCCACGGAGCTCACGCGAGAGGAGGACACGCCATACTGGTTGACCAGCACCTCGCGCACGGCAGCGGCGCGACGCTCGGACAGCTTCTGGTTGTAGGCGTCGGTACCCACGGAGTCGGTGTGACCTTCCACGGTGGTGGAGGTCTGCGGGTACTGGTTCATGAAGTCGGCCAGGTTCTGGATGTCGGCATAGCTTTCCGGCTTGACCTTGGCCTTGTCGAAGTCGAACTTCACATCCAGCTCGACACGCACCACTTCCGGAACCGGTTCGGCGACCGGGGCCGGCTCTTCAGCCACCGGAGCGGCAGCGACCGGAGCCGGTGCCGGGGCGGAGCCGCCACCGAAGTTCATGCCGACGCCGACGCCGGCCATCCACTCGGAATTGCCCTGATCGATGTTGTGCATGCCGTCGACACCGGCCTTGGCGAACAGGTTCTCGGTGAAGTAGTACTTCACACCAGCGCCGAGGTTGGCGAAGGTGCTGGTGTCACGACCGCTGCGATCCGGCTGACCGATGCTCTGGTGGGCAGCACCGGCGGAAACGTAGGGGCGCAGACCCACACCCGGGGTACCGAAGTGGTAGGCCGCATCGAGAGAAGTCAGCTCGCCTTCGATGTTCTTGCTGCCGCTAACCGCGCCCACACCATCGTAGACGCCATGCGACAGGTTCAGGGAGACATCGTCGGTCAGGAAGTAACCGATACCGGCACCGTAGAGCGCACCCTCATCAAGGCCGGTCTGAGTATCGGGCTCGTAGTACTTGGCGAACGCGTCCACTTCTACCGCGCCCTGGCCCTGGGCCATTGCGCCAATGGAAGAAGCGGCAATCAGGGAGCCGATGACTACGCTCAAGGTGTTTTTCAGTTTCATCCGTTAAATCCCCAGCAGGAAAAATTATAGCTGCATGATTTCGACAGGCAGCCAAGCGAAAAGTTTAGCACGACATCAATCCAGTCGAAATTTCTCGCGACAATCACTCTGCGGCAGGATCGGCAAATTTCTCGCGCAGACGATCCAGCGCCCGCTTGTAGCGCATCTTGGTGGCACTCAGCCCCATGTGCATGATGTCGGCGATTTCCTGGAACTCCAGCTCGGCGACGAAGCGCAGCACCAGGATTTCCCGGTCGATCGGATTGACATGCACCAGCCAGCGGTCCAGCCCACCCCGCTCCTCGGCCTTCGGCGCACGCTCCTCGGAGGCCTCCTCCTGAGGATCGAGACTGAGCGCATCCAGCAGGCGGCGCTTGCGGCGCTCCTTGCGGTACTGGGTGATGCACTCGTTGTAGGTGATGCTGTACAGCCAGGTCTTGAACTTCGACTTGCCCTCGAAGTTCTTCAGGCCGTAGAGAACCTTCAGCATGACCTCCTGGCAGACATCGTCGGCATCCCGCTCGTTGCCCAGGTAGCGCGCACAGACATTGAACAGAGTGCGCTGGTAGCGGCGCATCAGCTCCTCGTAGGCACGGGTGACGTGGAACAGCTCGCCATGCGCCCGCTGCACCAGCTCCTCGTCGGTGAGCTGGTGCGGGTCGTAGCGCGGAGACAGGGAGTGGGGCTTGTTCAAGCGAGGCAGACCGGCCGCGATTCGGAAAAGGCAGCCTGCACGAGACAGATCTGCCGGGATGGTCGCCTAATTTAGCAGAAAAGGGCCGGCACCGCCGCGCCTCAGCGACTGACGACCCGCCGCGACAGCAGCAGCCGGTTGCACAGCGTGACCAGCTCGCCATCGCCGGTATGCAGGATGGTCTTGACCGTGCCGATCTCCTCGATCACGCCTTCGACGTCGCCGACGCGGATCCGCTGCCCCACCTCGTAGAGTTCGCGCAGGTAGATCCCGGCGATGATCTGTCCGACCACCTCGCGGCTGCCCAAGCCCAGGGCCAGGGCCAGGGCCAGGGCGACCGCCGACAGCACGATGGCGATGACCAGGTTGAGCAGATCGGTCTTCACCTCGAGCTGACCGATGGCCACCGAGATGCTGATGATGATCACCAACCCCTGGGCCAGACGCCCCAGGCTGCCGCCGTACTCGAGCCCCACGCCGTCGGCGGCGCCGCGCACCAGACGCCCGGCCAGCTGAGCCAGCAGCACGCCAGCCAGCAGCACCATGGCGGCGCCGAACACCTTGGGCAGGTAGAGGGCGAACAGGTCGAGGGTCGCCGAGACCCGCTGCAACCCCAGCGACTCGGCGGCCGAGACGAGGAACACCAGCAGCACGAACCAGTAGACCACCTTGCCGACCAGGGTCGACACCGCGGCCTGGATGCCGCCGCGGGCCAGCAGCTTGGTCAGCCCCGCGCCTGCCATCAGGCGGTCGAGACCGAGCTTGGCCAGCAGCTTGGAGAACAGGGTGTCGAGCAGCTTGGCAACGATGAAGCCGAGCAGCACCACCACCAGCGCGCCGAGCAGATTGGGGATGAAGCCCGCCAGCTTGCTCCACAGGGTGCTCATCGCACTCAGCAGACTCTGGGTCCAGATATCGAATTCCATGCGTCACTCAGCCTTATGCGCCGCACGCGCGGCAGGATGCAGTCGCCGGGTCGCCGGCACCTTGCGGACCGTGCCACTCTCGAGGCCGATCATCAGTGCCTCGAACCAGTGCCCCAGCAGCTTGAACAGGTCGCCCGCACCGACCTGGCGGTTGGCGGCCTTGAGCACGCGATCCAGCCGGGCGCTGTCGGCCGACTCGGCCGGAGCGCCACGCAGCAGGTCGCGCAGTGATTCTTCGAAGGGATCGTGCATACCGACCTCCACGGTGTCTCAGCACAAGACGTCACAGGCGTGAGCCGGGTCACATCAGAGCCAGCGCATGCGGCGAAACAGCCAGCCCTGGAACAGGGCGATGCCAGCCATCAGCAGGCAGACCAGCAGGAAGCCGTAGGGATGCTCGGCGCCGGGCACCCCGCCGACGTTGATGCCGAGCAGGCCAGTGACGAAGGTCATCGGCATGAAGAAGCCGGTGATGATGCCGAGCAGATACATGGTGCGGTTCATCCGCTCGGTCACCCGCCGATGCTCGGCCTCCTGCAGCAGGCTGACCCGTTCGCGCACCAGCTCGAGTTCCTCGAGGTGGCGGGTCAAGCGGTTGTGCAGCTCGTTCCAGTAGGCGGTATCGCTGTCCGCGAACCAGGACAGCGGGTTGCGCGCCAGCTGGGCATAGATCTCGCGCTGCGGCGCCAGGTAACGGCGCAGGCTGGCAGCCCGCCGCCGCAGGGCCAGCAGCAGATGACGGTCGGGCACCCCCTTCTCGTTCTGCTCGAGGGTTTCCTCGAGTTCGTCGAGCTGCTCGGCGATGCCCGCGACCAGCACATCCACCCCGTCGGTCAGCGCATGGGCGAGAAACAGCATGGCCTCCGAGGCCGTCTTCGGCCCGTCGCTGCGCTCGAAGGCGTCGCACAACGCGCCAGCCGCCTTGACCGGCCGCATGCGCAGGGAGATCACCTGGCGGGCATCGGCATAGATGCGCAGCGCCACCATGTCTTCCGGCGCAGCACCGGGATTGAGATTGACCCCGCGCAGGAACAGCAGCAGGCGCTCCCCCCCCAGCAGCACCAGGCGCGGGCGCGTCGCCTCTTCCAGCAGCAGGTCGCAGGCGAATTCGCCGAGGCCGCCGGACGCGCGCAGCCAGCGCTGCGCCGCAGGCACGCTGCGATCCCAGTGCAGCCAGAGGCTTTCCTGGGGGCGCAGATCGAGCACCGTCAGCTCGTTGCGACGGATCCGCTGCGCACCGCCCTCGCCGTCCAGCACGAAGCCGTAGACCAGCCCGCGCTCGTCGTCACCCTCGAAGGACTGCATCGTCTCTCCAGCGGCTGCAGCCGCCAGGCCGGGTCAGCCCGGGCTGGCGGAGCCCTGCCCGCTTATTCGGGCATCTTCAGCTCTTCGTGGGACACGATGATGCCGTTGTTGTCGGCGTAGATGTAGTGGCCCGGGGTGAAGGTGACGCCACCGAAGGTGACCTCGACGTTGAGGTCGCCGATGCCGCGCTTCTCGGTCTTCATCGGGTGGGCGGCCAGCGCCTGCACGCCGAGATCGGTCTGTGCGATCACGTCGACATCACGGATGCAGCCGTACACCACGATGCCTTCCCAGCCGTTCTTCGCCGCCTTCTCGGCCAGCATGTCGCCGAGCAGGGCGCGACGCAGCGAGCCGCCGCCGTCGACCACCAGCACCTTGCCGCGACCATCCTGCTCGACCTGCTCCTTGACCAGCGAGTTGTCCTCGAAGCACTTGATGGTGACGATCTGGCCACCGAAGGAATCACGGCCGCCGAAGTTGCTGAACATCGGTTCGACCACGTCGACGTAGGGGTAGGCATCGCACAGATCGGGGGTCACGTATTGCATGTCAGGTTCCTTGCGTTAGAGATCGACGCCACTGCGACTGCCATCATGGAGCGGCGGCAACCGCGGCAGCGGCGAACAGACAGCATTGATGGCACAAGCCCTGGCCAGCACAACCTCGCCTGCCCGGACACAGCACCATTCCTGCCGACGATCCTAGCCACAACGGCGCCAGCAGGGAACTAGGCAAACGTATGGGATTCCTCGCCCATCGTCTGCGGCAGCTGCCGGTGACGCAGCCAGTGCTCGAGCAGCGGCCAGATCTCGCGCGCGGCATGGCGCCCTGCCAGCAGCCCGGCATGCCCATAGTCCTCGGCGAAACCTTCGGCCCGCCCCAGGCGCAGGTAGGCGCGCCGCGAGGAGCCGAAGCACTCGAGCAACTGCCGGCAGGCCTGTGCCGGATCGGTGTGATCGCCCGCCCCGGCCAGCGCCAGCACCGGTACCTCCACTGCAGCCAGCGCTGCCACCCAGTCCTGGCGCCCGTCGGCGAAGCGACCGAACGGACCGTACCAGCGCAGGGCGTCGCAGGCGATGCCGGCCGGCTCGTCCTCGGGACCGAGGCCAAGCCAGCCACCGCCCACCTGTTCGCGGCGGCGCAGCCACAGGCGCGCCCCCCAGCTCAGCGGCGGCAGCTTGAGCGACCAGTGCAGGTGACGGATCTGGCAACCCAGCAACACCAGCGAGGCCACCCGCATCGCCGCCAGGTGCGCACCGGCCAGGGCGGCGGCGATGCTCAGGCCGCCCAGCGAGTGGCCCAGCCAGTGCGCCGGTTGCGCGCACTGCTCGTCGACGAAAGCGGCGATGGCCGGCAGATCGAAGCGCGCGTAATCCGCCACGCGGTTGCTCCGATACAGGCGATTGCGCGGCGACAGACCGTGGCCGCGCATTTCCGCCAGCCAGACGTCGAAGCCGGCCCGCGCCAGCCAGGCGCCCAGGCCATGGCCATGGGCCGTGTACCAGCAGCGTCGGTTGGCGAAGGCGCCATGCAGCAGCACCAGTGGCTCACCGCGCCGCGCGGCGGCCGCGTGACCGAGACGGGTCAGCGCCAGCGCGACAGAGCCGTCGGGGCTGTTGCCGGGCTTGAGGAGATAGACGTCTTCGGTGAGGTCGCCACGCAGCTCGGCGCTGACCAGGGCGACGGGAAAGAGTTTGCTGCTGCTCTGCATGCCATTCTTTTTCTGTACGCACGAAAAGGGCGGGATTGCCCCGCCCTTTTCCTACCGCTTCAGGACCTTGCTCAGGCCTGGCCTTCGGCGAGGAAGAACCAGGTATCGAGCACCGAGTCCGGGTTCAGCGACACGCTGTCGATGCCCTGCTCCATCAGCCACTTGGCCAGATCCGGGTGGTCGGACGGGCCCTGGCCGCAGATGCCGATGTACTTGTCGGCCTTGCGGCAGGCCTGGATGGCGCTGGACAGCAGTTTCTTCACTGCCGGATTCCGCTCGTCGAACAGGTGGGCGATGATGCCGGAGTCGCGGTCCAGGCCCAGGGTCAGCTGGGTCAGGTCGTTGGAGCCGATGGAGAAGCCGTCGAAGTGCTCAAGGAACTCCTCGGCCAGCAGCGCGTTGGACGGCAGCTCGCACATCATGATCACGCGCAGGCCGTTTTCGCCACGCTTGAGACCGTGGCTGGCGAGCAGGTCGATGACCTGCGAAGCCTCGCCGACGGTGCGCACGAACGGGATCATGATCTCGACGTTGGTCAGGCCCATCTCGTTGCGGACCTTCTTCATCGCCCGGCACTCGAGCTCGAAGCAGTCGCGGAAGCTCTCGCTGATGTAGCGCGAGGCGCCGCGGAAGCCGAGCATCGGGTTCTCTTCTTCCGGCTCGTAGAGCTTGCCGCCGATCAGGTTGGCGTACTCGTTGGACTTGAAGTCGGACATGCGCACGATGACCTTCTTCGGCCAGAAGGCCGCGGCCAGGGTGCTGATGCCCTCGACCAGCTTCTCGACGTAGAAGCCGACCGGATCGTCGTAGCCGGCGATGCGCTTCTCGACGCTGTCCTTGATCTCCGCCGGCAGGCTGGCGAAGTTGAGCAGCGCCTTGGGGTGCACGCCGATCATGCGGTTGATGATGAACTCCAGACGCGCCAGGCCGACACCGGCGTTGGGCAGCTGGGCGAAGTCGAAGGCGCGGTCCGGGTTGCCGACGTTCATCATGATCTTGAACGGCAGCTCGGGCATGGCGTCCACCGAGTTCTGGCGGATGTCGAAGCCCAGCGCGCCCTCGTAGATCAGGCCGGTGTCGCCTTCGGCGCAGGACACGGTCACTTCCTGGCCGTCCTTCAGCACGCTGGTGGCGTTGCCGCAGCCGACCACCGCCGGGATGCCCAGCTCGCGGGCGATGATCGCCGCGTGGCAGGTGCGTCCGCCGCGGTTGGTGACGATGGCGCTGGCGCGCTTCATGATCGGCTCCCAGTCCGGGTCGGTCATGTCGGAAACCAGCACGTCGCCCGGCTGCACCTTGTCCATCTCGGCGATGTCGTGGATCACCACCACCTTGCCGGAACCGATGCGCTGACCGATGGCGCGGCCTTCGACCAGCACCTTGCCCTTCTCCTTGAGCAGGTAGCGCTCCATCACGTTGTTGGCGCGGCTCTTCACGGTTTCCGGACGGGCCTGGACGATGTACAGCTTGCCGTCGTCGCCGTCCTTCGCCCACTCGATGTCCATCGGGCGGCCGTAGTGCTTCTCGATGATCAGCGCCTGCTTGGCCAGCTCGGTGACCTCGGCGTCGGTGAGGGCGAAGCGCGCGCGGTCGGCGCGGTCGACGTCGACCACCTTGACCGAACGGCCGGCCTTGGCTTCGTCGCCGTAGACCATCTTGATCGCCTTGCTGCCCAGGTTGCGGCGCAGGATGGCGGGACGGCCGGCCTCGAGGGTCGGCTTGTGCACGTAGAACTCGTCGGGGTTCACCGCGCCCTGCACCACGGTCTCGCCGAGGCCGTAGGCGCCGGTGATGAACACCACGTCGCGGAAGCCGGATTCGGTGTCGAGGGTGAACATCACCCCGGCGGTGCCGGTCTCCGAGCGCACCATGCGCTGCACGCCGGCGGACAGGGCGACCAGCTTGTGGTCGAAGCCCTGGTGCACGCGGTAGGCGATGGCGCGGTCGTTGAACAGGGAGGCGAACACTTCCTTGGCGGCGCGGATCACGTTGTCGACGCCGCGGATGTTGAGGAAGGTTTCCTGCTGGCCGGCGAAGGAGGCGTCCGGCAGGTCCTCGGCGGTGGCGGAGGAGCGCACGGCCACGGCCATGTTGTCGTTGCCGGCGGCCATCTCGGCGAAGGCCTTGCGGATGTCGGCATCCAGCTGGGCGGGGAACTCGGCGTCCATCACCCACTGGCGGATCTGCGCACCGGTCTTGGCCAGGGCGTTGACGTCGTCCACGTCCAGCGCGTCGAGCGCGGCATGGATGCGTTCGTTGAGGCCGCTCTGCTCGAGGAAGTCGCGGTAGGCCTGGGCCGTGGTGGCGAAACCGCCAGGTACGGAAACGCCCGCGCCGGCGAGGTTGCTGATCATCTCGCCCAGCGAGGCATTCTTGCCCCCTACGTGCTCTACATCGTGGACGCCGAGCTTATCGAGGGAAACTACGTACTCTACCAAGGTGACCTCTCCCCTATGTGGTGTATGCGCAAACCGCATTCTGGTCGGGCCCTGCTTGTGGCCGAGCCCCGGAAAATAAGTGACAATGCCGCCGTACGGCACACCGGGCGCTCCTGCGCGTCCGTGGATCCAGCCGGGACAACTCCCATCGCAAGGCCAGGCGCCCATGAAACGCACCGCTTTCTTCATCTCCGACGGCACCGGCATCACCGCCGAAACACTCGGCCAGAGTCTGCTGGCGCAGTTCGAGAACATCAACTTCCACAAACTGACCCGGCCGTACATCGATACCGTGGAAAAAGCCCGTGCGATGGTACAACAAATCAACGCCGCTGCCGAGGCGGACGGCGTGCGGCCGATCATCTTCGACACCATCGTCAACCGCGACATCCGCGAGGTGCTGTCGCACTGCAACGGCTTCATGGTCGACATCTTCTCGACCTTCCTCTCGCCGCTGGAGCAGGAACTGGCCTCGCACTCCTCCTACTCGGTGGGCAAGTCGCACTCGATCGCGCACAACCCCAACTACATGGAGCGCATCGACTCGGTGCACTTCGCCCTCGACAACGACGACGGCGCCCGCACCCACTACTACGGCAAGGCCGACCTGATCCTGGTCGGCGTGTCGCGCTGCGGCAAGACCCCCACCTGCCTGTACATGGCCCTGCAGTACGGCATCCGCGCCGCCAACTACCCGCTGACCGAGGACGACATGGAGCGCCTGCAGCTGCCTGCCGCCCTCAAGGAGCACAAGGGCAAGCTGTTCGGCCTGACCATCGATCCCGACCGCCTGGCGGCGATCCGCAACGAGCGCAAGCCCAACAGCCGCTACGCCAGCTACGCCCAGTGCGAGTTCGAGGTCCGCGAGGTGGAGAGCCTGTTCCGCCGCGAGAACATCCCGTTCATCAATTCCACGCACTTCTCGGTGGAGGAAATCGCCGCCAAGATCCTGGTGGAAAAGGGCGTCGAACGCCGCCTCAAGTAACTCCGGCAGGTTCGACGGCACCGAAGGAAAAGGCCCGAAACCCGGGCCTTTTCCTTTTTTGCAGCGCAGGTGCGTCGCTTAGAAGACGTCGCCCGGCACGCGGACGAAGCCTTCCATCAGCACGCGGGCGCTGCGGCTCATCACCGCCTTGGTGGCGGTCCACTCGCCGCCCACGATCTCGGCCGCCGCGCCGACGCGCAGGGTGCCGGACGGATGGCCGAAGGTGACCGCGTCGCGCTGGCCGCCACCGGCCGCCAGGTTGACCAGGGTGCCCGGCACCGCCGCGGCGGTGGCGATGGCGACCGAGGCGGTGCCCATCATGGCGTGGTGCAGCTTGCCCATCGACAGCGCGCGCACGCAGCAGTCGATCTCGCCGGCGGCCACGGTCTTGCCGCTGGAGGCGACGTAGTCGGTGGCCGGCGCGACGAAGGCGATCTTCGGCGTGTGCTGGCGGGCAGCCGCTTCGGCGATGTCGGCGATCAGGCCCATCTTCAGCGCGCCGTAGGCACGCATGGTCTCGAAGCGGGCCAGCGCCTCGGCGTCGGCGTTGATGTCCTTCTGCAGCTCGGTGCCGGTGTAGCCGATGTCGGCGGCGTTGACGAAGATGGTCGGGATGCCGGAGTTGATCATGGTGGCCTTGAAGGTGCCGACGCCCGGCACTTCCAGGTCGTCCACCACGTTGCCGGTGGGGAACATCGAACCTTCGCCGTCGGCCGGATCCATGAACTCGATGACCACCTCGGCGGCCGGGAAGGTCACGCCGTCCAGTTCGAAGTCGCCGGTTTCCTGCACCTGGCCGTCGGTGATCGGCACGTGGGCAATGATGGTCTTGCCGATGTTCTTCTGCCAGATGCGCACGGTGCAGATGCCGTTCTGCGGGATACGCGCAGCATCGACCAGACCGCCGGCGATGGCGAAGGCGCCGACCGCCGCGGTCAGGTTGCCGCAGTTGCCGGACCAGTCGACGAACGCCTTGTTGATCGCCACCTGACCGAACAGGTAGTCGACGTCATGCTCCGGCTGCTCGCTCCTGGCGACGATCACGGTCTTGGAGGTGCTGGAGGTCGCGCCACCCATGCCGTCGATCTGCTGGCCGTACGGATCGGGGCTGCCGATCACCCGCAGCAGCAGCTTGTCGCGGGCCTCGCCCGGCACCTGACAGGCCTGCGGCAGGTCCTGCAGACGGAAGAACACACCCTTGCTGGTGCCACCACGGATATAGGTGGCAGGAACGCGAATCTGGGGTACATGCGCCATGGGAATCTCGTCCTCATGAGACCGCGCCGCCGGACGGCGGCGCGGGGATGGAAGTGCGCGGACTGCCGGCCCGGCCGCCGTGCGCGGACCGGACCGGCAGAAGCGATCAGGCCTGGCCGAGGAAGTCCTTGGCGAAACGCTGCAGCACGCCGCCGGCCTGGTACACGCTGACTTCGGCGGCGGTGTCGAGGCGGCAGGTCACCGGCACGCGGGTCGCTTCACCGTTCTTGTGGTGAATGACCAGGGTCAGGTCGCAGCGCGGCGACAGCTCGCCCTCGATGTCGTAGGTCTCGGTGCCGTCGAGGCCGAGGGTCAGGCGGGTGGTGCCCGGCTTGAACTCGACCGGCAACACGCCCATGCCGACCAGGTTGGTACGGTGGATGCGCTCGAAGCCTTCGGCGACGATCACTTCCACGCCGGCCAGGCGCACGCCCTTGGCCGCCCAGTCGCGCGAGGAACCCTGACCGTAGTCGGCACCGGCGACGATGATCAGGTTCTGCTTGCGGTTCATGTAGGTTTCGATGGCTTCCCACATGCGCATGACCTGGCCTTCCGGCTCGACGCGGGCCAGCGAGCCCTTCTTCACCTGGCCGTCGACCACGCACATCTCGTTGACCAGCTGCGGGTTGGCGAAGGTGGCGCGCTGGGCGGTCAGGTGGTCGCCGCGGTGGGTGGCGTAGGAGTTGAAGTCCTCCTCCGGCAGGCCCATCTTGGCCAGGTACTCGCCGGCCGCCGAGCTGGCCAGAATGGCGTTGGACGGCGACAGGTGGTCGGTGGTGATGTTGTCCGGCAGGATCGCCAGCGGACGCATGCCCTTGAGGGTACGCTCGCCGGCCAGCGCACCTTCCCAGTACGGCGGACGGCGGATGTAGGTGGACATCGGGCGCCAGTCGTACAGCGGGCTCTTGGCTTCCTCGATGCTGCCCAGGTCGAACATCGGGATGTAGACCTGCTTGAACTGCTCCGGCTTCACCGAGGCGGCGACGATGGCGTCGATCTCCTCGTCGGACGGCCACAGGTCCTTCAGGGTGATCGGGTTGCCGTTCGCATCAAAGCCCAGCGCGTCCTTCTCGATGTCGAAGCGCACGGTACCGGCGAGGGCGTAGGCGACCACCAGCGGCGGCGAGGCCAGGAAGGCCTGCTTGGCGTACGGGTGGATACGGCCGTCGAAGTTGCGGTTGCCGCTCAATACGGCGGTGGCGTACAGGTCGCGGTCGATGATTTCCTGCTGGATCTGCGGATCCAGGGCGCCGGACATGCCGTTGCAGGTGGTGCAGGCATAGCCGACGATGCCGAAGCCGAGCTTCTCCAGCTCCGGCAGCAGGCCGGCCTCTTCCAGGTACAGCCTGGCGACCTTGGAGCCCGGGGCGAAGGAAGTCTTGACCCACGGCTTGCGCACCAGACCCAGCTCGTTGGCCTTCTTGGCCAGCAGGCCGGCGGCGACCACGTTGCGCGGGTTGGAGGTGTTGGTGCAGCTGGTGATGGCGGCGATGATCACCGCGCCGTCCGGCAGCAGGCCCTCGGCCTCTTCGGCGCGGGCGGCGGCCAGCTTGGCCTCGTCGGCGATGCCGCGCTCGTGCAGGGCCGAGGTCGGCAGGCGACGGTGCGGGTTGGACGGGCCAGCCATGTTGCGTACCACGCTGGACAGGTCGAACTCGAGCACGCGCTCGTATTCGGCGCCGGTCAGCGCGGAGGCCCACAGGCCGGTCTCCTTGGCGTACTGCTCGACCAGGGCGACCTGCTCCGGCTCACGACCGGTCAGCTTGAGGTAGTCGATGGTCTGCTGGTCGATGTAGAACATCGCCGCGGTGGCGCCGTACTCCGGGCACATGTTGGAGATGGTGGCGCGGTCGCCGATCGACAGGCTGTCGGCGCCCTCGCCGAAGAACTCGACGTAGGCACCCACCACGCGCTCCTTGCGCAGGAACTCGGTCAGCGCCAGGACGATGTCGGTGCAGGTGATGCCGGGCTGGTGCTTGCCGGTCAGCTTGACGCCGACGATGTCGGGCAGGCGCATCATCGACGGATGGCCGAGCATCACGGTCTCGGCTTCCAGGCCGCCGACGCCGATGGCGATCACGCCGAGGGCGTCGACGTGCGGGGTGTGCGAGTCGGTACCGACGCAGGTATCCGGGAAGGCCACGCCTTCGCGGGCCTGGATCACCGGCGACATCTTCTCCAGGTTGATCTGGTGCATGATGCCGTTGCCGGCCGGGATCACGTCGACGTTCTTGAATGCGGTCTTGGTCCACTCGATGAAGTGGAAACGGTCTTCGTTGCGGCGGTCTTCGATGGCGCGGTTCTTGGCGAAGGCGTCCGGATCGAAGCCCGGGGCTTCCACGGCCAGCGAGTGGTCGACGATCAGTTGGGTCGGCACCACCGGATTGACCTTGGAGGGGTCGCCGCCCTGTTCGGCAATCGCATCGCGCAGACCGGCCAGGTCGACCAGCGCGGTCTGACCGAGGATGTCGTGGCAGACCACGCGGGCCGGGTACCACGGGAAGTCCAGGTCACGCTTGCGCTCGATGATCTGCTTCAGCGAGTCGGTCAGCATGGCCGGCTCGCAGCGGCGCACCAGTTGCTCGGCCAGCACACGCGAGGTGTACGGCAGCTTGTCGTAGGCACCCGGCTGGATGGCTTCGACGGCCGCACGGGTGTCGAAATAGTCCAGGCTGGTGCCGGCCAGTTGCTTGCGATATTCAGTATTCATTGGGCGGAGACTCAATCGGTTAACGATCGTTTGTGGAACCGGCAGGGGAGCCCCTCGTAGGGACTCCCCCGTTCCAGATCAGCGCTGCGCCAGCGGCGGCACGGCGCGCGGCTCGACGCCGATGTACTCGGCGCTCGGACGGATGATGCGGTTGTTGGAACGCTGCTCGAACACGTGGGACGCCCAGCCGGTGACCCGCGAGCAGACGAAGATCGGGGTGAACAGCTTGGTCGGGATGCCCATGAAGTTGTAGGCAGACGCATGGTAGAAGTCGGCGTTGGGGAACAGCTTCTTCTGCTCCCACATGACCTTGTCGATGGCTTCGGAAACCGGGAACAGCACGGTGTCACCGACTTCCTCGGCGAGCAGCTTGGACCAGCCCTTGATCACCTCGTTACGCGGATCGGAGACGCTGTAGATGGCGTGACCGAAGCCCATGATCTTGTCCTTGCGCGCCAGCATGGCCAGGGTGCCTTCGGTGGCCTCTTCCGGAGTGGCGAACTTCTCGATCATCTCCATCGCCGCCTCGTTGGCGCCGCCGTGCAGCGGGCCGCGCAGCGAGCCGATGGCGCCGGTGATGCAGGAGAACAGGTCGGACAGGGTCGAGGCGCAGACGCGGGCGGTAAAGGTCGAGGCGTTGAACTCGTGCTCGGCGTAGAGGATCAGCGACACGTTCATCACCTTGCGGTGCAGCTCGCTCGGAGCCTTGCCGTGCAGCAGGGTCAGGAAGTGGCTGCCCAGATCCGGCGCGTCGCTGGTGCAGTCGATGCGCACGCCTTCGTGGCTGAAGCGGTACCAGTAGCACATGATCGCCGGGAAGGCGGCCATCAGGCGGTTGGCCTTCTCCAGCTGCTGCGCGAAGCTCTCTTCCGGCTCCAGGTTGCCGAGCATCGAGCAGCCGGTGCGCATGACGTCCATCGGGTGGGCGCTGGCCGGAATGCGCTCGAGCACTTCCTTGAGGGCCTGGGGCAGATCGCGCTGGGTCTGCAACTGGGTCAGGTAGGCGTCCAGCTGGGCCTGGGTGGGCAGTTCGCCGTAGAACAGCAGGTGGGCGACTTCCTCGAACAGGCAGTCCTTGGCCAGCTCGCGCACGTCATAGCCGCGGTAGGTCAGGCCGGCACCTTCCTTGCCGACGGTGGACAGGGCAGTCTGTCCGGCGATCTGACCACGCAGACCAGCGCCACTCAGTACTTTTGCTTCAGCCATTGCGTTGTTCCTCTTTTCGAATTTTTAGACGGATACAGCAACCAACAACAGGAGTCTCAATCGGGAGACTCGAATCCTTCCATGCTGCTTTAGTTAGCATTCCCGCGGTTGGATCTTTTCCTGCTTCTTCTGGGCGAACAGCTCGTCGAGCTTGTCCTCGTAGGCGTGGTAGCCGAGGTATTTGTACAGATCGGCACGGGTCTGCATGATCTCGACCACGTTCTTCTGGGTGCCCTGCTCGCGGATCGCCTGGTAGACCTTCAGCGCCGCGGCGTTCATCGCCCGGTAGGCGCCGCAGCAGTACAGCACCATGTCCACGTCGACCGAGGCCAGCTCGTCGCAGGTGAACAGCGGGGTGTGGCCGAACTCGGTGATGTTGGCGAGGATCGGCACGTTCACCGCGGCGCGGAACTGCTTGTACATCGGCAGCTCGGTCATCGCCTCGGGGAAGATCATGTCGGCGCCGGCCTCGACGTAGGCGCAGGCGCGGTCGATGGCGGCCTGCAGGCCCTCGCCGGCCAGCGCGTCGGTACGCGCCATGATCACGAAGCTGTCGTCCTGACGGGCGTCGACGGCGGCCTTGATGCGGTCGACCATCTCCTCGGTGCTCACCACTTCCTTGCCCGGACGATGGCCGCAGCGCTTGGTGCCGACCTGGTCCTCGATGTGCACGGCGGCCACGCCGACCTTCTCGAACGAGCGGATGGTGCGGGCGATGTTGAAGGCGCCGCCCCAGCCGGTGTCGATGTCGACCAGCACCGGCAGGGTGGTGGCATCGGTCAGGCGGCGGGCGTCGGTCAGCACGTCTTCCATGGTGCTGATGCCGAGATCGGGAATGCCCAGCGAGTTGGCGGCCACACCGCCCCCGGAGATGTACAGCGCCTTGAAGCCGGTGGCCTCGGCCATGCGCCCGGCGTAGGCGGTGATGGCACCGACGATCTGCAGCGGGTTCTCGCTGGCGACGGCGTCGCGGAACTTCTGGCCGGGAGTCTTCTTGGTCATGACTTACCTCGTTGCTTGGCGTTCTTGGGGGAAGCGTCCTGGAAGTGACGCTCGACGTTGCGCTTGGATGCCGCGATGTGCCGGCGCATCAGCAGCTCGGCCAGCTCGCCGTCACGCTCGGCGATGGCGTCGAGAATGCGATGGTGCTCGGCGAAGGCCTGGCGCGGCCGGTTCGGCATGGTGGAGAACTGGATGCGGTACATGCGCACCAGCTGGTACAGCTCGTTGCACAGCAGATTGGCCAGGGTGCGGTTGCCGCTGCCCTGGATGATCCGGTAGTGGAAGTCGAAATCGCCTTCCTGCTGGTAGTAGCCGCGGCCCGCCTGGAACGCCTCGTCGCGCTCGTGGGTGTCGAGCACCCGGCGCAGCTCGTCGATCTCCGCCTCGCTCATGCGCTCGGCGGCCAGGCGGCAGGCCATGCCCTCCAGCGACTCGCGGATCTCATACAGCTCGAGCAGCTCGGCCGGGCTCAGCGACACCACCCGCGCACCGGCATGCGGCACGCGCACCAGCAGGCGCTGGCCTTCCAGGCGGCGGATCGCTTCGCGCAGCGGTCCGCGACTGATGCCGTAGGCGCGCGCCAGCTCCGGCTCGGAAATCTTGCTGCCCGGGGCGATCTCGCCGCGCACGATGGCCGACTGGATGCAGCGGAACACGTGGTCGGAGAGAGTTCCGGACTCCTCGTCCGCCAGCAGACTTTCGGCAAGGGCTTCGCTCATGATTGTCGACATATCAACGATTCGGATGACCAAAAACTAGGGCAAACCCCATTTCATGTCAAACCCACTTAGACGATTGTCGACAATTGGGTGATGAGCGCCCATCCCGTCACGATTCTTGCGTGCCCCTGTCACAGGCCGTGCCAGAGTGGGCAGCCAGCCGGTACCGGCTGTCGCCCACCCCAGACCCGCGTGCTAGAATGCAGCCCGCCCGCGCGGCAGCCGGCCGAGCATCGCCGCCCGCTGCCGCCCCGCCCTTCGGCCCCATCACGCGCCATCGCACAGGACCTATGAGACTCAAGCCCCTCGTCTTGCTACTCAGCCTGCTGATGCCCTGCAGCCTTAGCCTGGCTGCCGAAAAGACCGTCTACGGTCTCAACGAATATGCCCAGCTGCCGGAACTCGGCAGCGTTCTGGCTGCCAAACTCGACACCGGCGCCAAGACCGCCTCGCTCAGCGCGCGCAACATCAAGCGTTTCAAACGCAACGGCGAGGCTTGGGTACGCTTCAACCTCGGCACCGACGAGGACAGCGCGGCGCCGCTCGAGAAACCCCTGGCCCGCATCAGCAAGATCAAGCGCCGCGCCGGCGACTTCGATCCCGACGAGGGCAAGACCTACACGGCAAGGCCTGTGATCGAACTGGATGTCTGCATGGGCAACACGCTACGCACCATCGAAGTGAACCTGACCGACCGCAGCGCCTTCCAATACCCGCTACTGATCGGCTCCGAGGCGCTCAAGCGCTTCGGCGCCCTGGTAGACCCCAGCCTCAAGTACGCAGCCGGCAAGCCCGCCTGTTCCAACGTTGCACACTCGAACGAGTAAACTCGATGCGCTCTCTCACACTGCACCTGAAAGTCCTCATCGCCATATTGGTGAGCCTGGGCGTGGCGATCACCGCCTACCAGATTTTCGTTCTCGGCATCCCGGTGACCGAGGCGGAAACCGACAATGTCTGGAACATCGACGCCAAGGTGGAATTCCAGGCCAACCCGCGCAACCCGGTCAAGGTGCAGATGTTCGTGCCGCCGCTGGGCCAGGACTTCGTCAGCCTCAACGAGAGCTTCATCTCCAACAACTACGGCGTCAGCGTCAACAACGTCGACGGCAACCGCCGGGTGACCTGGTCGGCACGCCGCGCCAGCGGCCCGCAGACCCTGTACTACCGCATGGTGCTGACCCAGCGCTACAGCACGGAAAAGCCCAAGGAAACCGGGCCGATCTACCGCGAAAGCCTGCCGATCGCCGGCCCCGAGCAGATCGCTGCCGAAGCCCTGCTGGCACCCATCCGCCAGCACTCGGCCGACGTCGAGACCTTCGTCACCGAGACCATCAAGCGCGTCAACAACCTGAATGACGACAACGTCAAGCTGCTGCTGGCCGGCGACACCTCCATCGAGAAGCGCGCCCGCGTGATCGACCTGCTGCTGTCCATCGCCCACGTGCCGCTGGAGCAGGTCCGCACCATCCGCCTGATCGAGAACCAGGCGCAGACCCCGGAGCTGTGGCTGCGCAGCTTCAACGGCGAGAACTGGCTGTACTTCAACCCGGCCAATGGCCAGCAGGGCCTGCCGCGCGACCGCCTGATCTGGTGGCTGGGCGATGCCCCGCTGCTCAGCATCGACGGCGGCAAGCAGGCGCAGGTCAGCTTCACCCTCAACACCAGCGAGCTGAACGCCATCCGCCTGGCCAAGCAGTCCGACGAGTCGGCCGACGCCGGCTTCCTCGAGTACTCGCTGTACGGCCTGCCGCTGCAGACCCAGCAGACCTACCAGATCATGATCATGATCCCGATCGGCGTGCTGGTGATCCTGATCCTGCGCAACCTCGGCGGCCTGCAGACGCTCGGCACCTTCACCCCGGTACTGATCGCCCTGGCCTTCCGCGAGACCCAGCTGGGCTTCGGCATCGTGCTGTTCACCATCATCACCGCGCTGGGCCTGTCGCTGCGCTCCTACCTCGAGCACCTCAAGCTGCAGATGCTGCCGCGCCTGTCGGTGGTGCTGACCTTCGTGGTGGTGCTGATCGCGGTGATCAGCCTGTTCAGCCACAAGCTCGGCCTCGAGCGCGGCCTGTCGGTGGCGCTGTTCCCGATGGTGATCCTGACCATGACCATCGAACGCCTGTCGATCACCTGGGAAGAGCGCGGCGGCAGCCATGCCTTCAAGGTCGCCGTCGGCACCCTGATCGCCGCCACCCTGGCGCACCTGCTGATGAGCATCCCGGAGCTGACCTACTTCGTGTTCACCTTCCCGGCGGTGCTGCTGATCCTGGTGGGCTTCATGCTGGCGATGGGTCGCTACCGCGGCTACCGCCTGACCGAACTGTTCCGCTTCAAAGCCTTCCTCAAGGACTGATGCCATGTTCGGCCTGATCAAAACCTGGAAGGCCCTGAGTGCCAAGGGCATCATGGGCATCAACCGGCGCAACGCGGACTACGTGCTGAAGTACAACAAGCGCAGTCTGTACCCGGTGGTGGACGACAAGATCCTCACCAAGGAGCGCGCCATCGCCGCCGGCATCCACGTGCCGGAGATGTACGGCATCATCTCCACGGAGAAGGAGATCGAGAACCTCGACAAGATCATCGGCGAGCACAACGATTTCGTGATCAAGCCGGCGCAGGGCGCCGGCGGTGACGGCATCCTGGTGATCGCCGACCGCTTCGAGGGGCGCTTCAAGACCGTCTCCGGCAAGATCGTCAGCCGCGACGAGATCGAGCAGCAGCTGTCCAGCATCCTCTCCGGCCTGTACTCGCTGGGCGGCGGCCGCGACCGCGCGCTGATCGAGTACCGGGTGACCCCGGACCCGATCTTCAAGAGCATCAGCTACGAGGGCGTGCCGGACATCCGCATCATCGTGCTGATGGGCTACCCGGTGATGGCCATGCTGCGCCTGCCGACCCGCCAGTCCAACGGCAAGGCCAACCTGCACCAGGGCGCCATCGGCGTCGGTGTCGACCTGGCCAGCGGCCTCACCCTGCGCGGCACCTGGCTGAACAACCGGATCACCAAGCACCCGGACACCGCCAATGCGGTGGACGGCGTGCAGCTGCCCAACTGGGACGGCTTCATGAAGCTGGCCGCCGGCTGCTACGAGCTGTGTGGCCTCGGCTACATCGGCGTGGACATGGTGCTCGACGTCGACAAGGGCCCGCTGATCCTCGAGCTCAACGCCCGCCCCGGCCTGAACATCCAGATCGCCAACGACTGCGGCCTGACCCATCGCGCCCACGCCGTGGAAGCGCGTCTGGAGGAGCTCAAGGCCAAGGGCATCAAGGAAACCCCGGAACAGCGCGTGCGCTTCTCCCAGGAAGTGTTCGGCCACGTCAAGCCGGTCGAACTCTGACCTGCCAGGCGGGTAGCCTCCGGGCCACCCGCCTGCCATCCCCCGTTGCCGGGCGCCAGCCCCGGCACCGCCCTGCGACCCCTCCTGTGCAAACCGCACACGCCACAGCGGCCGGAGCTCCGGCAGGCCTGCCGACGGCAAAAGGCGCCTCACGGGCGCCTTTCCTTCTGCGGTGGCGGTCAGGCGATCAGTGCCTCGATCTGCTCCTGCGCCGCGGCGAAGGCCTTGTCGACACCGACCGCTCCCATGGACAGGCCTTCGGCATAGACGAACTCGACTTCGGTCATGCCGAGGAAGCCCAGCATCGTCTTCAGGTACGGCACCTGGGAATCGGCCGGGGTGTCGCGGTAGATGCCGCCGCGGGCCAGGGCGACGTAGACGCGCTTGCCCTTGAGCAGGCCTTCCGGGCCGTTCTCGGTGTAGCGGAAGGTCACCCCGGCGCGGGCGATGGCATCGAACCAGGCCTTCAGCTGCACCGGCACGCCGAAGTTGTACATCGGCACGCCGAGCACCACGACGTCGGCGGCCTGCACCTGGGCGATCAGCGCGTCGTCGAGGGCCACGCGGGCGGCCTGCGCGGCGTCACGCTGCTCGGCGGGCGTGAACAGCGCGCCCAGCGCGGCCTCGTCGAGGACGGGGTGCGGCTCGCTGGCCAGGTCGCGCAACTCGACCACGGCGGCCGGGTGCTGCGCCAGCAGGCGCGCGACAATCGCATCGGCCAGGCGGGTGGAGTTGGCGCCGGCGGAGCGGGCGCTGGCGTTGATCTGCAGGATTTTCATGGTCATTTCTCCTCGGGGGTTCAGTACATCGGCAATTCGTGGGGACGCAGGTCGAACAGCAGCACCTCGGCGTTCTCGCCGGCGCCGAAATCGATCGCGCGGACATCGCGCAGGCGGGCGCCATCGCCGGCCGCCAGGCGCCGGCCGTTGACGGTCAGCGCGCCGCGGGCGACCTGCACGTAGGCGTGGCGGCCGGCCGGCAGCTCGAAGCGCTGCGCCTCGGCGCCGTCGAACAGCCCGGCGTAGACGCGCGCGTCCTGGTGGATCGACAGCGAGCCCTGGGCACCGTCCGGCGAGATGATCAGGCGCAGCCGGCCGCGCTTCTCCGCGGCGGCGAAGTGGCGCTGCTGATAGCGCGGGGCGACGCCGCGCCGGCTGGGCACGATCCAGATCTGCAGGAAGTGCACCGGCTCCTCCCGCGAGGCGTTGAACTCGCTGTGCCGCACGCCGGTGCCGGCGCTCATCACCTGCACGTCGCCGGGACGGATCACCGAGCCGTTGCCCATCGAGTCCTTGTGCTCCAGCGCCCCGTCCAGCACATAGGAGAAGATCTCCATGTCGCGATGGGGATGGCTGCCGAAACCGCGTCCCGGCCGCACGCGGTCGTCGTTGATCACCAGCAGGTCGGAAAACCCCATGTGCTCCGGGTCGTAGTAGCTGCCGAAGGAAAAGCTGTGCTGGGAGTGCAACCAGCCGAAGTTGGCGAGGCCGCGCTCCGCGGCAGGTCTGATGTCCAGCATGTCGATCTCCTCTGTATCGGTTCGATACGCGCCGCGCCGAGCTTCGGGGCCTGGCGCTGCGTCATTGGCGATGGAGTCACTCTACCTGCGCACACTGATGCCAAATAGAGGACAATCAAGAACACTCTGTTGCCATTGGAATCAACAATGAACCGACTCGAGGCCATGAGCCTGTTCGCGCGGGTGGCCGAGCTGGGCAGCTTCACCGCGGCGGCCAGCCAGCTCGGCGTGGCGCGCTCGGTGGTCACCCGCCAGATCGCCGCGCTGGAAGAGCACCTGGGCGCCAAGCTGATGGTGCGCAGCACCCGGCGCCTGTCGCTGACCTCGGCGGGCAGCGCCTACCTGGAGAAATGCCGGACGATTCTCGCCCTGGTGGAGGAAGCCGAAGCCGGCGTGATGGAGGAGCGCCTGACGCCCAGCGGCCAGTTGCGCATCAGCCTGCCGCTGAGCTTCGGCCTGCGCCGGCTGGCGCCGCTGCTGCTGGAGTTCACCCGCAGCTACCCGGCGATCCGCCTGGCGATGGACTTCAGCGACCGCCAGCTGAACCTGATCGAGGAAGGCATCGACCTGTCGATCCGCATCACCGGCCAGCTCGCCCCGGGGGAGATCGTGCGCCGGCTCGGCAGCAGCCGCCTGCTCACCGTTGCCGCCCCGCAGTACCTGGCCGAACATGGCCGGCCGCAGCACCCCGGCGAGCTCGCCGGCCATGCCTGCCTGGGGTACTCGCCGCAGGCCAACAACCGGCCATGGACCTTCCAGGTGGAAGGCCGCCCGGAGTCCTTCTACCTCCCCTTCCGTCTGCAGGCCAACAACGGCGATGCCCTGGCCGCGGCCGCCGTGGAGGGACTGGGCATCAGCATGCAGCCGGACTTCATCGTCGCCGAGCCGCTCGCCGCGGGAAGGCTGGTCACCCTGCTGGACGACTACGCCCCGCCGCCGCTGGGCATCTACGCGGTGCTGCCGAGCAACCGCTACCTGCCCCACCGCGTGCGGGTGCTGATCGACTTCCTGTCCAGCCGGCTGGCGGATGCCCCGGCCGCGGCCGGCGGCTGAGCCGCCGACGCCCGGCCTGGGGTAGAATTGCGCCGGCCTGCGTTCTTCCGAGCCACACCATGCCCACCTGCGTCATCCATCCCCTGCCCTATCACGCCGACCCGCGCCCGCGTTTCGCCCGCGTGCACGCCGCACCCGGTGCCTGCCTGTTCGACGGCGGCCGGCCGACCAGCCAGCGCAGCCGCTTCGACCTGCTCAGCGCCTGGCCCGAACGGACCCTCGGCCCCGCCCGCGACGAGGACGGCCGTGCCTTCCTCGGCCGCTGCCGGGAGGCGCTGGCGCAGCTGGGCCGCGCCGAGGCACCGGCGGGCATCGACCTGCCGTTCACCGGCGGGCTGCTCGGCTATCTGGCCTACGACTTCGGCCGGCGCCTGGAGCGCCTGCCCGAACAGGCCGAGGACGACCTCGCCCTGCCCGATGCCGCCCTCGGCCTGTACGCCTGGGCGCTGGTCAGCGACCACGTGCGGCGGACCTCGCAGCTGGTGTTCCACCCGAGCCTCGCCGCCGAACGGCGCGCGGAGCTGATCGCCCTGTTCGAGGCCGATGCGGCCGGCCCGGCCGGCGACTTCCGCCTGCTGGCTCCGTTCGCCGCGGCCATCGATGCCGCGCAGTACCGCGCCGCCATCGGCAAGGTGCAGGACTACATCCGCGCCGGCGACTGCTACCAGGTCAACTTCACCCAGCGCTTCCAGGCGCCCTGCCAGGGCGACCCGTGGCTCGCCTATACCCGCCTGCGCGACGCCTGCCCGACCCCATTCGCCGGCTACCTGGCGCTGGACGACGGCGCCGTGGTCAGCCTGTCGCCGGAGCGCTTTCTCAGCGTGCACCAGGGACAGGTGGAAACCCGGCCGATCAAGGGCACCCGCCCGCGCGGACGCGACGAAGCGGAGGACCGGCTGCTGGCGGCGCAGCTGCAGGCCAGCACCAAGGACCGCGCCGAGAACCTGATGATCGTCGACCTGCTGCGCAACGACCTGGGGCGCAGCTGCCGAATCGGCTCGGTGAAGGTGCCCGAGCTGTTCGCCCTGGAGAGCTACCCCAACGTCCACCACCTGGTGAGCAGCGTGACCGGCGAGCTGGCCGCGGGCCTCGACGCCTTCGACCTGCTGGCCGGCGGCTTCCCCGGCGGCTCGATCACCGGCGCGCCGAAGATCCGCGCCATGCAGATCATCGACGAGCTGGAGCCGACCCGCCGCGCGATCTACTGCGGCTCGCTGCTGTACGTCGACTGCCGCGGCGAGATGGACAGCTCGATCTGCATCCGCACCCTGCTGGTCCGCGGCGGCCGCGCCAGCTGCTGGGGCGGCGGCGGCATCGTCCTCGACTCCGACTGGCAGGCCGAGTACGAGGAGTCGCAGACCAAGGTCCGCGTGCTGCTGGAAACCCTGCAGGCTACCCTGCCCGCCTGAACACGCCGCTCAGGCGCGCCAGCAGCCAGGGCCAGCGCAGCGTCAGCAGCAGCGCCGCCACCGCCGCATAGACCAGCCACTCGCCGAGGTCCGAGCGCACCACCCAGAGAAAATGCAGCAGGGCCAGCACGAGGGCCAGGTAGACCAGCCGGTGCAGGCGCTGCCAGCCAGCGCCGAGGCGGCGCATGCTGGTGCGGTTGGAGGTCAGCGCCAGCGGCAGGAGCAGCGCCCAGGCGGCGAAGCCGACCAGGATGTAGGGCCGCTCGGCCAGCTCCGTGCCCAGCGCGCCCGGGTCGAAACCGAGCAGGAACGCCAGCCAGGCGAGCAGGTGCAGGCAGGCATAGGCGAAGCACCACAGGCCGAGCTGGCGCCGCAGGCGCAGCCAGCCGGGCCAGCCGCTCAAGCGGCGCAGCGGCGACAGCGCCAGGGTCAGCAGCAGCAGGCACAGGGCGCCCTGCCCCAGTCGCTCCAGCAGCACCTTGCCCGGATCGGGACCGAGCAGCCCGCCCAGCGCCTGATACAGCCAGAACCCCGGCACCGCCAAGGCGGCGGCGAACACCGCAAGACGCACGGCCAGCAGCATGCTCAGTACTCCCGGCGCAGGTCCATGCCGGCGTAGAGGTCGGCGACCTCCTCGGCATAGCCGTTGAACATCAGCGTCGGCCGCAGGTTAGGGCTGAACAGACTGTTCGGCAGGCGCCGCTCCCGCGCCTGGCTCCAGCGCGGATGGTCGACCTGCGGATTGACGTTGGCGTAAAAGCCGTACTCCTGCGGCGCCATGCTCTGCCAGGTGGTAACCGGTTGCTCGGCCACCAGGCTGATCCGCACGATCGACTTGATGCTCTTGAAGCCGTACTTCCAGGGCACCACCAGGCGCAGCGGCGCGCCGTTCTGGTTGGGCAGGATGCGCCCGTACATGCCGACCGCCAGGATGGTCAGCGGATGCATCGCCTCATCCAGGCGCAACCCTTCGACGTAGGGCCAGTCGATTCGCGCGAAGTTGGAGGTCACCCCGGGCATCACCCGCTCGTCGACCAGCGACTCGAAGCGCACGTAACGCGCATTGGCGGTCGGCTCCACCTTCTTCAGCAACGCGGCCAGCGGAAAGCCCAGCCAGGGGATCACCATCGACCAGGCCTCGACGCAGCGCAGGCGGTAGATGCGCTCCTCCAGCGTCTGTTCGGAGAACAGCTCCTCCAGGCCATAGCGCCCCGGCCTGGCCACCTCGCCGTCGACCTGCACCGTCCAGTCGGCCGTCGACATCCGTCCGGCATTGGCCGCCGGATCGCCCTTGTCCGGGCCGAATTCGTAGAAGTTGTTGTAGCCGGTGGCCGCCGACCAGGGCGTCAGCGCCTCGTCTTGCGGCGCGTCCTGCCAGCGCACGCCCTGCAGCTGGCGGGCGAACCAGTCCGGCGCCGCGGCTTCCGGCACCTGCCCGTAGCGCGCCGTGCCGGCCAGCAGCCAGTCCGGCAGCAGGCTGCCGGCGAGCAGCACGCCGCTGGCGGCCATGAAGCGCCGCCGCTCGCGGTAGACGGCTTCCGGGGTGATTTCCGAGGATTTGCAGTCCGCGCGGGAACTTCGTCTGATCAGCATGCGGCACTCCGAAGAACAGTAAGAATCACCGGCCGATGGTAGCCAAGCCCACCCGGCCGCGCATCCGCCGCCGCGAATCACGGCGATGAGACGAACAGCATTCCCCCCGCGCCGGCGGATGCCTAAAATCAGTGCTTTTGCCGCCCAGCAAGGGAGCTGCATGCCCAGCCTCAACCGCATCATCCTGATCAACACCCACCTCGCCGGCGTGGTCGAGCTGCTGGTCGACGACCACACCAACATCTGCGGTACCAACGCCTCCGGCAAGACCACCCTGCAGCGCCTGGTGCCGGTGTTCTACGGCGAATACCCGAGCCGCGTGGTGCCGGCCACCCGCGACAGCTTCGAGCGCTGGTACCTGCCGACCGAGCAGAGCTTCATCGTCTACGAATACCAGCGCATGGACGGCGAGGCCTGCCAGACCATCCTCGCCGCCAGCAGCGACGGCCGCGGCGTCGACTACCGCCTGGCGCACAAGGCCTTCGAGCTGGACGACTACATCAGGAGCCGCCAGGGCGATGTCGTGGTCTGCCGCAGCATGGCCGAGCTGGGCCGCCACTTCCGCCAGAGCGGCGTGGCGGTCAGCAACCAGCTGAACACCCGCCAGTACCGGGCGATCATCCAGAACGACCGCAGCCTGCTGGCCGCCGACAGCCAGCGCGGCGAGCTGCGCCAGCTGGCCCGGCAGTTCTCGCTGTGCGCCGGCGAGCACAGCCTGCGCCACATCGAGAAGCTGGTGCGCGCCGTGCACTCGCGCGAGGGCAAGATGGAGACGGTCAAGTCGATGGTCGCCGCCATCCTCGAGGAGGACGGCGTGGCGCCGCCGACCACCGGGCTCAGCCCGCAGCGGGTCGAGGACTGGATCCGCGACAGCCAACTGATCCAGGGCTTCGCCGCGCTGCGCCCGCAGTTCGCCCGCCTGGAGCACGACTTCGCCGAGCTGCAGGCCGGCGAGACGCGCCTGGCCGGCCTGCTGCAGGCCTTCCAGACCGACCAGCCGCTGCTGTTCGCCCGCCAGGAGCAGCTGCGCCTGGCACTCGAGCAGAGCGGCTTCGAACTCAAGCTGCTGGAGGACGACTGGAAGGACCAGCGCGATGCCCTCAGCCTCGAGCTGTCGCAGGTACAGGCACGCATCGACAGCGCGGAAACCCAGCTGCAGCACATCGAGGAGCAGTACCAGCAGCACCTCGACGCCGACATCGACCAGGCCAAGGCCGACCTGGAGAAGCTCGACGGCTGGCGCCTGGAGCTGGACAACCACAAGGAACGCCTGCGCCTGCTCACCGAACAGCACGCCGACGTGCAGAACGCCTACCTGGAGCGCAAGCAGATCGTCCAGGAGCGCCAGCAGGAAGCCGTCGACCGCCTGCACGAGCAGGAAAGCCGGGTGCGCGACGAACTGGCCGAGCGCACCCAGCACAAACACGAGGCCCTCGCCCAGCTCGACCGCGCCTTCGCCAACCGCCGTCAGGAGGCGGAAAGCGCCAGCCGCGAGCGACGCCACGCCCTCGAACTGGAGAAGAGCCGCCAGGAACAGCTGATCGCCAGCTTCGCCTACAGCGAGGAGGAAGCGCTGAGCCTGGAGATTCTCGACCGCCGCCAGGAGGAGGCCGAGGAGCAGCGCGACGCCGCCGCCCAGCAGCTCGACGCCCTGCAGCAGCAGGAGCGCCTGCTGCTGCGCCAGCGCGAGGAGGCTGCCCGGCAGCTCGCCCAGGCCAGCCGCCGGGTCGGCGAACGCCAGCGCGAGCTGGACGACGCCGAGCGCCTGCTCTACCCCGGCCAGCACAGCCTGCTGGAGTTCCTGCGCCGCGAGCAGCCGGGCTGGGAGCAGCAGCTCGGCAAGGTGATCGAGCCGAGCCTGCTGCAGCGCAGCGACCTCAAGCCGGCCCTCAGCGAGGCGCCGGCCGACAGCCTGTACGGCGTGCAGCTCGATCTCGCCGCGCTGGCCACCCCGGAGCACGCCGCCGGCGAGGCCGAACTGCGCCATCGCGTGCAACTGGCCGGCGACAACCTGCAGGACGCCCGCAACCAGCAGGAGCAGGTGGAGAGCCAGCTGGGCGAACACGGCGCCGCGCTGGAAGAGCTGAACACCCGCCTGGTGCTGGCGCGCACCGCTGTGCAGACCGCCAAGGACAACCGCCAGCGCCTCAGGGAGGAACGCGCTGCGCTCAAGGAGCGCCTCGACGCCGCGCTGGCCGAGCGCCGCCAGAGCGCGCGCCAGCAGCTCGCCGGCCTGGATGCCGCCCTCGCCCAGCTCAAGCTGGAGCACGCCAGCCTGCTGGAGGAGCTGGACAGCCAGCACCGCGAGGCGCGCCTGGACACCAGCGCGCACTGGCAGCAGGTGATCGGCGACCTGGAGCAGCGCCTGGCCCAGCTGCGCGGCCAGCTGGAGGAGCAGCGCGCCCAGGGCAAAGCCGAGCTGGCCGCCTGCGAGAGCTGGTACCGCAACGAACTGAAGTCGCGCGGCGTCGACGAGGCGCAGCTGATCCAGCTGAAGAGCGGCATCCGCGAACGCGAGCAGCGCATCCGCGACACCGAGGCGCGGCGTGCCGAGGTGCACCGCTTTGATGAGTGGTACGCGCTCACCTGGCTCAAGCGCAAGCCGCAGCTGCAGGAGGATCTGATCGAGCACAGGCGCGAAGCGACCGACCTCAAACTGCGCCTGGACACCGCCACCCAGGCCTTCAAGAGCCGCCGCGACGCACTGGAGCAGCAGCGCCGCGAGGCCCTGCAGGCCCAGGGCCGGCTCGGCGAGCAGCTCGACAGCCTCAAGGGGCTGATCAAGCGCCTCGGCGAACTCAAGCTGCCACGCGACGGCCAGACGCCGGCCGGCGAGCTGGACGAACGCCTGCGCCTGGCCCAGGAGCTGCTGCACGGCCGCGAGAACCTGCTCGCCGCCATCCGGCAGCACGTCGAGCGCTTCGACAGCCTGATCGCCGGCAAGGCCGGCTCCAGCCTGACCGAGACCTGGGAGCGCAGCCGCGAGGAGTGCAGCCTGGTCAGCGAGCGCGGCGTGCCGACCCTCGACTACCGCCGCCTGGTGCCAGCGCTGGCCCAGCTGCTCAACGTGCTGGTGCCGCAGAGCATCACCGCGCTGCGCGAGCAGGGGCGGATCTTCGGCAAGGACCTGTTCGACTACTTCGCCGTGCTGGCCGACATCGACCAGCGCATCGCCAGCCAGAGCGCGCGGATCACCCGCGAGGTCGGCGAGGAGCTGTTCCTCGACGGCGTGTCCAACTCGGCGGTGACCATCCGCTCGAAGATCACCGAACTGGAGTTCTGGCCGGAGCTGCGCGCCTTCGTCGCCGCCTACCGCGAATGGGAGGACAGCGGCTTCAGTGATCTGCCCGGCGAGGACTACACCGGCAGCATGCGCCGCGCCCTCGAGGTGCTCGGCCGCTCGGCGCTGACCAGCGGCATCGCCGGCCTCTTGGAGATCGAGCTGCGCCTGCGCGAGGGCAACAGCGACCTGGTGATCCGCACCGACCGCCAGCTCAACGAGTCGTCCAGCCACGGCATGGCCTACCTGATCCTCTGCAAGTTCCTGCTCGCCTTCACCCGCCTGCTGCGCGGCCGCGCCCCGGCGACCATCCACTGGCCGATCGACGAGCTGGGCACCCTGCACCACAGCAACGTGAAGAAGATCTTCGACGCCTGCGCCAGCAACGCCATCCGCATCCTCGGTGCCTTCCCCAACCCGGATTCCGAGGTACTGGCGCTGTTCAAGAACCGCTACATCGTCGACAAGCAGAGCCGCCGGCTGCAGGTGGTCAAGCCGCGCCTGGACGTGATCGGCGAACGCCTGAAAGCCCGCCTGAGCGAGGAAACCGTCTGATGCTGTCGAACAAGGGCAAGGTCATCGAGCGCCTGCTGCAGGGCGCCTTCATCTGCCGCACCAGCGACGAGGAAGGCTGGCGCTTTTTGAAGAATCCGGCCAACCGCGAGCAGGTCGACGACTACCTGGCCACCCTCAACCGCAGCGTGGCCGCAGTCGGCGCCGGCAGCGAGGCCGAGGTGTTCTACTGCGCCTATCGCCAGCTCGGCGAGGCCGAGCGGCGGGTGGTCGGCCAGCAGTTCCGCGACGTCTGCAACGCCCTCACTCCGCTGGTCGAGTGGCTGCTGCTGGTCCAGCAGGCCGGCGCCCAGGACGCGCCGCTCACCGAGGGCAGCCCGATCCGCCTCAACGAGCTGCAGAGCATCGTCGAGGACACCCCGGCGTTCCGCGAGCAGCTGGCGCGCATCAGCCACTACCGGCTGTTCGGCTCGACCAGTTCCAGCGTCGACGCGCAGATCAAGCAGGTGTTCAAGCGCCTGTGCGAACTCGGCTACCTGCTGCGCCCCAACCCGGAGAAGCAGATCTACCTCGGCACCGGCAAGCTGGACTACCTGTACGAGGTGATCCGCTTCATCGACGAGGCCGAGGGCCTCGCGCTCGAGGAGCGCGCCGAGCTGGCCAGCCAGGGGAGCCTGCTGTGAGCGGCAACCTGCACCAGGCCGGGGTGCGTTTCCTGCGCCAGCTGGGCCGCCACGCCGAGACCATCATGGACGCCTACCTGGCCGGTGCGGTCGGCGACGACGCCCTCGAGCCCGGCGTGCAGGAGCGGCTGGTCAAGGACGGCGTGCTCTACCGCCCGGAGCCGGGCGCCGACCTGCACCTGCGCCGGGTGGTGCGCGCCCTGCTCGAGGAGGCCCTGCGCGACGACCGCAACCGGCAGATCGACGCCAACACCGGCAGCACCCTGGCCACCTTCAAGACCCTCGCCGCCCACTACAAGGAGGCGCGCCACCAGGGCGACTTCGCCGCCGCCGACGCCTACCTGGCCGACCTGCGCGAGCACGTCTACAGCTTCTGCGAGGGCCTCGGCCACAGCGTCCGCGTGCTGTGGGGGCGGATCAACAACGAGTTCGGCTACGTCGGCAGCCTCGGCGCCAAGATCCGCGAGAACGAGCTGGCCCAGGCCCAGGTCAGCGAGCTGCTGGCCGGCCTGGAGCTGATCGACTTCAGCGAACTGGCGGAAACCGCCGGCGAACTGCGCGAGCTGCGCCGCCTGCTGGTCACCCGCCTGCAGCGCCAGGTCAGCGGCTGCTGCCAGGAGCTGGGCGTGGTGCAGGCTCGCCTGCTCGAACTGCTCGGCCGCTTCCGCAAGATCCAGGGCCGCACCCGCCTGCTGCGCGGCTGGCTGCTGCACGCCGAACAGCAGCCCGACTACCGCCCGGGCAGCCACACCGCGCGCCCGGAGATGCCGCAGCTGCTCAACCTCGCCGAGGCGCTGATCGCCCCGGCGACGGCCAACCTTCACGACGGCAGCCAGGAGGCCGAGCTGCTCGCCCTCGCCGCGCAGATCCGCGCCCAGCGCGAGGAACGCCCGGCCGCGCCGCTGGCCGAGGCCGGCGAGCTGACCCTGGGCGAGGTGGAAAGCTTCGAGGTGCAGCCGAGCCCCATCCAGCTCGCCGTGCAGGAGTACCTCTGCGCGGTGATCGAGAGCGGCCAGCCGGTGTCGGCGCTGACCTGGTGGCGCGAGCACGAGCTGTCCTGCGATCCCGAGAGCTGGCTGTACCAGGTGATCGGCGGCTACGAGGCGCTGCCCGACGAGCAGCGCGCCTGCTTCCAGCTCGCCCCCGACGGCGAGCCGCACCCGGTGTTTTCCGGCAACTTCATCGTGCGGGACCTCTCGCTGTGGCTGGCCTGAGCCGCAGCCACCACAACGCCGTGCACCGCCTGCTGCGCGAGCGTCTGGAACGGGTGGAGTTCAACCGTACCTGGCAGCAGCTGCACGTCCATTTCGAGCTGGGCCGCCCCTCGGGCAAGTGGCTGCACTTCGACGTCGAGACGCGCCGGCTGCTGCAGCGCCTGGCGCGGGACGAGTGGGGCTTCGATCCGCTGGAGGGCGTACCGGACGGCAGCCGCCGCGAGGTCGCCGCGCGCGCCGTCGACGAGAAGATCGCCCGCCGCCGCCCCGACGACGACTTCGTGCTGGTCAAGGGCGCCCTGCCCGCGCCGCTGCCGGCCCTCGCCCGCGGCCTCAGCCTGCGCGTGGCGCTGCCGCAACTGGACACCGCGGCCATCGCCCGGCTGGTGCTGATCGAGAACCTCGACAGCTTCGACGACTGGGAGGACTACCCGGCAGCGGCCGAACTGGCCGGCAGCCTGATCGTCTACCGCGGCCACCGCGGCCTGGCCCGCGGCGCCCGCCAGTTGCTGGAACGGCTGCCGGCGGCCACGCCGGTGGTGGTCTTCCCCGACTACGACCCGGCCGGCCTGGCCATCGCCGCCAGCCTGCCGCGCGCCGATGCACTGCTGTTGCCTGAGCTGGACGAGGCACTGCTGGCTTGCGGCAGCCGAGCCCACTTCGACCGCCAGTTCCGCCAGGCACGCCAGCTGGAGGAAGCCGAGCTGGGCGGCTGGCGGGCCGTATGGGAGGAAATGAAGGGGCAGCGGGTCAGCATCAAGCAGCAGCACATGCTGGCGCTGGGTGCGCACCTGCGCCTGGTGCCGCTGCGGGCCTGAGCGCCGCTTCCCTCCCCCGGAAACAGCGAGGCCCGCACTGGGCGGGCCTCGCTTTGACGTTCGACGCAGCGCTTACAGGCTGAGCTTGCGGCTGGACGCCTTGAGGAACTCCTGCTTGAGGTCCTCGTAGGTGTGCACCGCCGGGAACTGCGGGAACTCGCGGATCACGTTGTCCGGGGCATGGAACAGGATGCCGGCGTGGGCCTCGCTGAGCATGGTGGTGTCGTTGTAGGAGTCGCCGGCGGCGATCACGCGGTAGTACAGGCTCTTCAGGGCGATCACCGACTGGCGCTTGGGATCCTTCTGGCGCAGCTGGTAGTCCACCACGCGGTCGGTCTCGTCGGTGACCAGCTTGTGGCACAGCAGGGTCGGGAAGCCGAGCTGGCGCATCAGCGGCTGGGAGAACTCGTAGAAGGTGTCGGAGAGGATGATCACCTGGAAGCGCTCGCGCAGCCAGTCGACGAACTCCACCGCGCCGTCCAGCGGCTTGAGGGTGGCGATCACTTCCTGGATGTCGCGCAGCTTGAGGCCGTGCTCGTCGAGGATGCGCAGGCGCTGCTTCATCAGCACGTCGTAGTCGGGAATGTCGCGGGTAGTCGCCTTGAGCGCGTCGATTCCGGTTTTTTCGGCGAAGGCGATCCAGATTTCCGGGACCAGTACGCCCTCGAGATCAAGGCAGGCGATTTCCACAGCAGACTCCTCGATGAACAGACAGAAATTGAGGCGGCACTCTAGCCGCTTGCCCGGCGGGGCGCAACGCGGCGCAGGGAGGCGCGCGACAGAAATTCGCCCGAACCGGCGCCACATATTCCACATGGTTAGGTGAATAGCGGCATTTGGTTATTTCATCGCATAAACAGCTTGCTGGTACCATCGCTGCCACGCCTTACCCACGAATCTACCGGACATCCCGATGAGCCAGACCCTCGATGTTGCCGCCCTGGCGGCCGCCTACGCCGACAAATCCCCGCAGGAGGTGCTCAAGCTCGCCTTCGAGCACTTCGGCGACGACCTGTGGATCTCCTTCAGTGGCGCCGAGGACGTGGTGCTGGTGGACATGGCCTGGAAGCTGAACAAGAACGTCAGGGTGTTCAGCCTGGATACCGGCCGCCTGCACGCGCAGACCTACCGCTTCATCGAGCAGGTCCGCGAGCACTACGGCATCAAGATCGAGGTGCTCTCCCCCGATCCGCGCCTGCTCGAGCCGCTGGTACGCGAGAAGGGCCTGTTCAGCTTCTACAAGGACGGCCACGGCGAGTGCTGCGGCATCCGCAAGATCGAGCCGCTCAAGCGCAAGCTGGCCGGCGTCAGCGCCTGGGCCACCGGCCAGCGCCGCGACCAGAGTCCCGGCACCCGCAGCCAGGTGGCGGTGCTCGAGCTGGACGGCGCCTTCTCCACGCCCGACAAGCCGCTGTACAAGTTCAACCCGCTGGCCAACATGAGCAGCGAGGAAGTGTGGGGCTACATCCGCATGCTGGAGATCCCCTACAACCCGCTGCACGAGCAGGGCTACATCAGCATCGGCTGCGAGCCCTGCACCCGCCCGGTGCTGCCCAACCAGCACGAGCGCGAGGGGCGCTGGTGGTGGGAGGAAGCCACCCACAAGGAATGCGGCCTGCACGCCGGCAACCTGATCGCCAGGAACTGAGTCAGGGTGCAATCAACAAGGCCCGGACGCGCTGCGTCCGGGCCTTGGCGTTTCCGGGCCGCTGTAACCCGGCGTTAACCTGGGCGCTCTAGACTGCCGGGCATCGGCAGATCAGGAGAGACCGCCATGCATCGCGAACAACCGCAAGCCAACCCCATCCAGACCGCACGGAAGCTGCGCCACCTGCACCTGGGCGCGATCATCGACGCCCAGGGCCGCGAGATCCCGATCACCGAGCAGATGATCCTGCAGGCCTGCCGCCAGCTGGAGAAGGACAGCCAGCCACGTCGCCGCCTGTTCGGCTGATCAGACCAGCTGCACGCCCAGCGCCGCCAGCTGGCGGCGCAGTTCCTGCCCCTCCCCTTCCACCCGCACCCGCAGCTCGGGCAGCTCGCGGCGCATCGGGTAGTGCTTGCGCAGCGCATCGAAGCCGGCGCGCCTCGCCTCGGCAACGCCGAGGAGGCTGCGGCGGAAATCGGCATCGTCGCGGCGCGGGTCGTACACCGCGCGACACAGGGTGGCCAGCGCCCAGGCCGGATCGGCCGACTCGTGCAGCACCATCTCGCCCAGCCAGGGCGTCGGCAGCAGCTCGGCCAGGCGCACGCTCGCCGGCTCGCCGCGCCAGGCGCAGAACGCCTGGTAGATCTGCTCGGTGCCGCGCAGCTTGCCGTCCAGGCTGTAGCCGGCGATGTGCGGGGTGGCCAGCCGGCACAGCGGCGCCAGCTCGGCATCCACCAGCGGCTCGCCCTCCCAGACATCCAGCACCACCTCCAGATCGACGCCGCCGGCGAGGTGCGCCTTGAGCGCGGCGTTGTCGACCACCGCGCCGCGGCTGGCGTTGATCAGCCAGCAGCCGGGCTTGAGGCTGTTGAGGCGTGCGCCATCCAGCAGGTGCCAGGTGGCATCGCCGCCCTCGCGGGTCAGCGGGGTGTGCAGGCTGATCACGTCGCAGCGGCGGATGATCTCCTCCAGCGCGACGAAGTCGCCGCCCTCGGCGGCCTGGCGCGGTGGGTCGCAGACCAGCACCTGCCAGCCCAGGCCGCGCAGCAGCTCGACCAGCCGGCCGCCGACCTGGCCGGCGCCGACCACGCCATAGGTGCGCGCGGCCAGCTCGGCGCCGTGGCGCTCGGCCAGCGCCAGCAGCGCGCCGAGCACGTACTCCACCACGCCGCGGGCGTTGCAGCCCGGGGCGCTGGACCAGGCGATGCCCGCCTCGGCGAAGTACGCCAGGTCCAGATGGTCGGTGCCGATGGTGCAGGTGCCGACGAACCTGACCGGGCTGCCCTCCAGCAGTGCGCGGTCGACACGGGTCACCGAGCGCACCAGCAGCGCGTCGGCGTCCATGACGGCGGCACGGTCGATGCCGCGCCCCGGCAGGCGGCGGATCTCGCCGAAGGACGCGAAGAAGGGGTCGAGCAGGGGGATGTTTTCGTCGGCCAGCAGGCGCATGGGGGTGTCCGTCAGGAAATTTGTCCAACTTTAGCGCAGATGGCCCGGCCGGCGGCAGCCGCGCGCTGGCCCCATTGCGGTGCATGGCCTAGACTGGCCGCCTGCTTTTCGAGGCCCGTCATGTCCGCCCTGCCCGCTCCCCCCGCGCTCTCCCCTGCCCGCCGTACCCTCCACGAAGTCAAGGCCCTGCTCGCCCTCGCCGGGCCGATCATCATCGCCCAGCTGGCCAACACCGCCATGGGCTTCGTCGATACCCTGATGGCCGGGCGGGTCAGCCCGCGCGACCTGGCCGCGGTGGCGCTGGGCAACTCGATCTGGATTCCGGTGCTGCTGCTGATGAACGGCATCCTGATGGCCACCACCGCCAAGGTGGCGCGCAAGGTCGGTGCCGGCAGCCATGCGCTGATCGGCCCGCTGGTGCGCCAGGCCCTGTGGCTGGCGCTGGGCATCGGCCTGCTCGCCACCCTGCTGCTGTTCGGCGCCGAGCCGGTGCTGGCGCGGATGGGGGTGGAGGACTCCCTGCGCGCCACTGCCATGGGCTACCTGCAGGCGGTGGCGGTCGGCTTCCCGGCGCTGGCGCTGTATCAGGTGCTGCGCGGCTTCAGCGACGGCCTGGGCAGCACCCGGCCGAGCATGGTGATCGGCATCCTCGGCCTGCTGCTGAACATTCCGGCCAACTACATCTTCATCCACGGCAAGCTCGGCCTGCCGACCATGGGCGGCGTCGGCTGCGGCTGGGCCACCGCGCTGGTCATGTGGTTCATGCTCGGCGCGATGCTGTGGTGGGTGCGCTGGGCGCCGGTGTACCGCTCGAGCCGGCTGTTCGCGCACCTCGAGGCGCCGCAGTGGCCGGCGATTCGCGACCTGCTGGCCATCGGCCTGCCGATCGGCATCGCCATCTTCGCCGAGGCAAGCATCTTCTCGGTGATCGCCCTGCTGATCGGCAGCCTCGGCGCCAGCGTGGTGGCCGGCCACCAGATCGCCCTGAACTTCTCCTCGATGGTGTTCATGATCCCCTACTCGCTGGCGATGGCCGCCACGGTGCGGGTCGGCCAGGCGCTGGGCCGCGGTGCGCCGCGCGCGGCGCGCTTCTCGGCGGGGGTGGCGATGGCCACCGCGCTGGCCTACGCCTGCGTCTCGGCCAGCCTGATGCTGCTGCTGCGCGAGGACATCGCCCGCCTGTACACCCCGGATGCCGAGGTGCTGGCGGTGGCCAGCGCGCTGCTGGTGTATTCGGCGCTGTTCCAGTTCTCCGACGCCATCCAGGTCACCGCCGCCGGTGCCCTGCGCGGCTACCAGGACACCCGGGCGACCATGCTGATCACCCTGCTGGCCTACTGGGGCATCGGCCTGCCGATCGGCTACGGCCTCGGACTCAGCGACTGGCTGGGTGTACCCAGCGGGCCGCAGGGCCTGTGGCAGGGGCTGGTGGTGGGACTGACCTGCGCCGCCGTGCTGCTCGGCGTACGCCTGCAGCGCATCGGCCGGCGCGCCGTGCGGGCATAGCCTCCCTCAGTCGAGCTTCTTGCGGATCCAGTACAGGTAGGTGCCGGCGTCCTGCTGCTGCTCGAGCAGCTCATGGCCGAGGAACAGGCAGAACTTGGGGATGTCGCGCCAGGTCGAGGGATCGGTGGCGATCACCTTGAGCAGGCCGCCGGCGGGCAGGTCGCGCACCTTGTTGTGCAGCAGCATCACCGGCTCGGGGCAGCTCAGACCGGTGGCGTCGAGGATGGCGTCGGGTTGCTGGGACATGGGGGACTCCGCTGGACAGGCCGGCATTGTCGCGCAAAGCGGCTCCGCGGCCAACCGCGCAGCAGCCTGGCGGCGGGCGGTCTAGGCTTGTGGATCGAGTCCCGCGTCGGCTTCCCGCCGCCCGGCCCGACTGGAGGACACCGCCATGCCCCATCCGGACAGTTTCGCCTGCCGCCGTCAGCTCGAGGTCGACGGCCGCACCTACCACTATTACAGCCTGCCCGAGGCGGCCCGTCAGCTCGGCGACCTGCGCCAGCTGCCCATATCGCTCAAGGTACTGCTGGAGAACCTGCTGCGCAGCGAAGACGGCCGCAGCGTCAGCGCCGCCGACTGCCGGGCGGTGGTGGAGTGGCTGAAGAGGCGCAGCTCGGAGCGGGAGATCCAGTTCCGCCCGGCGCGGGTGCTGATGCAGGACTTCACCGGCGTGCCGGGCGTGGTCGACCTGGCCGCCATGCGTGACGCCATGGCCGGCGCCGGCGGCGATCCGCAGAAGATCAACCCGCTGGCCCCGGTGGACCTGGTGATCGACCACTCGGTGATGGTCGACCGCTTCGCCGATCCCAGCGCCTTCGCCGACAACGTGGCCATCGAGATGCAGCGCAACCACGAGCGCTACGCCTTCCTGCGCTGGGGGCAGCAGGCCTTCGCCAACTTCCGCGTGGTGCCGCCGGGCACCGGCATCTGCCACCAGGTCAACCTCGAGTACCTGGCCCAGGTGGTGTGGAGCAGCGACGAGGGCGGCGAAACCCTGGCCTACCCCGACACCCTAGTCGGCACCGACTCGCACACCACCATGATCAACGGCCTGGGCGTGCTCGGCTGGGGCGTCGGCGGCATCGAGGCCGAGGCGGTGATGCTCGGCCAGCCGCTGTCGATGCTGATCCCCGAGGTGGTCGGCGTGCGCCTGTCCGGCAAGCTGCGCGAGGGGGTGACCGCCACCGACCTGGTGCTGACCGTCACCGAACAGCTGAGAAAGCGCGGCGTGGTGGGCAAGTTCGTCGAGTTCTACGGCCCCGGCCTCGACCACCTGCCACTGGCCGACCGCGCCACCATCGCCAACATGGCCCCGGAGTACGGCGCCACCTGCGGCTTCTTCCCCGTCGATGCGATCACCCTCGACTACCTGCACCTGTCCGGCCGCGATCCGGCGCGCATCGCCCTGGTCGAGGCCTACTGCAAGGCCCAGGGCCTGTGGCGCCAGGCCGGTGACGAACCGACCTTCAGCGACAGCCTGGCGCTGAATCTCGCCAGCGTGCAGCCTTCGCTGGCCGGGCCGAAGCGGCCACAGGACCGCGTCGCCCTGGAGGACATCCGCGCCCAGTTCGACCTGCTGCTCGAGCTCGGCGGACGCCAGGCCGAGCTGGACAGCGACTTCGCGGTCGCCGGCGAACCCTACGCCCTGCACCACGGCGACGTGGTGATCGCCGCCATCACCTCCTGCACCAACACCTCCAACCCCAGCGTGCTGATGGCCGCCGGGCTGCTGGCCAGGAACGCGGTGGAGCGCGGCCTGAGTCGCCGCCCCTGGGTCAAGTCGTCGCTGGCGCCGGGCTCCAAGGTGGTCACCGACTACCTGGCCAAGGCCGGCCTGACGCCTTACCTGGATCAGCTGGGCTTCAACCTGGTCGGCTACGGCTGCACCACCTGCATCGGCAACTCGGGGCCGCTGCCGCCGGCCATCGCCGACTGCGTCAACGCCAACGACCTGATCGTCAGCTCGGTGCTGTCCGGCAACCGCAACTTCGAGGGCCGCGTGCATCCGCAGGTCAAGGCCAACTGGCTGGCCTCGCCGCCGCTGGTGGTGGCCTTCGCCCTGGCCGGCACCACGCGCATCGACCTGACCCGCGAGCCGCTGGGCAGCGGCAGCGACGGCCAGCCGGTGTACCTCAGGGACATCTGGCCGAGCGACGCCGCGGTGGCGGCGGCGGTCGCCGCGGTGGACGGCGGCATGTTCCGCAACCGCTATGCCGACGTGTTCGGCGGCGACACCGCCTGGCAGGCGATCGCGGTGAGCGGCGGCGCCACCTATGCCTGGGACCCGGTCTCCACCTACATCAAGCACCCGCCGTTCTTCGCCGGCATCGACCAGCCGCCGGCCGCGCTGGCCGACATCGAGCAGGCGCGCATCCTCGCCCTGTTCGGCGACTCGATCACCACCGACCACATCTCGCCGGCCGGCAGCATCAAGCCCAGCTCGCCGGCCGGCCTGTACCTGCAGGGGCTCGGCGTGGCGCCGGCCGACTTCAACTCCTACGGCGCGCGACGCGGCAACCACGAGGTGATGATGCGCGGCACCTTCGCCAACATCCGCATCAGGAACGAGATGCTCGGCGGCGAGGAGGGCGGCAACACCCTGCACCAGCCCTCCGGCGACAGGCTGTCGATCTACGACGCCGCCATGCGCTACCAGGGCGAAGGCGTGCCGCTGGTGGTGATCGCCGGCAAGGAGTACGGCACCGGCTCCTCGCGCGACTGGGCGGCCAAGGGCACCCGCCTGCTGGGCATCCGCGCGGTGATCGCCGAGAGCTTCGAGCGCATCCACCGCACCAACCTGGTCGGCATGGGCGTGCTGCCGCTGCAGTTCCTGCCCGGGCAGAACCGCCAGAGCCTGGCCCTCAACGGCAGCGAGCGGCTGGCCATCCGCGGTCTGGCCGGCGGCCTCAGGCCGCGGCAGAAGCTGATCGTGGAGATCCGCCGCAGCGACGGCACCGAGGAGCGCATCGAGGCGCTGTGCCGCGTCGACACCGCCCTGGAGGTCGACTACTTCAAGGCCGGCGGCATCCTCCACCACGTGCTACGGCACCTGCTGGCGGACTGAACCTCGGCGGCGGGTCTACGAGCTGCCGCCCGCTCCGCCCTGCGCGGCCAGGAAAGCGGCGACCGCCTCCGCGGCGCGCTGCAGGTGCTGCGCGTGGCTGAAGCCGGAGGCCTTGAGCGGCTTGAGGTCGTGATCGGCCGCCTCCAGCCAGAGCAGGCGGATGGCCGGCGCCAGCGCATAGCCGGCCACCCGCTCGCGGTTGCCCAGGGCGTCGCGTTCGCCCTGCACGATCAGGGTCAGCGTCCGCAGGCCGGCCAGGTGCTCGACCCGCGGCCGCTCCGGCTTGCCGGCGGCATGGAAGGGGTAGCCCAGGCAGACCAGCCCGGCCGCCCCCAGTTCGTCGGCCAGCAGGCTGGCCATGCGCCCGCCCATCGACTTGCCGCCGATCGCCCAGGCGCCCGGTTCGCGTGCGTTCACCGCACGCCAGACCGCGCGCCAGCAGTCGAGCAGTTGGGCCTGCGGATTGGGCGGGCGCTTGCCGCCGCCCTGGCGGCGGCTGGCCATGTAGGGGAACTCGAAGCGCACCACGCGCACGCCCAGCTCGCCCAGGCGCGCGGCCATCTCGTGCATGAACGGACTGTCCATCGGCGCCCCCGCGCCATGGGCCAGGATCAGGTGCCCAAGGGCGCCGGTGACCGGGCCGGAGCACAAAAGTTCGGAATTTTCCATGCAAAAGACCTCACGCCCCCTAGGGCCTTGATTTGTATCAACATCTATCCGAGGCAGTTTATCCATGCTGATGCTGATCTTTTTCCGATCAAGCCCATTAGTCGTGGAACCTCGAAAATGAGCACAGAAAACACAAGGACTGCTTATAACTACAAGGTGGTCCGCCAGTTCGCCGTCATGACGGTGATCTGGGGGATCGTCGGCATGGCGGCTGGCGTCTTCATCGCCGCGCAACTGGTCTGGCCGGGTCTGAACTTCGACCTGCCGTGGACCAGCTTCGGTCGCCTGCGACCGTTGCACACCAACGCGGTGATCTTCGCGTTCGGCGGTTGCGCCCTGTTCGCCACCTCGTTCTATTCGGTGCAGCGCACCTGCCAGACCCGCCTGTTCGGTGGTCCGCTGGCCAGCTTCGTGTTCTGGGGCTGGCAGCTGGTGATTCTGCTCGCAGCCATCACCCTGCCGCTGGGCTACACCTCCTCCAAGGAGTACGCCGAGCTGGAGTGGCCGATCGACATCCTGATCGCCGTGGTGTGGGTCGCCTACGCGGTGGTGTTCTTCGGCACCGTCATGCAGCGCAAGACCAAGCACATCTACGTGGGCAACTGGTTCTTCGGCGCCTTCATCCTGGTGACGGCGATGCTGCACATCGTCAACAACCTGGAGCTGCCGGTCGGCCTGCTGAAGTCCTACTCGCTGTACAGCGGCGCCACCGACGCCATGGTGCAGTGGTGGTACGGCCACAACGCCGTGGGCTTCTTCCTGACCACCGGCTTCCTCGGCATGATGTACTACTTCGTGCCCAAGCAGG